>JAFGGA010000142.1 GCA_016930835.1 Deltaproteobacteria bacterium
AAGATGCTAACTTGTCAATAACAATTTGATCTTTTTACCCAACAGAATTACTGGATTCCGTTGTTTGGATTTTACTATATCCATTCATTGAATCGATCCAATATCAAAAAAATGCCGAATTCCAACCGGACGCAATTGGATAAAAACAAAAATGATACGATACTTACTCATAAATCTCTTTATTGGTATTCATTCCATTATTTTCAGTCTTTGGGCCATAATTTTCATCTTACCTTTCGACAGAACCGGAAAATATATTCACCGGTTTGCGGCCAGACCATGGGCGAAGATCATTCTTTGGGTAAGCGGCGTCAAGCTCCAGGTAAACGGAAAAGACTATATCCATAAAACCTCAGCGTATATCTTCATGGTCAACCATCAAAACTATTTTGATATCTTCGCCGTTTTGGCCGGGATCCCCGCTGATTTTAAATTCATCCTGAAACAGGAATTGATGAAGATTCCCCTTTTTGGTCAGGCCGTAAGACGGGCAGGATACATCGGCATCGAAAGGTCAGATCCTAAAAAGGCTATTACCAGTATAAACGGCGCGGCAGATAAGATTCGCAAAGGGGCCTCCGTGCTGATTTATCCAGAGGGTACGCGAAATGCCGACGGTCAGGTGCAACCATTTAAAAAAGGGGGTTTTCATTTGGCCCTCAAAGCGGGTTGCGATATCATTCCGGTCACCATTGTCTATAGCAATAAAATCGTTCCCAAAGGAAAGCGAAGGATTTACCATGGTACAATCATCATAAACATCGGTAAGGCCGTTTCAATCGAGGAATATAAAAAAAACAATATGGATCTTTTGATCAAACGTGTTAGAGACACCATCATCAGCCAGATGGGGGATAAACGAGGAAAATAGAATGATTAGACGAAATATGAAACACAGGTTTTCTGTTTTTGGTGTGGGATTGTTCTCTTTGATGACCATCCTGCTAACGTCAATAGAAGAGGGTCATGGCTATATCATGCCGGCCGAACAACTCATTGAATTCATGGCCAAACAGTTTATCTCCTTCAAAACATTAATCATAATACAGACAACGCAACAGACCTCAAACTGGAGTGATGGAGAAGAGGACGTATATGAGGAGCAGATTTGGCTCAAGGCCCCTGATCTTTTTTATTCAAAGCCCCTTACGGGGTTGACGAACCCCAGAAAACGGCCGGACATGACCTTTCAGAGGATCCTTATGGCCAATGAAGATACCAAAATTCTTCAGCAACTATTCATGGAACGTGGGATTGACATGAGCCTTGTGGCCCTGACCCGGATCGATGGGGTTATTGCCTATCATATTGGAGATAAAATCCCGGAAAGTCCGAAGATACTCATCGAAAAAGAGCGTTTTCTTCCTCTTCTTTTGATATACAGACCCCATAACCCCTCAATAGAGGACGTTATTACGGTTCGATTTAAGAACTATCAACAGACGGATCAAGGATGGTATCCTTTTGAAATAACGGTTTCTTACGGCAGTGAATTAAAAGAAACTTATATCATCAGATCCGTTCAGGTCAATAAACCCATCAAGGTTGAAGCACTTTATCCCCTTAGATTCGGTACCCCGCCCGATCAGATCCAGACGCAACCCGAAGGCGTAAACGACGTGGATGAAGAGAGAATAAAAAAAATCATCAAGCAATTTGAGGAAAAATATAAAGAATAACCTTGCAACCAGATCGATAGGCCCATTCCATTGACCGGTAAAAACAAATATATACTTAATGTGGCCCTTGCCCTCCCCGTTAAAAAGACATTTTCCTATCTTATCCCGGATCACCTTGAATCCAAGGCAAAGGTCGGGTGTCGGGTAAAGATCCCTTTCTCACACCAAAAAAAAACCGGATATATCCTTGAAAAATTTCCTTGTAATGATTGTCGGGAGGACCTTAAAGAAATCCTGGATGTTCTAGATCCGGAACCTCTCTTTCATGATCATCTCATTCCTTTCTTTCGATGGATGGCGGATTACTATCTTTTTCCGATCGGCAGGCTCATAGAATCCGTCTTGCCGGGCGGCCTTAACGCTGATCTCTTTAGAACCGCTAGACTTACGGAAAAAGGCCTCTTCGCCCTTCAGCAATTTAAGGATTCCTCGGAAGAGAAAAAAATTCTCACTTGGATAAAGGACCATCCGGGAAAGCGACTCCCCTATTCCACCTATACCCTATACCCTTTTCAAAAGAGGGGATGGATCATCACCGAACAAAAGAGCCGTAAACGATATTCCGGGCCTTTAATGCAAAAATGCATTCGTATTAAGGAAGGGGTTGACCTTCATCAGTTCCTCATTGAGAAAAGTGATTCATTTAAGGCAAAAGATGAATCGATATTTTTTGAATGCCTGCTTCAAAAAGGGGCCATGCCTCAAAGAGAGATCTCATCAAGGTTTTCAAACGGGATCTATCTCGTTCAAAAATGGATTCGAGCTGGCGTGATCGAGCGTTATGACGCACCCGTCGTAAGGCACCCTGAAGGAAAAATCCTGGTGACGACGCCCATCCCCGACAGGCTTTATGATCACCAGGAAAAGGCACTTCATAAAATTAAAGAGCTTCTAAGCAGACAAGCATTTTCTGCCTGCCTCGTGCACGGTGTGACGGGCAGCGGTAAAACGGAGGTCTATTACGAGGCCGTTCAATATGCCATAAAACTCGGCAAACAAGCCATCCTCATTGTCCCGGAGATTGCCCTGGCCATTTATATAGAAGGCCTTTTTCGGTCGCGTCTCGGCTCAAAAGTAACTGTATTCCATAGCGCCCTCTCTCCAGGGGAGCGGTATGATCAATGGATGCGCATGGTAGCGGGAGATGTGGACTTGGTCATTGGCGCCCGTTCCGCCCTTTTCGCGCCCTTACCGAGGCTTGGACTGATTATCGTGGATGAAGAATATGATTCCTCTTACAAGCAAGATGAAAATCCCCGCTACCAGGCTAGGGATGCCGCGATCATGAGAGGAAAATTTGAAAAATGCCTGGTTCTCCTTGGCGCAGGAACACCTTCCATTCAATCCTATTATCATGCCCAGTCAGGTCGATACCACTTTATCTCCATGCCGGATCGCATCGAGAACCGCGCATTACCTGAAATAACCGTCGTCGATACTAAGTCTCTCTGCAGAACCCCTACTGACGATGGTTTGCTCAGCCCTATTCTGAAAGAGGCAATCCAGAAGAATCTCCTTGATCAAAAACAAACCATCCTGTTTCTAAACAGACGCGGGTTCAGCCCCGTTTATTTATGTCGTAACTGCGGGGAATCCGTTAAATGCCGGAACTGTGATATCACTCTGACCTACCATCTAAAGGAAAACCGCCTTGCTTGCCATTATTGCGATTTCCACTCCCAACCCCCGACCCGGTGCCCCATCTGTGGCAAAAAAGGGATGCGGGCCTATGGTTTTGGGACCGAGAAACTAGAGCAAATGCTCTCCCAGGAATTTCCAGATGCCCGAATCCACCGGATGGATAGGGACAGCACTCGTCGGAAGGGGCAGGTCTATTCGATTTTAAAAAGATTCAATGATCATCAGATCGATATTCTCGTGGGCACCCAGATGCTCACCAAGGGGTATGATTTCCCTGATGTGACATTAGTGGGCGTTATCTCCGCCGATCTTTCATTGGGATTTCCTGATTTCAGGGCAGGAGAGAGGACATTTCAACTTCTTTCCCAGGTGGCGGGCCGGGCCGGACGTGGTGATCAAAAAGGGAGGGTCATCATCCAAACCTTGAACCCTGCTCACTATGCCGTGGTTGCAGCCAAAAACCATGACTATCAGTATTTTTATGAAAAAGAATTAAGCCTCAGAAAGCAGTTGGGGTACCCACCTTTTACGTATCTGGCTCACCTTCGATTTCAGGGGAACCTAAAAAAGGCGACCCTGTCCATGGCCAAGCAGATTGGTTTCAAAATGGGATTGATTTTAGCGCAATGGCCGAAACAAGGGAGAAATCTTCAGATCCTAGGGCCGGCCGAGGCCCCGTTGGCAAAGCTAAAAGGAAAATATCGATGCCAAATCCTGGTAAAAAGCAAGGGAGCGGAACTTCTCCATTATTATCTGAGAGAGGTGGAAAAAATATCACAAAAAATTTTACGTAAAAGCGGTGTAAACCTGGTTATTGATGTGGACCCTTATCAAATGTTGTGACGGGAGCTAATGATAGCCTTGAGATTGAAAAAAAGCCGCTGAAAGATATCCCACCACTCTCCTATTGTCGCCTGTAATCTCACCTGAATGCCCATAGCAAAGGATATTGGCCTGATCCGCGCCCAGTTTCTTGGCTGCTAATAGAGCGGTAATGACCGGTCCACCACCGCAGGCCTCACAGGTTCCGGATGAGAGGCATTCCCGCAAGCCTTTTGGATCCATTGCCCGGACATGGCGTGCGAACTCCATATCCAATTCTCGAGCCTCTTTATCCGAGTGAAAATGAGAGAGATCACTGCTTGCCAGGATTAATGTCTTTTGCAAAGGGTCAATGATTGTTGCCAAAACTTCCGCAAGGGCCTTGCAGGTGTTGAAATCCTGTTCCCCCATGATTATGGGAACCATTTTAAAATCGGACAGCACCACCTGCAGAAAGGGGAGCTGTATTTCCAACGAATGCTCCTGGCTATGGGCCTCCGGAATATTCCTGAATATCTTATGGGTTTTCATCAATTGTCTTACGAGTGTGAGGTCCACGGGGACCATCCCGATGGGAGTCTCATAACCGGCTTGCATATTCACGGAAACACCTCTGAAACCCATCCGATGGCTTGGCCCGATCATGATCACGTGCTGAATATCCATGCCCTGAAGCATCCTGTAGGCGTGCGCCGCTATCTGCCCTGAATATTGATATCCTGCATGGGGAACAACAATCGCCTTCAGACGGCCATTGATTCCCTTTATATCGGTCTTTGATAAAAAATCCTGAATAGATTTTATCAGTGTCGTTTTATCCCTGGGATACCAAGTCCCAGCCAAGATGGGCTTGCGGACATCAGAGCTGTATGCGGGATTAAAACAAACGATGAAAATCAGGGTTGCCAAGCAGATAAAGAATATCCTTTTGATCAAAAGCCTATCCATTTTGATCCCTCTATACCCCATTAATAGTCTTTTAGTATACGATCAACGATCAGAGAAAAAATATTTGATTGACATTCAAGCCTATTTAGCATATATTGCTATAATTAAATGTATTTTAGATTATATTATAACGCTAATACATAATTTTATGTAATAAATATGGTTTTTTGTCAATATTTTTGAAAATCCGATATCCTACCCATTTGAAAAAAAGATCAAATACCAGTATAACGGTTTTCAAAGGGGGCTACAAGCCATGGAAAACATCAAAAATATCCTGGTTCCTTTAGACTTATCCGATTACTCAGCACACATCGTCAACACCTGTAAATGGCTTTCAGAACGCCTGGATGCCCACTTTTATTTTCTCCATATTGTGGATGAAAGGACGCTCTTTTCTTTTAAACAGCTGGAAGTCCATCTCCGGGATAATCTGGTTGATATCTCAAAGAAGGCATTGGATGCCATTATTCATAAAACCGAATTTAACATGGAAAGAGGCACAACCGAAGTAATTTTAGGAGAACCCTTCATTGAAATTATTTCAAAATCCACCACCAGGCCGCCTGCCGATCTCGTCATCGTCGGGGGTGTTTCATCACAAGGAGTCCATAAAATCGGAGATAACGCATTTAAGATTATTCAGATGTCGCCGACCCATACTTTGGTGTTAAAGGAAAAAAAGGGTGTACCGGCTGACGAGGATATCCGATTTAAAAAAATCCTGGTGGCCTTGGATTTTTCAGAGCACTCCCTCATGGCACTGGATTATGTGCTTTCATTAAAGTCCGAATTCCATGCAAGTGTTCATATCTTTCATGTTGCTCCCGATGAAGAAACGTGCAATGAAGAGAAGGTTAGAAAACAACTACAGTCCCATTTATCGGAGCAACAATTAAAAAATATTGATGTTATTGAGGTCCGGGCGTCAAATGATACTGCCCGGGAAATTCTCGACGAATTAGACAAGGCCGAAATTGATCTCCTGGCCATCGGTAGTCATAGCCGAAGACGTTTCTTAAGGAACCTATTCCTTGGGAAGGTCGCCTATGATGTGGTCCGGAAAGCCAATTCTTCCATACTGATCTTTAAGGCCCATGCGTAAACCCTGGATTTATGCGATTGCCATGACGTCAAAACAGGACATCAATCCCTCACGAACCCGCACCATTACCTGGGTTGATCCAAGTATCAGCGCCAGGAATCCGCAGGCCATCAGCGGGCTGGAATATCTACGTTCAATAAGGGACGGAATCATCACACCTCCCCCTGTCGCCAAATTAATCGGGTATAAGATCCGTGATGTTGAAGAAGGCCGTGCCGTGTTCGAACTCAAGCCTGAGGAATACCACTATAATCCATTTGCTACGGTCCATGGTGGTATCGTGAGCACCCTATTGGATAGCACAATAACAGCATCGATCCTCTCAACACTACCGATAGGTCAAAGTTGTTCAACGGTTGAATTCAAAACCAATTTTATCCGGCCTATCACTGCCCAAACCGGAACGGTGCGTTGTGTGGCCAGAAAAATACATATCGGGAAGCGTTTAGCCACCGCGGAGGGTCAAGTTGTTGATGTAAAAGGGATTTTATATGCTCATGCCGTGAGTACCTTAATGATTTTTTAACAAACCTTCTTCGTGGAATAACATTTCAATCCAGATGGAGTGATGCATAATGGGTCGAACCACCGGTATAACGACTTTTCATTCTTGACATTCCGTTGTCGTACCTTAACTTCCTTTAGGTTGACAAAGCCCGGGGGCCATGTTAATGCATTTGTAAAATAATCCATGAGAGGAGAGTAGTACATATGGCGGATATTCTTGAAGTCTCTGATAAAAATTTTGATTCCGAGATCATGAAAGCCGATAAACCGGCTATGGTGGATTTTTGGGCTGAGTGGTGCGGACCCTGTAAGATGGTAGGACCTATTGTCGAAGAATTGGCGAAAGAATACCAGGATAAAGTAAAGGTTGCCAAGATGGATGTGGATCAAAACCGAGAAACCCCGGCGCGATTCGGCATTCGAAACATTCCCACATTGATCTTGTTTAAAAACGGTGAAGTGGCTAAAACCATTATCGGCGCCCAACCTAAGAGATCCATTGAAGATGAACTGAAAAAACTCTTATAAGCATCACCCATCGGATTATTCCATGGCCGTCCCCTGATGGTGAATGGAGAGTCTTCAACCATGTATAAAACATGTATTCGTCTTCAAATATTCTCCATCTGCCTGTTGTATCTGTTTTTCCTCAGCGCATGCGCCTCTATTGAGGAAGATAAAAGCCCTGAAGAATATATGGAACAAGGCACAAGGCAGATGGATAGAGGATCGTATGAAGCAGCCTCCGAGTCGTTTCAAAATCTCAAGGATCGATATCCATACAGTAAATACGCCTTGATAGCGGAGTTGAGAATGGCGGATGCCTTGTATCTGAGTTCGGAATATGATCTGGCCTTTGATGCCTATGATGAATTTGAAAAACTCCACCCAAAAGACAAAAATATTCCCTACGTGATATACCAAAAAGGCATGTGCAATTTTGAGCAGATGACGACCATTGACAGGGAACAACGCCATACCCATAAGGCCAAGGCGGAATTTGAGCGGTTGGTTAAACGGTTTCCGGATAGTAGGTACGCCGAAAGAGCCATCCCTCATATTCGAAAATGTTTCATCTTCCTGGCGGAACATGAATTCTATGTAGGTCATTATTATTATAAAACAGCAAAATACCAGGCGGCGCTCGCACGATTCACGTATTTAATCACGAATTATCCCGACATGGGCCAGCATTATGAAGCCCTGGAATATATCCGTTTATGCAGGGAAAAATTGGTTATGGACGGAGATATCCCCCCGGATGAGACTATGGAAGATCCTGAATAATTTGATGAACAGTCTTTATGGCCTCTTCCAATTTATCAGGCCTGTTGCCGCCACCCTGGGCCATATCCGGCCTACCCCCACCTTTACCTCCCACCAGATTTGACAACCGACCAATGATGTCGCCTGCCTTATAACGGTCGATCAGGTCTTTGCTGACCGTGCAGATCAGCATCACTTTATCTTCATTCTTTGCACCCAGGACGATAATGCCGGAACCGAGTTTATCTTTGATGCGGTCCGAAAACTCGCGGAGTTCCTTCGGTGAAGGGGCGGTAACGATCCTTGCAAGAAGTGGGGTACCGTTGACCTCCTGAAGCCCGGCGAGTAGATCACCTGATTGTTTGGATAACAATTGACTCTTGAGAGACTCAATCTCCTTTTCTCTTTGTTTAAGATCCATGATGGCCTTTTCAACCCGATCCTGAATATGATCAGGGCTTGTCTTCAAGAGCGAGGCGATCTTCCTTCGCTCCGCATCCATGTTTTGGACGAATTCGAGGGCCGCTTTACCAGTGAGGGCCTCTATTCTCCTCAAATTGGCCCCCACGGCGCTCTCACTTACGATCTTGAAAAAGCCGATATCGCCGGTCCTGGCTGTATGGGTTCCTCCGCAAAGCTCCATGCTGACACCCGGGCCGACGTTCACCAACCTGACCCTTTCCCCATATCGTTCTTCAAAGATCGCCATGGCCCCAGTCTCCATGGCTTCTTCCCGCGACATCTCTTGCGTGCAGATGGGAACATTATCCCGAATATGTTGATTAATCAGGGCCTCTACCTGTAATAGCTTTTCAGGATCTGTTTGGGTGAAATGGCTAAAATCAAATCGCAGTCTATCCGGGGAAACAAATGAACCGGCCTGCTTGACATGTTCACCCAGCAATTCCCGGAGTGCGGCATGAAGAAGATGGGTGGCTGAGTGATTCAGGGCCGTGGCCCTTCTTTTTTCTTCATCAACCTCGGCTTTCACATTCTCACCCTTCGAAAGGATACCTTCTTGGATGATTCCTTTGTGTACGATAATATCCCCGCCGAATTTTATCGTGTCTAAAACAGTCACGACAAATCCCTTGCCCGTCAACTGGCCGGAATCGCCAACTTGTCCGCCGGATTGTCCGTAAAAAGGGGTCTCATCCAATACAATCTCCACGGGATCCCCTGTCTTGGCTGATAGGACCTCCCGATCTCCCGATACAACGGCAATCACCTTGGATTTGGATAAATAGGAATCATATCCCACGAACCTGCTCACCACCCCGTCGGCCCTCAGTTTACGGTATGCCTCGGGGATCTCATCCTCTCCGCTCCCCTTCCAGGATTCTTGAGATTGACTTTTTTGCCCGGCCATGGCTTGTTGATACCCGGCCATGTCGACCTTTAAGCCTTCATCCCTGGCCACATCCCCCACAATATCCACGGACAGCCCATACGTATCGTAAAGTCTAAAGGCCACTTCACCCGGAATCGTGTCTTCCCGCCGCTCCTTAAGTTTCTCCACTTCTTCTCCAAGGATCTTGAGGCTGTAGTGAAGGGTGTCGGCGAATCGCTTCTCTTCATTGATAATCACGCCCTCGATAAAGGACCGTGATTGAATAAGTTCATTATAATCAACCCCCATGATGTCAACGACGGCGTCGGCGATACGGTGAAAAAAGAGATCTTTCATATTCAGGGCCTGTCCGTATCGAATGGCTCGCCGAATAATTCTCCTTAAAACATATCCTCGCCCTTCATTGGAGGGCATGATCCCATCGCCGATCAGAAAAGCGGCAGCCCGGGAATGATCCGCTATCACACGAAAAGCCAGATCCTGTTTGGGATCGTCTCCATATTTTCGCTCAGCCAAATCTTCGATATGGCCAATAATGGATCGAAAAAGATCCGTATCATAATTAGAGGTCACATGCTGAACCACAGCCGCGAGTCTCTCCAGGCCCATGCCCGTATCAATATTGGGTCTGGGAAGTGGGGTCAGGGTTCCCCGGGCGTCTCGATCGAACTGCGTGAACACGAGATTCCAGATCTCCAGGTATCGGTCGCAATCGCATCCTGGAGCGCATTCCGGCCTGCCGCACCCGATTGACTCCCCCTGATCAATCAGGATCTCGGAGCAGGGGCCGCAGGGGCCGGTATCACCCATGGCCCAAAAATTATCCTTTTCCCCCAATCGAACGATCTTTTCCGCGGGCATGCCGATCTCTTTTTGCCAGATATGATAGGCTTCATCGTCATTCTTATACACCGACACATAGAGACGATCCGCATCCAGCTTATATCCGTTCAACAAAAGTTCCCAGGCCCAGGATATGGCCTCCACCTTAAAATAATCCCCAAAAGAAAAATTCCCCAGCATTTCAAAGAATGTGTGATGTCTAGCTGTATGCCCGACATTTTCCAGATCATTGTGTTTTCCTCCGGCTCGCACACATTTTTGGGACGTAGCGGCCCGGGTATACCGTCGCTGTTCGTTGCCTAAAAAAAGACCCTTGAACTGAACCATCCCGGCATTGGTAAAAAGCAACGTGGGATCATTGTGCGGGACCAGTGACGAACTCGCCACAATTTCATGATCGTGATTCTTAAAAAAATTCAAAAAAGTTTCTCGAATAACCCTGTAATCCATCCATCAACCTTTCGCTTCTGTTTTTTCCATCTCCTCGGCCGCTTTAACGATCTTCTTCAGCCCGGTCTTTTCCCTTACCAAATCAGCAATACGATCCCGAATATCGATGTTCTCGGCCAGGAATTTTTTCACATTTTCGCGCCCCTGACCGATCCGTTCACCGTCAAAGGAATACCATGCACCACTCTTTTCCACCACATCCAGGGTCGCGGCCAGATCAAGGATATCCCCTTCTTTTGAAATCCCTAGTCCATAAATAATATCAAACTCGGCCTCCTTAAAAGGCGGGGCGATCTTATTTTTCACGACTTTGACCTTTGTTCTGTTGCCCACCACATCGGCACCGTCTTTAATAGCCCCGATACGGCGGATATCCAAACGCTGGGAGGCATAAAACTTCAATGCGTTGCCGCCCGTGGTGGTTTCAGGACTCCCGAACATAACGCCGATCTTCATCCGGATTTGATTGATAAACACGACGCAGGTCATGGATTTGCTGATGGTGGCGGTCAGCTTTCGCAGTGCCTGTGACATAAGTCTTGCCTGAAGACCCATATGCTGGTCACCCATATCCCCTTCAATCTCCGCGCGCGGGACGAGAGCGGCAACCGAATCAATGATCAATAAATCGATCGCCCCACTACGAACCAGGATCTCAGCTATATCCAGGCCCTGTTCTCCCGTATCGGGCTGGGACACAAGTAGATTGTCCACATCCACACCCAACTTCCTGGCATATCCGATGTCAAGGGCGTGCTCGGCATCGATAAAGGCGACCATACCCCCTTTGGCTTGGGCCTCCGCGGCTACATGCAGGGCCAATGTGGTCTTACCCGAAGATTCAGGCCCATATATCTCCACCACCCGCCCACGGGGTACGCCTCCTACGCCGAGGGCTATATCCAGGGCCAATGAGCCCGTCGAGATGGCCGGGATATCCATGATTTTATCATCGCCCATCTTCATAATGGAGCCCCGGCCGAATTGTTTTTCTATCTGTGAAATAGCCTGCTCGATTACCCTGCCTTTTTCGGATTTTTCCAGCATCGCATTCCCCCTATCTAATTTTTCTGTTAATATTCAATCATTACCGAGTGCCCATCTATGAATCCCTTCAATCCCCTCCCGCATGAGGTGGGGGAATAAATGGATAGGTACCACCACCTAACAAAGGCCACGACCCCAATTTGGTATAAACAGCCCCACCAGGCTTGATATCGCTCTTAAAAAAAATAAGTTCCCGAAAGGAATATTCCGAGCTGGACAGATCCTTATACGTCCCAATCAAATTGTCAAGCAGTGAATCCGCGGGCCCGGGATTTTTAAACCGCCCTAATGTTAGATGGGGTTTAAATGGCCTTTTCTCCTCTTTAATACCAACGGGTCTTAGGTGTTTTTGTAAGGCCTTTTGAAAAAAAGGCATCTTGCTCGTATCTCCGTCAAGACCCGCCCATATCACCCTGGGTCTCCTGGTGTTGGGGAACGCCCCCAGACCTTTTAAAAACACATGAAAAGGCGCATAGCGAAGACACACTTTTTCAATGGTCTGACTCATAAAAGGGATCTCTTTTTCATGGATATTCCCCATGAAGACAATCGTCAGGTGGATATTTTCCACATTCACCCACCGGACATTCAGATCCGATTGTCGGAGATCTTTCGAGACCCTGTTGATAATATTCTTAATCTCTGGTGGCAATTCAAAGGCCAGGAAGGAACGGATCATTATTTAGATACCTTCTAACCCAATCTAAGGCCATCTCCGAGCTTTCCACCTTGATCTGCTCTCGGGAACCTTGAAAATGATATTTACGCGCATAGATGAAATCCTCCGTAACCATACCGACACACACGGTACCAACGGGCTTTTCATCACTCCCTCCGTCCGGTCCCGCAATGCCGGTGACGGACAGGGCCATCCGCGATTGAAATTGTCTTTGAACACCTTGAGCCATTTCCCGGGCGGTTTGGTCACTGACGGCCCCATATTGTTGTAAGGTCTTTTCGGATACGCCAAGGAGATTTTTTTTGACCTCGTTACTATAGGCAATCACACCACCGAGAAAATAACCTGAACTGCCGGGGATATTCGTAAGCCGATTGCCGATAAGCCCGCCGGTACACGATTCTGCTACAGCCAGGGTCAACCCTTTATGATTCAGCATTTCGCCAACAGTACTCTCAAGGGTCTCTTGATCAACGGCAATAATATAAGCGCCGATCTCATCCCAAATCGCTCTTTCGGCCTTTTCCAGCGCATCTGCCCTTACCCGTTCATCAATCGGAGAAACGTTTACGGCAATGTGCTGTTCTGGATGACTGGAATAAACCTTCCATTGAATATCAACATGTCGTCCGAAAAGGGCTTGAAAGGCACGGGTAATATTCCGCTCCGATAACCCGTAACATTTATATATGCGTGACATTCTTTTATGATCTGGAAATTTCATAAAATAAATGCATTAATCAAACGGATGACCACATTGGCATATACACCCGCCAGGACATCATCCAATACGATTCCCCATCCGCCATGTATCTTTTGGTCGATTAGCCGGATGGGATAGGGTTTAAATATGTCAAAAAAACGAAACAGAAAAAATGCCAAAGTAATATTCAACCATGAAAGCGGCAAGAGAAAGAGGGTTACCAAAAGACCGGCAGCCTCGTCAATAACCACCGCTCCCGGGTCATCCTGCCCCAGCAACCTGCTGCAGACATCGGCCGTCCAGATTGCCAGCAGTATGAATGCGATGATAAAAATGCCCTCATAGGGTGATTCCAGTACATGTAATACCAACAAAAGGGGTAAGGCCGTTAATGTGCCGATCGTACCCGGGAATTTTGGTACCATACCCGAACCGAACCACGATGCTAAGAGAAGGGCTATTTTATGGGGGATCACTGCCTTTATAAAGGTCTCCGAAAACGTCCACTGCTGGGATTTCGAGTTGTTATTCACTTGATGATTCCTTTATGGCTTCGCCCTTTTTATTGGATAAGACCCAATCGTATATGCGTTTGAGAGGCATATCGTTCATTTGAGCGATTTCCCGGCATGCCTCATACTCCGGCATGAGCAAGGTCGTCCCATCCTGGTGAATGATTTGCTTCGCACCGATTTTCCCCCATGGACTGTCGATCTGTGTGATGGAACGTTGCAGTATGGCCCTCTGAACATAATCAAAGCGAATCCCCAGTGTAGTGCTTTCTCTGAAGAAAATTTTCATCAAAGCATCCTTGTCCTTGGGGTTCCCTATAACCTCGACATGGACACCCGGTCTGTTTTTTTTCATCTGGATCGGATAAAAAACAACGTCCAATGCACCGGCCTCAAACAATTGTTCCATCATGAAACCCAACCATTCCGGGTTCATATCATCCAGATTGGCCTCCAGCACGACAATGGCCTCTACCTGGTCTTTGGCATGTTCCCTTCCTACAAGGATCCTGAAAAGGTTGGGCCGGTCTGATAACTCTCGACTTCCAACGCCATAACCCACCGTGTCCACCATCATTGGAGGCATGACCCCGAACGCGCTTGCGAGCTTTCGAATAAGGGCCGCCCCTGTGGGGGTCACCAATTCATGGGAAAGCCCGGATTGGTAAATGGGAATACCTTTTAACAGGGCGATGGTGGCCGGCGCGGGAACGGGGATCCGTCCATGTTGGGTCTCTACAAATCCGGACCCGACAGGCAATGGAGAAGCCATGAGTGAAGTGATCTGCAAGAATTCAATCCCGAAAACCACCCCCACTATATCAATAATGGAGTCCACCGCACCCACTTCGTGAAAATGGATTTCATTAACAGGCCTGCCGTGGATCTTTGCCTCTTCAATGGCAATGGATTCAAAAATCTGGATACTCGTTTCTTTCACCTGTGTACTTAAAGCACCCTTTTGGATGATGGCTTTGATATCATCCAGGCCACGATGCGGATGTGTGGTTCCCGTTGAATAAACCAGAAACCGAGTGCCCATAAGCCCATTTCTTTTTTCCTTATTAGCGTTTAAGGTATAGCCGGTCAAAGGAAGGGTTCCAATAGCTTGGCTCAAGTCCTTAAATGGAAGGCCGGCATCCAACAATGCCCCCAGAAACATGTCACCGCTAATGCCTGAGAAACAATCAAGATATGCTGTTTTCATGTGATCAATGACCTGAAAAAGATAGGATGAGTCCTATTTATCAGCACCCGATGGAGATGTCAATAATATGTCCTAATAAAATATTAAAAGAATAATAAAAATGTAATGATAATACCTTAAAAAATACTCTTGGTGTTTCCATACGATGAAGCTCCCCACCGCGATCAGTGGGAAGATGGTATGATGCTATCCTTCACCTTACCATCCTGTTAAGCCGTATATAGTCGCGCGCAAAGGTTGCTCATCCCTGCGGGAAGACGCAGGGTGCTCAAGCCAAGGCGAATAAACAGGTTGTTTTTGAAAGGGCAAAAGAAGTGAATTATGATGATCCTGAAACTAAACCCTTAATACCGCTGTGAGCGGGCTTAAGATCAAGTCTTTTGGCAATATTATAGATTTTGGTTGCCATTTTTATGACTTGACGTTTCTCCCAACAACTCTGACAGATACCGCCTGTAATCTGGGAATGGGCGGGGTCATCTTGAATGCGACAATTAAAACGAAACTCACAATTAGAACATTCATGCTTTTTTCCTCCTTCGGTGCACCCAAACATCTTTTCGCAGACAATACAATAGCGTTTCATTGGGAGTTGTGACCTTATCAATGAATTTGCTTGATCCAACCTTTATATCGGCATCATTGAAAAATAACTTAAAGGATAAGAGGCGCCAGATCACAGGGTGTTGCATACAAAACACCCCAATTGACTTAGATCAAAGACATTTACAAATCCATTGGCTATACTTAATTTATAAAGAGTATCGAAATAGAACAAACATAAAATCCCTGGATTCCGGATCAAGTCCGGAATGACGAAGCGCTTTTTCCCGTGTCCGTCACCCCGGCTAAAGCCGGGGTCCAGAGAATATGAATTCACAGGCAAACATGATATCTATTCAATAATAAGATTGTTAATAATATCATAAGATCCTGTGTTATAAAAACCAAATGGAGGAACGCCATGAAATGCCCCGGACAAGATAGTAGATACTGGAAGGCCGATGCCGTAATGGATGTAAAATGTCCAAAATGCGGACATGAGGTGGAATTTTTTAAGGACGATACCACCCGGCGATGCAAACACTGCGGGCATAAATTTCTTAATCCGGGCATGGATTTCGGGTGTGCATCTTATTGTAAGTTTGCTGGCCAGTGTATCGGCAACTTGCCGCCCGAACTCATAGCCCAAAAAGAAAACCTATTGAAGGATCGAGTGGCCATTGAGATGAAACGTTACTTCAAAACCGATTTCAAACGAATCGGGCATGCCTCGCGCGTCGCGCGTTACGCCGAACAGATCGGCCGAGAAGAACAGGGCAACCTGGCCATTATCCTTATTGCCGCCTATTTGCATGATATCGGTATTAAGGAGGCGGAACGAAAACACCAAAGTACGGCCGCGAGGTTTCAGGAACAAGAAGGACCCCCAATAGCCAGGGAGATCTTGACCCAGCTTGGGGCAAAGGAGGAGATCATAACGGAGGTGATGGATATTATCGGTCACCATCATCATCCCGGGCCGTCGGAAAGTATCGACTTTAAATGCGTCTATGACGCGGATCTGCTCGTGAACCTGGAGGAAAAAAAACGCGAAGAACCTATGGACTTGACGAAATGGGCGGAGGTGGCAAGGAAATCATTTTTGACAAAAAGCGGTAAGGCCCTGGCGGAAAAAAAATTATTGGCATCTGAATAATCCTGATAAATCCAGATAAACCGAAAATCATCCAAAACTCTCCCCTACCTTCGTGGGAGAGGACCGTATGATGGAAGATTCTATTCAACTTGGAAATATCCCCCCTCCCCTCATGGGAACGGATCGTACCCCTTTTCCCCTCCCCTCGCGGGATGGGACTAAGGGGAGGGGGAATGAAAAAGGAGTTACCCATGAAAGTAAATAGAAAAATCATCAAGATAGACGAAGAACTCTGCGATGGCTGTGGAAACTGTGTTCCATCTTGTGCCGAAGGGGCCATTCAAATCGTGGATGGAAAGGCCCGATTGGTGTCCGATAAATATTGTGATGGCCTGGGGGCCTGCCTGGGCGAATGTCCACAGGGTGCGCTCACCATTGAGGAACGCGCGGCCGATGAGTTTGACGAAGATGCCGTAGAGGCTTATCTTCATTCAAAAGAAAGTTACGAGGATCATCATGCCGAAACCATGGCGTGTGGCTGTCCCTCTACCCAGATTCAATCCTTCATACCGACCCAGTCCTGTCAACAGGCAAATGAACCGAAAAACCAAGCAAGTGCAGGCTCTCAGCTATCCCATTGGCCTATTCAGATTCGACTGATCCCGGCCAAGGCCCCCTTCTTGAAAAATGCGAATCTCCTGGTGACAGCCGATTGCACGGTAGCGGCTTATCCCCGTTTTCACGGTGACTTTCTCAATGGTAGGGTGATGCTCATGGGATGCCCGAAGTTTGATGATGCTGAGGGCTATATCCAAAAATTTGCGGATATCTTCCGGACCGCCGACATCAAAGGCATCACGGTGCTCTCTATGGATGTCCCATGTTGCCAGGGTATGCCATACATCGTGGAAAAAGGTCTGGAGAGGGCCGGCAAGAAGATTCCAGTTGAAAAAGTGATCATCAGCACCCAAGGGGCAAAGTCCTTGAAAGAGAAAGTTTGGCAGCCTAATTTGGTCAATAAATTTTGATGATCTCGTAAAAACCCGGGAAATGTTATTTTTCGTCATTCCGGCGAAGGCCGGAATCCAGTATTTTCAAATAGTTGCAAGGACGCTGGACCCCCGGACGCAGTCTATCCCGTACTTGATACGGGACCTGGGTGATGACTTTAAGAGATTGTCAATTTTAGAGAATCACATCTATTTGTGGGTTTTCTGAGGGGACTAGACCCGACCTAATCAAACTATATCCGAATGACCCATGCCCAGGGGACAATGACCTCGAAGGGCGAATCCTTTCCATGTGTATACCGGGGGGCATCGTATTTATCATCGGGCCGGAAAGCGGGATTTCCCATGAATCCGTGGTCCGAGAAAAGGAGCAACAGGGTGCGGGAAGGCAGATCCCGAAACCGAAAAAAAAGGTCCATCTCCAGGGATCGGAGCACAGTGGCAAAGAGATGGGGTAAGGGGCCTTTTTCAGAATGGACCTTTTCATCAATCATGCCGATCTTCCAGAAAAGGTCCTCATCCGTATCGGGATAGACGGCTTTAAGTGCCTCTTCAAAACGGACCAGTTGAGGCGCGGTGCTGGTGGGCTGATTGGCCCATAGGGCACCTTCTCTGATGAATCGGAAGAGATTCGGATTTTTTTCAAAAAAATCGGCCTTGATGCATTCCCAAAGGTCCCATCGCATGCCGTCCATCAGAACAAAACAGACCCTTTGATGATCAGGCACGTTGCGTTTCCGGGAAAGGATGCCGGGAATATCTTGAATCATCACAGGCCTGGGCGTTTTGCCTGCCTCCCATTCTCGCAGTGCGGACTCGTAAAACGCGGAGAATGCCTGAACCTTCTCCAGGACCCGGGTATGGGCTTCTTGTCCCTCCTCTTTAATGTAATGAGGCATATTGACCCCAAGCCTTTTAAACCCGGCTTCTAGCGCCTCTTTTTGGTAGGGAAGGGTCGCAAGGGTTTGGATATAGAAAGTTTCCCATTTTTCAAATGTCTCCGGCGCCTCCCTTTTCGGGACATTAAGCGCGGAAAGCCCATGACGGAAACGGCCATATGTCTTGAGAACCTCCATCATCTCACGGTGATGCGCCAGGCAACGTAGGCCCTCCCCCGGGTCGCTGGTCCCGAATGATTCCGGCAGGGTCTCGAGAATGTCCTCTTTCGGTTTCTCGATAAAAAGGCGTTCAAAGGCCTCTTTGAGAATACCCGGGAATAGGGTCTCTTTCTCAAAAATGCTTATGGGAGACAGGTCCGCCAAAAGAGTCCAAAGGGTCTTGATAAAAGCTGAGTCCTGTTCGATTTCGGTGATGCAGGTCTCAAACAAGGATCTTTTCTCTTTATACAGGACTCGGGCCGATTCCCTTAAATACCCCATCCATTTCACGGTTTTTTTTGGGGACCGCCGTTCAGGTAAAGCGAACGCATCCGTTATTTCTTGTTCTGAGACGTTATATTCTTCAGCCCACAAAACAGCAATCATCAGTCGGACAAACGGTTGATGTCCGATCTCCTGATAAAGAGGTAATAGATGCCTGAATTCAGCTTCCAAAAAACGGCTCAGATCATCTTGCGAACTGACACCAGACGGTCCTTCCCCGCGGCCGACAAAATGGAGAAAGGTATCATCGGCTATGGTCTCTTCCTTGAGCCAGTCTCGGAGGATCTTACGAAGTTGTGCCAGGGTGTATTTACGGTGAACCAGACTGTGGTACAATTGATCCAGATCCCTTCTAACCACCACGACCTTTCCTCGGAAGGCCTCGTTGATACTCCGGATCACCCGGGGAGTTAGGGCCTTGTCCAGTTGATCCAAAAGATCTTTCCCCCCTTGTTTTACGGCAAGTAGCTGCCGAACCGTATCGGCCTCCGGTTTCCGGTCGACCATATCCAGGCTCTCCAGATATGGAAGGATCTTTTCCTGAATGGCCGGGGCGTGCAGGGACGCCAATGTCTCGGAGATCCCGAGTTCGATCGCCGCTTCAATTTCCTTGAAAGGGGTGAACGGTTTGCTTTCACCAATACGAAATCCACACGCGCAGACCGGT
The DNA here is from genome assembly GCA_016930835.1 of Deltaproteobacteria bacterium. Taxonomy (GTDB): domain Bacteria; phylum Desulfobacterota; class DSM-4660; order Desulfatiglandales; family HGW-15; genus JAFGGA01. The sequence continues at coordinate 19,459 of JAFGGA010000142.1, forward strand.
CCTCTTTGAAGGTGATCCCGGGGAGAGAGGGAGCACTGCTCGGCCGTAACCGATAAAAGCGCTTGATTCACGGATCGATAGTTATGTTCCACGGAGATCATTTCCAGTTGATCCAAACGTTTAAGGACATCATAAGGCTTGGACTTCGCAAGCTTTTCATAGGGCTCAAACCGAGCGCCGCCACGGGCCTGGTTATGGGCCTGAGTATAGATCCTGATGTAGGATTCCTGGAAATCCTGAAACTTATCGAACACGGCGTCCAGCATATCGGAAGAAAGGGCATCCTGTTTTTCCGTGAAAAAAGCAAGGATGCCCGACTGATCACTCCGCAGCCGATCATAGCCTTCCACGATATTCCCTTCCCGGACACCATACGCCGCATCCTCCTGCTCCCATGCATAAGGATTCTGTTCGGGTATGTGGAGCCGCTGGTCCGTGAGGTACTGATATATAAATAAGCCACGCTCAACCTGGTCCAAAAAACGATGACATGCCTGGAGGGATTGATGCTTTTCCTCCAGAAAAGGCTCCCTTTGTCCTGCCCTTATAAACCGTTCCAGTCCGTCCTTGGAAGAAAGGCTGGTCTTGACTTCATCCCACTGAGCAGTCAGGTCCTCAATATCCCGAAGCACACGCTCCCAAGGCATATTTTTAAACGCATCAAAATGCGAGGCCCATTTGATTCGAGATCCCAAGGAGGCCAGGTCCTCCATGGCTGAAGATTTCTGAGACTTGAGCTGGGCCCATAGCTCCTCTTGGGAAACCAAGGTCATTGGAATATTTCGGAACGGCTTGGGGATTAATGGATGAGTGGGCAGGGCCTGCCGGAATGTCTCGGCGATGATCTCGCCCTTGCCTAGGGCCGTGACGCCTTTGAGCCCGGTCCGGGCAAGCTCATCCGGGGACTTACGGTTCATCATCTTGTAGGCCACCAGGTGTCCTGAAAAAAGAAGCGAAAGGATCAGGATCTCAAAATAGGGCATCAACAGGCCGTATTCCCCTTTTCGCAGGTCCCAATACATCTCATCCAGGGGGACGCTTTGTCTTTCCCCCATGACCGTAAAAAAATAACGGGCCAATTCATTTTGTTTGGGATTCACATGGAGTTCGTATTGATTGCCCTTGCTTCGTACAAGCCCCATGGGCTTTAATATATTATCCAGAACATCCCGCAGCCCGAACTGTTGCCGCTGTTCAACAACCATGATGCCGCTGAGAAGGAAATTCCAGAGCATGTCGCGTAAAATGCCCGCTGTGGGGGCGCTCATGAAAGGCTGAACGCGGCTGTGCCGGGGGAACCGACGTTCCAGAAGGGGTGGCACGAACTCCGCTAGGAATTTTTCCTGACTCAGGACGCCAATCTTGGAAAGATCGGTCTCATTTTCATCCCAAAGAAGCAGCCCCTGATAATAATAATGGGTATAGTGCTCGGTGACACGCTTTCGCTCCCCGTCGATAAAGGCCTCGAGGATCTCCTTTTCCTCCTGTTGGCCGGTGTCGCTTCCCCGGTGCGTCTCATCATTCATGAGGATGGCAGCCAGGATCTCTTTTAGCCAATCCACATCGCCCTTTACCGGGGCAGGCACCCAAAACAAAAACCGGCCCTGATGACGGTCTCGGATAAGTGGGAGAAGCGTATCCTTGACATGTCGGTATTGGCCTTCCCGATTGTAAGTGGTTCCCGCCAGGATAAAAAAGTCTTCTTCACTCCGCGCCTCCTGTCCGGCAAGACCTTCTATTTCATCCACTGTCAGTTCATCCAGTTGACGGAGCAAAAGAATGCCGGTCCGGGGGGTTTGCTGCCAGCGGGTGGTAACCTGTTGCCGTCCTTTTTCCGTCCACTCCTTGAGCGGCACATAGGGCGAATCGGATAATGCCGCCGTCTTCCAGAAGAGACGCCGGTCATCCGGGAAAAGCTGGGAGGCCTGGTGCCGGATGCGCCGGCGAACGATCCCGGCCATATCCGCCTTGAGGTCGATATAAAAGTGGTCATCCAGGGGGTCGTCATGATTTTCAAAACGGATGTACAATCCTTCCTTAGACAGTCGCAGCAGGATATCGTGTAAAAATTCATAATTGATCCCGGAGTCCAGGGAAGTGATCCGGAAAAGGATCATCTCGGCCATATGGCGAACGGTGAATTTATATTGAACCGGCGAGACGGCGAACAGGATTAGGAGTTTGACGGCCGCCAGCGCGACGGTTTTTTGGTCGCGATCCGGAAACAAACGATGAATCTCCTGCTCGGAACTCTCAAATACCCGCTGCACATAGACCTGGGTTTCGGCCCGTTCACGGATACGGTCCAGAAAATGGTCAAAGATGGTCTCCGGGGTCAGGAGATGGTTGGCTGTCAGGGCCATCATGGATGGGATATGCCGCTCGGGGTCACCCTTGAGACGGAAATGAATGAAGTCCACCACGCCACGGTGCTCCGAGAAAAGCGGCTTGAGCCGGTCCAACAGGGAGGAGGTTGCCGGATGGACTGGATACAGCCGGATAAAACGATCGCGGGTGACCGGGAAGGTGGGGAAAAAGGTCTTGAGCTTATCAAAAATTCGACCGATCTCCGAATCCGCCCCTGGCTTATGGCGGATTAACCTCTCGGAAACCAGCTCCTCGATATGGGCGCGTCCCAGGTTCAGACGAATCCGATACCGGTCTTTGATCTTATTAAACGTATCCTGGTGGATCTCGCCGGTCTCTTCGATCCATTCCTGCAATGAGGCGACAATCCACATGGGAAATGACACGGCCTCTTCCCCCAGGTACTGCAAAAACCGTATGTCCTCATGATAGGCCCGGGCGTCGGTCTTGGACCGGAGAAACTCGGACAGCTCATCCACCAATATCACAAGACCGGAAAAGCCTTTTTCCTTTAAAAAATCCTTGAGTTTCAGGAAGGTCTCATGCCGCGTCTCCGCGTCATCCCATGCCTCCACCGTGTCTTCCCCCAAGGTCTCCCATACGGCCCGAAGGATGATATCCTCCAGAAACTCCGATCCCCTGTGCTGGACCAGAGAACGTTCCACCACCAAAAAACGACGGTCTGTGAGTCTTTGTCTGTAATCCTTTAGAGAGGGAGATTGGGAAAGGACGGTCTCCCATGCCTGGGGGGCCTTTAAAAGCACGCTGAGCATGCTTAAAAAATGGGATTTCCCCGATCCGAAGTGACCCTTAAGGAATATCCCCCGGCCTTCAGGGCCGGTTAGGCTTGCCAGGATCGCCTGGAGATTGCTCAGGACCTCGGAGGTGATGACGAATGTCTCGACGATCATTCCCCGAAGGCCAGGGTCCTTGAGGTCTTCGAGCTGGATCACCGTCCGGATCTCCGGCACTTCCACCAGGTCTTGAATTTTCAGGTTGTCATTCTCAGTGGCCATATCAGGGTTCAGGGTTGATGATTCATGCTTCAAGGGTTAAAGTATACTTTATAGGACAAGAAATCAAGGGGTTCGTATATCATAGGATACGATGTCTAGATGGACTGATTCCGATGAGGGTGAGCGAAAATTGATCGTGTTTCACAAATGTTATTTTTAGAAAAAATTCAACAGGTGTGATTTTTCGGAGAGATGTCGAAAATTTTATCCTGCAATAGACATAATCTTCATTATGATATAATAATATAATATTATCCCGATCCAATAAAAAGAGGAAAATGAAATGATGACATTAACAGATGAACATGCAAGATGCTGGCATAACAAAGAGATCGTTTTCCGCCCGATTGGTGTCATCCACTCTGAACATCATGAACAGGAAAATACCCCCATCCAAGGGGTGTTTAACCCATCCGTGGGACATGTTGAGGTCTTTCCCGAATTCTCAGAGGGGTTGCGTGATATCGAATCGTTCACATACCTGTATCTGCTTTATTATTTTGATCGTTCAACGGGTGTGAGCCTTCTCCAGAAGCCTTTTCTGGATGGAGAAAAAGAACGGGGCATCTTTGCCATACGCCACTTCAACCGGCCGAACCCATTGGGGATCTCGATCGTTAAACTCATGGAAGTGACGGGGAATATCTTGGAAGTGGAAGGGGTTGATGTTCTGGACGGCACTCCCTTAATCGATATCAAACCCTATGTTCGGCAGTTTGACCACAGGGATGATGTAAAAAGCGGGTGGGTGGATGATAAACATCTGGGTGATGTTGCTGAATGGAACAGCACACCCAAAGAACTCAGAAACCGTGAAAGGACGAATACGTAAAGATTCATTATCCCGGTCCTGAAAACCCGGCTTTATATCACCCTAGAGAGGTTTATACACTATGAGGTACAAGATCTAAGAGGTACGGTGGAAGGGATTAGTCTTTTAATCTTTTTCCGTAAACCATAAACCTTTCGCCTGGATCACCCCTGTGTATTTGAAAATAAGGGCGATGAACCTTTTTCATTCTCACCCCTGACCTCTTTTAAAAGCTCTAGAAAGGGTAGGCCGTATTTTCTCAGGGTCACCTCCCCGACACCAGTGAGGCACAGAAGTTGATCGGGGGTCGCGGGGAGGATACGAGCCATTTCCCGGAGGGTTCGATCCTGAAAAATACAATAAGAAGGAAGTCGTTCCTCCTTTGCCAGACGGGTGCGCAGGTTGCGGAGTCTTTCAAAGATCTCCTTTTCAGAACCTTTAAGGGGTTGATGGATCTTTAAGGAGGGCGCGGTTTCTCTTACGGGTAAAGTCAAGAGGATAGCTTCTTGACCCGACATCACCTTACGGCCTCGATCCGTAAGGATAGCGACCGGGTATCGCTTTTCCCCCATGTTGATCCGTTTTGTCACAATACACCCTTTTGCCGTGAGTTCCTTGATCCATTCCAATATCTGCGATTGGGTATATTCCGACAGCAATCCATAGGTGGACAGGCGCTGAAGGCCGAATTGGCGCAATATCCGGTCATCGGACCCGGTAAGGACCTTGGCGGCCATCCCCATACCAAAGCGCTCCTTAAGACGGGCCACACCACTGAGAATCTTGACCGCGAGGATGGGATCGGCATGATCCTTTTCCGGTGATATATCTTCTTCTTTCGCGTCGCAGAGATCACAGGCCCCGCAACGCCTATCATGGAGGGATTCCCCAAAATAACCCAATAAATAATGACGCCTGCACGTATCATTGGATGCATAGGCCATGACCTGGTCCAATTTCTCCAACTCATTGGCCTTACGAATTTGAAGGGCCTGATAATCAATAACCAATCTTTCCGGCTCCACACGGTTCAGGATGCGTAGCCCCCGGCCCCGAAAAGGGGCAATAAATGTCACTTCACGGGCCTTTTCCATTCGGCCGAGACAACGTCTTAATGCATCCGGGGTGAGGCCGGTCATCTCGGCCAGCTCATCCGTAAGAAACTGAATGCCGGCCGTAAGCTGTTCGTCATCATAAAGTCTTTGAAGTCCTTGGATGAATTTTTCACGATTTCCGATCCTCTTGGATGAGGTTTTCAAAAGTTGTTCCGGATTTTGATGCAAATAGAGTTCCGCTTGATTATCATAACGTTGAAGCCGCGAAAGCACACCCGCGTCCTCCAGTATCTTGACGCAGGACCCTACGGTCAGATCGGCTATTTTCTCCTCTCCCAATAATCCGATCTCTCGATAAGTGAGCCAGATCACGTCCTCCGGTCTTTTTCTAAGGCGATTCCAAACCTCAAAGATCATTCCTTGCGGAGGGTAGCGGGACTCGATAAAAAATTCCTGCAACCTTCGATCAAGGGCATTATAAAGAAGCAGGCAGGTGGCTGGCTCGCCATCCCGGCCTGCCCGGCCGCTCTCCTGATAATAGGCCTCGATACTGCCGGGAAATGTGTGGTGAACCACCATGCGGATGTCCGACCGGTCGATGCCCATGCCAAAGGCATTGGTGGCCACCACCAGATCGGTCCGGCCTTCCATGAAATCGTCTTGAACGCGGGTACGCTCATCCTTATCCAGACCCGCGTGATAGGCCTCAGCCTTCAAACCGCTATTTCGAAGCGATTCGGCGATACTCTCCACCTTTTTCCGGGTTCCCGTATAAATGATGGCGGCGCCCGAAAGACCTTCCAAACGCCCTTTGAGCAAGGCCGTCTTTTGTTCCTCATCATGGACCGGAGCTACCTCCCAGTAAAGATTGCGACGGTCGAACCCGGTGATAAACACGTTCGGGGCCTTGAGTTGCAATTGAGTGATGATATCCGTCCGCACCTTTTCCGTGGCCGTGGCCGTCAAGGCAATGGTCTGGGGCCTGCCCAAAGCCTGGAGTGCATGGGCGATGCGTAGGTAATCGGGCCGAAAATCATGCCCCCACTGGGAGATGCAGTGGGCCTCATCCACGGCCACCATGGTGATGGGGTTTTGTTTTAGGGCCTGGATAAACCGCTGGTTTCGTAACCGTTCCGGTGAGGCATACACCAGTTTAACCTCTCCTGTTATGATCCGGGTTAAGGCCTCTTCCTGTTCCTTGAGAGTCATCAGGCTATGGATGGCCGTAACCTGCATATCCCTTACCCGCAAGGCATCCATCTGGTCCTTCATCAGGGCGATAAGCGGGGATATAACCAGCGTCACGCCCTCCCGTATAAACGCTGGGATCTGGTAGCAAAGGGATTTGCCGCCGCCCGTGGGCATGATGACCAGTGTGTCCCTGCCGTCCAGTACCGAGGTCACGATCTCTTCCTGACCGGGCCGAAAACGGTGATATCCGAATACCCGCTGCATAAAAGCAAGGGCGGCGTCAATGGATTCGATCTGAATGGGTTGTCTAAGCATGTTTTTTGAGTCCGGACGCAACGCTTCCGAGTGCAATGTTCAAGGGTTACATGTTGACCCTTTTATTCTATTGAAAAATTTTTCTTAAGCCTCTTTAATGTTCCCATGAGTTTCACATTATGGGGATGTTCCTTTAGGGTGTCTTCTATTAATTGAATAAGGCCCTTGTCATCTCCCGTTCGGGAATAAAGCTTTTTGATTGTTTTTTTAACGATAAAATCCGTTGGGTCCCTGCGAAAGGCCTCCCCCAGCAGACGAATCGCTTCGGGGTATTCTTTCAGCCTATTCCGGCAAAAGCCTTCCTGTTTGATAAAAAACACATTGTCCGGGGCCAATTCGTAGGCCTTTTTATATTCATCCGCCGCCTCTTTGAACCTGCCAGCCTCTCTGAGTTTCTCGCCCAATAGCCCGTGCAGCTGGGCATCATCCTTATGGGAAGAGAGGTTTAAAACCTTTTGCAATTCCTGAATAACTTCATGAGCGGGGCGCTTCAGACTCCTTAACTTATACACGGCCTTGGCCGCAAAAGAATCATCGGGGTCCAAATCCTTGACGCGTTCATATATCCGCAAGGCTTCGTCTGAGGACTTCATACGATCCAATATGATGGCCTTTTCTTTGAGCAAGCCGATATGATTCCGATTGTTAAGCAAGGCCCCATCAATCATTTCAAGGGCCTCTTGGTTTCGGTCCTTCTTCTTCAGTGCCTTGACCACCCCGAGTGTTACATAGGGACTGGGGTCGTGTTCATGGGCCTGTTGAAAACACTGAAGGGCGTCATCTATATGATCCTCTTGAAGATAGACCTCACCAAGCACATAGAGGGCTTGAGGATATTGAGGTGCTTGAGTCAGAACGGATTCAGCCAGGATACGCGCTTCTTTTACCCGGCCCTGCTTCAAATAAAGTTGAGCAAGGCTGGCGTTCAACAGGGGATGATGCGGCTGTTCTTCCAGGGCCTCTTTGAGTTCCTTTTCAGCCTCTTGAAACTGATTGTTTTTGCGAAGCTTTAAGGCGTTTTGCCATTTTTGTTTGGAATATTTATTCAGGTTCATTTGATTTTCTATACACCCAGAAACAAATATAATAGATGCATTCCAATGTGTCCAGTCTTCTTTATGCTGGCAGGATCATATCCATTGGCTTATGTCACTTATCCAGTATGCAACATCCGATATCTTCATCTATTTTCAGATTGCCTCAGGAAAGAATCAATCTGTACATGCTTTTGAATTGACAGGATAGAACCTTTTACCTATTATTCGGCGGCAAAGTGAAGACGCGTAAAAACGGCTCAGACTGGATTGAAAAGCTTTTTCACCCTCCCCTAACCACTCCCTGTCAAGGGAGGGGAAGAAAAGACAGGCATGGTCTTGGGATGATGAAGAAGGGGTGGCATTCATAAAAGAAAGGAAATCGAACCTTGTATAAAATAGCAGTGATTCCAGGTGACGGCACAGGCCCGGAGGTAACCCGTGAGGCATTGAAGGTCCTTAATGTGGCCGCGGATAAATTCGGATTCCAATATGAACAGATAGAATTTGATTTTGGCGGGGAGCGCTATCTAAGGACCGGCGAAACCCTGCCGGACGGCGCTATCGATGAGCTGAGGGGGTTCAACGCCATCCTCCTGGGAGCCATAGGTCATCCGGATGTCGCTCCGGGGATCTTGGAAAAAGGTATCCTCCTCAAGGCCCGCTTTGAATTGGACCAGTATGTCAACCTGCGTCCCGTCCGACTCTATCCCGGCGTGGAAACGCCTTTAAAGAACAAAGGACCAAAGGATATCGATTATTGCGTGATACGGGAAAACACCGGGGACCAATATTCCGGGGTGGGTGGGGTGTCGCTTAAGGGGACACCGCATGAAGTAGCGGTTCAATCCGCCGTATATAATCGCTTTCAGGTGGACCGTTGTCTTCGATACGCGTTTGAATATGCCCGCAAATATGGCAAAAAGGCCCAGGGCAAAGGAGATCACAATACACTGGCATTGGTGGGAAAGACCAATGTCCTGACCTATGTCTATGATCTTTGGGATCGGGCCTTTCATGAAATGGGGGATATGGAATTCCCGGATATCCGCCGCGAATATTACCATGTGGATGCTACGTGCATGTGGATGGTGAAAAACCCGGAATGGTTTGATGTATTGGTAACAGGAAATATGTTCGGCGATATTATCACGGACCTGGGCGCCATCACCCAAGGGGGTATGGGTCTTGCAGCCGGTGGGAACATCAACCCGGAAGGCGTCAGCATGTTTGAACCTATTGGAGGCTCGACACCGAAGTATACGGGTAAGGGCGTAATCAATCCGTTAGCCGCCATATGCGCTGCGGCCATGATGCTCGAAACCCTGGGTGAACAAGAGGCTGCCACGTCTGTTGAAACAGCGGTCAAGTTCGTAACCGCTAATCAATTAAAAAGCATGGATGCGGGACGAATGGGGTATAGCACCAGTGAGGTGGGTGATTTGGTGGCGCAGTATGTGAACGACCATTAAAGGCGCAAGGCTCAAAAAAGGATGAATCTGATAAAGATGAACATTGAACACCAAACGCTCAATCTTGACAATCTCGCAAAAAGTCCTCAACCCGGTCCTGTATCAAGGGCGGGATAGCCTGCGGCCGGGGTCCGGAGTCCATATAACTACTTAAAAAGACTGGATTCCTGTCTTCACCTGTCTGCGTGTTGACACGCACAGGCAGGCCGGAATGACAAAAACCTTTTCATTGATCATTCGATATTTATCTTTTTCCGCGGGCCTTCTATTCTTTACTCAAACCGGCCTTTATATAATTCAACGCGCTCCCTGCCAAAATAAATTGTCTCTGCCGTTCCGACACATTCAATATCGTCATGATTTTCTTCCCATCAACCTCTACGGGGATCTCCGTATCTCCTCTTTCCACATGCTCTCGAATGGATGGGAAAATCACGTTTGATCCTTCCCTAAAAAGCTCATAATCCGAAGCATCTTTAAAAATGAGCGGCAAGATGCCGAAGTTGCAGAGGTTGGCTTTGTGAATACGGGCAAAGCTCTTGGCTATTTTTACCCGGACACCCAGATAACGGGGGGCCAAGGCTGCATGCTCACGGCTGGAGCCTTGGCCGTAATTCTCGCCTCCAATCACCACCATGTCTTCCTTAGCCTCTGCTTTTTGATAAAAACCCGGATTGATGGAACCAAACACATATCGGCTAATGGCCTCGATATCGGAACGGAGTGGAAGGATTTTACTCCCCGCAGGCATGATGGTATCCGTGGATATATTGTCACCGACCTTGATCCCGACCTTTGCGTCCAAAACATCGGGAAGAGCTTCCATCCGTGGGAGCGGTTTAATATTGGGACCCCGTATGATGCGTTTTTCCCGTAATGTGTCAGACGGATAGATAATGGAAGCACGGTTAATAAGATAGGCCTTGGGATCTTGGATACGAGGGTAGGCCGTCTCTGCGCCCAAATCCCTTGGATCAGTAATCACTCCTTTGATGGCCGATGCAATGGCCGTTTCAGGTGAGCACAGATAAACCTTGTCATCTCTGGTTCCGGAACGACCGGAAAAATTTCTGGGGAAGGTCCTCAAGCTGACATGGCCCGTGCCGGGCGCCTGCCCCATGCCGATACACCCCAGACAACCACATTGATGAATCCGTGCCCCGCCTCTGAGAAAGGCCAGAATCCCGTTATTTGCTACCACATTTTCGAGGACCTGCTGACTGCCGGGATTGATGTACAAGGAAAGATCGGGATGGGAATGGCGGTCATTCAGGACATGAGAGACCACCATCAAATCCCTATATGAAGAATTGACGCAACTGCCCACAATGACCTGATCCACCTTTGTACCGGCCACATCCTTAACAGGGATGACATTATCGGGTGATGACGGACAGGCAATAAGGGGCTCAAGCGTGGAAAGGTCAATCTCATCCTTTTCATCATACTCGGCCCCTTCATCTGCATGGATTTCAACCCATGATCCCCCCCGTCCCTGAGCCTCCAGGTATGTTCGGGTATTTTCATCGGATGGGAACAGGGTACTGGTGGCCCCCAGTTCAGCCCCCATGTTACCGATGGTTTCCCTATCCGTAGCCGTCAGCCCTGATACGCCCGGACCGTAATACTCCACGATCTTTCCTACGCATCCTTTTACACCATAACGCCGGAGCATCTCCAGGATGATGTCTTTCGCACTCACCCAATCGGGTAATCGGCCCGTCAGCTTGACCCCCAATACTCTTGGGCAAGGGAGAAAATAGGGATATCCGGCCATGGCCATAGCCACATCCATGCCGCCAGCACCGATTCCCAGCATGGTAACCCCGGCGGCACTGGGTGTATGGCTATCAGCCCCCAATAAAATTTTACCCGGAACACCAAAACATTCCATGTGCAATTGGTGTGAAATGCCGTTTCCAGGGGGGCTAAAATGGATACCATAACGACCGCACACGGTTTGGAGGTATTTATGGTCATCACTATTTTTGTTATCCGTTTGAAGGATATTATGGTCCACATATTGGACGGATATCTCTGCTTGGGTATGATCCATATCAAGGGATTCAAACTCCAGCATGGCCATGGTACCGGTGGCATCTTGAAGCAGGGTGTGATCAACTCGTATGGCGATCTCTTTCCCTGGAATAAGATCCCCCTCAACCAGATGGGATTCTAATATTTTATATGCGAGGGATTTGGGCATTTTTTCTCCTGATCTAAAGGCAATTGAAGGTTGTTAGCTGACATCTGACCACCAACAACCTACAACTGACACTCAAAAATTGGTCATTGAAAATTGGTAATCGACTCCACCATACCCGCGAAGTAAGTCCTTCATTGAAAAAAATGTCAAGGGGAAAAAATAGTTAGTAGGATAGGATGTTATCCATAAGGTAGGCTAAATGGTGGATTTACCTTCCATCATTTCTTTTAACTTGGCGGATAACGATATCAAGGAAAATGGTTTTTGAATAAAACCTTGAGCACCTGCCCGCATGATATCTTTTGCCACACCCTCGCTGGAATAGCCACTGCAGATCATGACCTTTATATCCGGTCTGGCGTCTTTAAGATGTGCATAAACCTTATCTCCGCCCATATCAGGGAGCCCGATATCCAAGATCACGGAATCAATCTCTCCTTCAAATCCTTTTGCAATATCCACGGCCTCACGCCCTGTTTTTGCCGATAGGATACGGTATCCTGCCCGCTCCAGGAGAGTATGGGTGATCTCCATAACGGATTCTTCGTCCTCGATAAGCAAGACCGTTCCTGATCCTTTAATAGTCTCAGGCAAAGGTTCACATGATTCTGGCGCGGTTTTTTGACATACAGGCAAATATATATGCACCTTTGTTCCCTTACCCAATTGCGATTCAATACGGATCGTACCGTGATGATGTTTTACGATCCCATAAGCTGCGGCCATGCTGAGCCCTCTGCCATGAAATTTGGTAGAATAAAATGGGTCAAATACCTTTTTGATAGTTTCACTATCCATTCCCTGTCCACTATCCTCAATCGTCAAGCAGGCATATTGACCCTGTTTGATATCCGGATCGATTTTAATGAAATCTTCGTTGATTTTTTTATCCTCAACGAAAATTTTTATCTTTCCTTTTCCTCCCAAGGCCTCTACTGCATTGGTTAATATCGAGGAAAGGACCATTTGCATCTGTGTCAGATCCATTTCTACGTTTGCACCGTTATTGGAAAGGACCATTTCTACTTGAATAAAAGGATCGATGCCATGTTTAAGCAATTGAAAACTTTCCTTTGTAAAATCACAAAGCCTTATCTTTTCAAAATGGTAGCTTCCGATCTGAGCATAGGCAAGCAATTGTTTTGTGAGTCGGGTCATTCTATTGATAGGATGATTCATGGATTGAGAATATTTTGACACCTCTTCATTGTCTTTTAAGTCCATTTGAAGTAATTCCAAATTCCCGGTGATGGCGTATAATGCATTATTGAACTCATGGGCAATACCACCCGCCAAGGTGGCGATGGCCTCCATCTTCTGAGAATGTCGGAGTTTATCTTCAAGTAGCTTTTTCTCGCTCACGTCGTTTAAAATGACTATAATACAATCAGCCCCCCCATGATGAATGGGTAATACAGTCAGGGCAATCTTTTTTTGATTTAATTCAATGGGAGAATCTTCGGGTATATTTCTTGGGTTATTGTCTTTAAGGATATCCACAAATAGTTTCTCCATGCGATGATAATGATTCTCCTTAAAAAAACTGAGGAAATCCAAAGACAATAATTCTTCCTCATGCATGCCCATTATTTGAACGGCCATTTGATTGGCATAAACGATCTGCCCATTGGGTGTAAGTTCCAATATCCCTTCCGACAGGTTCCCCAGAATGACTTCGGAATGCATCTTGGATGACAGCAATTCCGTTATCACCTCACGATGGTTCATATCTTCCAGGCCGAAGACCTTACCGGAAACGGCACCCAGGCGGCCCTGTTCCAATGCCGCCATCACATTGAGGGTATGAGCGGCCATCTGATCAAACGGACCCTTTGCGATGCAGGCATCAACACCCAATTGTTGAAAGTCGACATCATTTTCGGCCGCAATCCCTGAAAGGACAACCAACCACACGCCTTTCATTCTCGGTCTTCGACGGATGATTCGACATAACTTTTCCCCGCTGATGTTGGGCATAACCATGTCCACAAAGATAATATCAGGGATTTGAATGTCCAATCTGGAAAGGGCGGAAATACCGTCTTCAGCGGTTAATACATGATGCCCCTTTTTCTCCAACAGGTTGGACATGAATTTCAGCATGCCCGGATGATTGTCAATGACCAAAACATTTTTCATGATGCCATTCCTTATGTTTGTAAATGAAATGGAATTTCCCGTAACCTCATTTTTAGCAGGATTTGTACCAGAATCCTTTTGCATTTGATTAGGCATAATTTCAAGAGGTTAAGAAATACGAGGTAAGAGAGACAAGGATTATGAGAAAAAAAAATGACGGATTTTGTTCTTTGTGTCATACATTTGACACTAATATTGGGTGCTGAAAATGACCCCTGGACCATAATCCACGGTATAGCACTTACAAAACCGCAGACCTTAAACCGTACCTCTTTGATCGATCCAAAAATGCCAAGTTATTGATTTAAATTATGATCCATCCAACCACGAATTCATTTCATGGCCATTTAATCATTGTGTAATCTTTTTCCAACACGTGGAAACCCAATTCCCAGAAGTATCCATTAATTTTCTTATCTTCTTGAACCCTGCATTTTGATTAATCTACACAACCAACTGTAATTATTGAAAAAATTTTTAGTTTTACGCTGTGGCACGATTTTTTCATTAAACAATAACCAACAATGAAAGGGTAAGGGAATAAACATTATATGATAAAAGACAAGCAAGACATCAAGACGAAAAATATAAACCATTTAAGCCATTGCCCTTTGTGTGGCTCCCAAAGGATTAAGGCGTCTATTTGTATGCGTTGCGGCCTTGTCTTCAACAAATACGATGACATCCGGCAGCAGCAAAAAGAAACACGGCGTAGTCAAAAAGGACAAAATTTGATTGATTTTCGAAACAAAAAACATAAAGGTTTTGTCAATTTTTTGTCGATAGCAAGTATTATTATAATATTTATTACTGGATTTGTGGCCCAATCAAATTTTTATCCCCTATTGTAGCATAACCTTACGCAAAGTGCCTCAGGATCAATATCCCCATCACGATATATTCCATCCTGACTATCGATACCATCTTCGCCTTCATCCCCTCTCACGATTCTATTTATAATTCATCTCTATCTTCTTAAAAAAATCTAAGCGATGTCAACCTCGCACCATCTTGCTTCGTGCGCTTGAAGATCCATCAACCATGCACTCTCTCTTGAAATTATGGGTCTTTTTATTATCAGCGGCCCATATAGCCCTATGGACGAGCTTCGTGAAGCGGATATGCTTTTAAGGTTCAAAAACACCAATAGGATCAACAATGCGACCTTAACGGAACCTTGTTTCATATTTGGGTTATCGAGGATCACTTTTTTGATGTAAAACATAAATCTTGGGGATGCTATTACGGCTGAAGATGTTTTGTTAATACACCCTTTTCCTCCAAGGCCACCAGAACATCCCAGGTCTTTGTATTTGGAATGAGGCTGTTTTCTGAGATATTCCAGTTTAGGCTGCGGCATTCCTGGCTGGTTCCATAATCAGAGGGCAAACCCATGTTGGCCAAACCGGAACCACCATAACCATTTTCATCCTTCAAATGGTCTCCATCTTGGTACTTTAGGGTGACGATCCTGTTTAAATTCTCCATGTGATCTGCATCAGCAGCCCAGGCCGCTGTGTCTGAAATATTATCTGCAGAGCCGTTTTCTTGCAGAGAAGCAATCCGCATTGAGGCCACGGCCAAAATCATGAAGGCCATGACACAGAAGGAAATGAGAACTTCCAAGATAGTAAACCCATTAATAATATTTATCTTATTTATCGATCCTTTATTCAATTGCCTTCATTCCATTCTTTCATCCGTTAAACCCTAAGATTTCGGGGTTAAATCCGGATAGACCCGTGATTTCAGCAATAATGATCATTGACCTTATTAACCATATCACCTTGTTGACTGGTAAAAGCGGTGTCGTTCGCATATTTTCAATTTTGCTCCTTTTGTCGTGTTTTCCCATTTGATAACACAGTGGATATGTCAAAAGAAAGTAAGGTTGAAAACCCTCTCCTTCATTACGGTTCCTGGATAATATACAAATGAAGGAGAACTTTATCCTTATGTAATATCGGCGTTTTCCAATGGGTTCTTGAATCATCAAGAGTCTTCAATCTTCCGCGTGGAAAAAGGGGAAATGAGAGATACTTTCTTACTCGAGCAATGGATCAAGGAGATATTTCTATGGGATGGATTCCCTATTCTAAAGGTAGTGGATCAATAATCTTCTAAAAAGACATTAGGGCCATGGCGCGGAGAGCAAGGCCTTTCGCAAAAAGGAATTTGCTTAAAGAGCGACCCAAGCCGAATCGGGAGATCACGTCGAAAATCTCGCATGCGAAGGATCTTATGTTGGAGTTGATTGTGACTAAAAAATAGTCACGTAAAAAGATTTTAGAACAAATGATTTGTCATAATGATCCTGCGTAAGGAAGACGAATCATGAATTCAGTTCCGTGCCCCGTACCGACAATCTGTGTGTGGGCCCGAATCCGATACGATTGTAGAGTCGGACAAGGTCCCACTATCATACTTTTATCCAATAAACTGCCAAATACATGTTGAAAAGGCCGTAGTTGCATATGATCGGAATTGATCCCTCCTTTATGAATTTTTTCCGGTGCATTCTTTTCGAAAATCCGTGTCCAAATGATCAGCCAAGAAATTAGCCCATAAACTCAACAACTTGCTTACTATCATCATAAGCAATTCCGGACTTCTTTTTGAGAGATTGGAGAAGAATAGTCCGTTGCTTTCATTATTTGGATGTGCGATTGGGATTACACATATTGATTATCAGCAACCAACGAAAATTTAAAATATTAGTGACACACAATGCAAGATCGTTTAAAAATATCAGACAAGGCATAATACCGGCGATATCGAGGTTCTTGGCATAATTGAATCATGTGAAACAGGCCTTTCAGTGAAACATGGCGAAATTGAAGTATTAACCATCTTTTTGAATGAGGCATGTTCACTCGGTGCTGATGTTGTAAATATCTTGGAAGAAAAATCCTGTTTTTTGAAGCATCTGTTATAGAGCAAAAGCTGATTTCAAAAGAATATATGATAGAGAGGCTGTACTGAATGAACAATCAGGGGAAAGATATTCACTTGAAAAATTGCTTACAAGAGCAAAATCAGGAAAGGAACATTATCAAAACGCGGTAGATCACGGAATGATGGCTGGACTGATAGTAGGATGAACTTTAATCAAATAACACAACTATTTCAATATCAACTTTTACGGAGATAATTCATTATGTTTAAAGTAAGATGCAAGGTCTACAGGTTTGCAGGAAATGAGAAAGAGTTTCCCTGTCATTTTAATTATAAGATCGGTGATGAATTCTATTATGATGGAACCTATTTTACAGGCAGGATATGCCCGGGGTTATTTACATGCATGATGCCGGTCATTCATGGCGTTCATCTCATGGGAAATCGTTATGGTGAAAACATCATGTATAAATACCGCGGCCTGGATGCCAAAGACCCGAGCATGGCAAAGTACGATGGCATGGGATTCCGGCCTGTGGAGAAGCTGCCGGACGATGCCTCGGATCTCATGAAGCAGACCTTTTCATCCATTCCTCATATTGAAAAAGTCAGGGCGGCGAGGTTTTCCTGCACCGACACCCGGACCTTACCTCAGTTCACATGTGAGGCGGTGGATTTAAGTGATAGTGATTACTGCCAGCCTTTTTATAGAAGGTCCATAGCCATACTTGAAAAGATTGAGACGGAACCAGGCATTGATCAAAACGAAATCCTGCACCGGTTTACCGAGTTTGAAAGGGAAAAAATATCACCCGCGTTAACCCCGGTATTGTTGCAAGTGTTGCTGGAAGCGCTTTTGGATATGGGCTATGTTGAGATCCATGATGGAAAAGTGCATGCCACGGGAAAGGAGCCGCCAAGCCGGCCCAAGATTGGATGAAATACTAAAAAATGAAGATCATTTTCGATCAATGTGGAAAATCACCCTTATAATGGACGTGGTGGTCATGATCTTATTCTTTATTGCAAGCGAACTGGCCGTCGCGCTTGCTCACAACCATTTCGTTCAATATGCTGAATCCGATGGGCCGATGGTATTGCCTTTGATAACCGATATGGTTTTATCCTTACGCAAGGCAATGATCTTATCACCCTTGCTATGGGGCGGGTTCTCATATCTTGTTTATCGGTTTGTCAGGGAAAAAGGGACTGCTGAGCGTAATGAGGTTTTGCTGGCCTTTTCACTTATTACAATCGCTGTCGGTTTATTGATGCTCATCTTCTTCGGATTAGGGGGGATATTACCATATTATAGGATTGGAACCCTTGTTCAATAATGCAGTCCTTCTCTCATCTATAGGTCAGGCTCTAGCCTCCCATCAAGGGAAGGAAAACAAGTTGAATGAATCTATAAAAGTCAAAAACCGCCCGAAATATAAAGGGTGCTTTTTAATCTTAGATTTCTAAAAACGCTTGAGGTCCACAGGATTCACCTTTACCGGTCTGAAAATCGGCCAAGATGAATCCAGGGATCCCCAATTCAGCCAATTCTTTAAGGAACAAACATTTAAGTATGGGTGCAAAAAACGGATGCTTCTCACAGTTGATTAAATCTTTTAAAGATTCAACCGTAAACGTGCCGGTAAATCCACCGGTACCACCGAACGCCATTTTAGGGTTGGGATCGGTATCTAAGATCATCTGACTCCCGTGGCCGGGGGTGCTGTCCCATGCCCGCCATTCCGGGAGGCTGCTGGTCCGACCTGTTCCGGGGTGTCCCCAACATAGGCAAAGTTGGCCGGTAAGGCATCATGAGAGAAGAAAATTTGGCTATAGTTTATAGTGGTGTTAAAAAGACTTATCTATTTTCGCCGGGAGCTTGATGCAGCCTTTCATAATCTTCTAGCGTATCCACATCTGTAAGGATCCCTGCATCATCCACCTCTACCAAAGATATCTGATCAGCATACTCACTAAAAAGAACCCTTCCCCCTGAATCGCCGGATAGGGACTCTAACCTTGAAAAAAGTCTGCGATCAAAGAGCACTGGATTGCCGCGTTCTCCTTCGAAGGTAGGCACTGTGATCAAGCTCTGCTTTTCAATATAGTCGGCGATTAATATGTTAATCGTCGCGGATCTGATTAAGGGCTGATCTCCAAGCAGAAACATAACCGCATTGACGGACGGTGCCAAGGCCTTGATGCCATGTCTAATGGAACTACTTTGCCCCTCATGGTATTGTGGATTACGGATGATAGATATGTTCGAATATTCTATAGTCTTTTGTATGTCACCGGCATTATGGCCGAGCACGATGAATACCTGGGTGAGCGAGGATTGGATGGCGGCTTCAATCACACGGTTTAGTAAAGTCTTCCCTTTGTAAGTTAGCAATTGTTTAGGCTCTCCCAAGCGGGATGACATACCCGCGGCCAGGATAATGCCCGCAACCTTGGTGGAATGATTATCCACGGTCTCTTCCCCTCACCCGCCCTCTCCCCCTCGGGGGCTGAGCTTTACCCTTAAGTTTCCGCTGGACACAGTGGGCATGAATATTGGCTTTGAAAATAGTAAGTTACCCCCTCTCTCTCGACGGGGGAGGGTGAGGGTGGAAAAGGGAAATTGGCCACCCTCCCCTTTATCCCCTCCCATCAAGGGAGGGGATATGAACTAGCTGAATTAATTTACTTTTTCAATATCGATGCACTATCAAATACCTCGACCCCCTGTGTCCAGCAGTGACTTATGGGAAATGGTCAGCCCCGGAGAGAGAGTGATATATGGAACAAATGCATATTTTAGGTGCTTTTATCAAAATGAAAAGTGATCATGGATCATAAGCCCCTCTTTTGCCTGACCGATGATCACGGCATTCAATTTCCCGGGCCCTGTATGCCGAATATAATCAACAATTTTTCTCCCGGATTCAACCGCCTTTGATGTATCCGCCTTATTTAAAAAGATACAACGATAAGCCCTTGGCGGAACCCCTTTAAGATATCCATAAGGATTCATCAGCAAGGACACAACATGATGTTCAAGGATCGTTTCTCCCAAAGGGAGCCCGATCCTATGAGATATGAGATCGGATCGAAAAGTGTGGGTTTCGGTTAAGGGTTTGCCGACCACATCCAGTCCCACCACCCCTATCCAGATAGTTGTGTTTTCCGGTATAACCGGTTCATGATCCGCCGGGGCCTTTAAGGGTTTTTTTGCGGCTCCGTCCGCTTCTACGATTATCCAATCAAAGATCCCGGCGTTATGGATATTATGGATCTGTCCGGATGAAAACCCTTTGAGCTTGTCTCTTTCATGGATCGTCGCCGCAACGGCAGTCATATGTTTTTGCTCTTGAACAAGCGCCCCGGCCTCTATTAGTAATTTATCGATCGAATCAAAGATAAGAACGGTTTTGGACTGTGAGGGAAAAGGGGGGAAAATCTTAGTGGTGGTGGTGGTTAACACCCGCTTTCCCGTCCCGGCCAGGATATGGGCCAGGGAAAACATAAGGCTGGTTTTTCCACCGGCACCGGTCAGGCTTATAATCCCGCTGGTTTCCAGAGGTAGGATTTCTTGGATTGATGTCAATCGATTTTCCCTATTTTTTCCCCTGTGCCCTGACCCCTTCCTTATTATATTTCTGGAGAATGGCCTCCAAAACGGCACCTCCCAAGGCCAAGGCCTTTTCAGATACAGTATAACAATATTCCTGGATGCCCCTGGGATCAATATCCCCGATCTTCAGGGAGTTGGTCACTTTCGTTCCGGAACGGATCAACCCGCGGATGACACCATCAATCTCAGCTCTGATGACATGGTCATCCACATGGCCGACAATCTCCCCCTTTTTAATCACGTCCCCGATCTCTCGTATACCTTTGAAGATACCGTTCGCGTTGGAACGAAGAACGCGTTCTTTGGTGTAATATTGCACAGCTCCTGGAATACCGGTATCGGGTTCGGCCTGCCCGGAGTAAAAAAGTCTTCCCAGATTGTGACCCCGGTTGGTCTCCACCACCACGTGTACATCTTTACCGCCCTCAAAACCCGGACCCAACCCAATGACCAGATCGGCATCCTGAATACTGGTCCCGATATTTCGTTTGGCCATGATGCCGTCCACTACCACATGGGGATGCAATGCCTCTATCATGGAGCCTTCCGGATCAACCACAACAGGGATCGAGCCCTTGTCCCATCCCGCATGCATGCCGTCCATATCGGATACCAAAACAGCCTTTATCCCTTCAACCGTGACGGCCTGATTATGGACGGCCTCACAGAAAGAAACCTTTCTTCGGACCGCCAGTGGATCGGCGATCTCCGACATCACGATCTTGTGGAAACAGGCGCGATATAGCCTGCAGGCCACACCGGAGGCTATATCACCTGCACCCTTAATGAATATAATAAGATCAGTTAATGAGTTAAGATTTTTATCAGCCAACTTTATTCCCCCCTTCAGCCTTCTCTCTCCTCCCAAAGGGTAAAGAGGATTGAAGATAATAAAATTTCAGGCCCCGAATCTAAAGCCATTCTTCTCGGGGTTCTCGGTGGCTCTAGTCACGCCGAGGCGTGATGGGCGGTGACATCTCATTTCCCAAATGGACAAATCGGATATCGACACTTCGAACAAAAAAGGCATAATCCCCCATGGCCCATCTCGGCAATAGTCTCACGGGTAAACCGTTCACCCGCCAGCACCCTTGGCAATACGAGGTCGAACATACTGGTTTGATAAAAAATCGCCCCGGCTGGGACACCAAGTACCGGTACATCGTGAATATAAGCAACCAAAAACATGGCGCCGGGCAATACGGGGGCGCCGTATACGATATCTTTCGCCCCGGCCTGCTTTATGGCCAGACGTGTCACATCATCTGGATCAACAGACATGCCGCCGCTGGTGATAATCAGATCCGCCCCAAGGTCAAGTAAATCAGCGATCTTTTCTTTAATGACATCCATATGATCCGGGGCAAAACTCACTCCCAATATTTTGGAACCAATGGCATCTATTTTTTCCCTGAAAATGGGCTCAAATTGATCCTTAACCCGTCCATGAAACACCTCATTCCCCGTAATCACGATCCCCACATTGGCCGATCTCATGGGTCTCACTTGTAATATGCCGTTATATTCCCGCGAAATAGCACAGGCCTCTTGAACCAGGGTCTCCTGAATAACCAAAGGGATGGCCCGGGTGGAAGCCACGATATACCCTTTATCGACCACGGTATTGGTATGAATGGTGGAACAAATGATCTCACCCATCTGATGGATCTTTCGAAGCCCTTCTATCGAAACCTTTAACACCCCCTTGGTTTCAGCCCGCAGGTGGATTTTTCCCTCATTGGGTTCACCCTCCCAATACACACCCGGCCCGCAAAAGGCATCGGCCAAAAAGACCGCCGCATCATTCTCATGCAAATAGCCTGGAGTCGGTTCAAGCACATAGACATGCTCTTTTCCGAGCCTGCGTAGATGATCAACATCTTCCGAACTAATCCTTTGTCCTTTCTTAAAGGCACGGCCTTTAAACTCTCCCTTACGGATCTCCGTGATATCATGGGCCAGGATTGTGCCTATGGCATCTTCGATTTTAATGGTTTTGTACATGTGTTCTTTATTTTTCTCCTAAATAGAAAACTGGTCAATGATTCAAGGGGTCAAAAGTGTTCTCCGATCCACGAACTCCTAGCGATGGCTTCCCTGGACCCGGATCTGAGATCTTCTGTGATATTATTAGAATATGGCAGGTTTGTCAGTCTATTTTTTTATTTTTCGTCTTATCCGATTGATTTAAAAAAGGTGAGATAGCCTGAAGGCGATGTCTATCCAAATGCATCTGGATATTGCTTTTTATCGAAATTCATGTCCCATATCTGTTTTAGCATCCCGACATTTTTTGGTGAGATCTCTTGGAACCTATCAGCCCGTTTCTCAACTCTATATCATGCTGCCTCGATTTGACTTGACATAAAAAGCTCATCTTCCTATACGCCCACCGCGAAGAGTGAGAACTAATCACCAACTCTTCCAATCTTATATACAGGCAAATGAAACCTCGTCTTACCTTTTTTCAACCATTCTTCAACAATTACTTTTTCTTTTCAGTTTCACTTTTAGGAATTTTTATCCGAACATGCTATATTTTTTTGGGCGGCCGAAACCTTGCATCGTGGAAACAGGAAAAATCCAAGACGTTTTGAAAAATTACATCACTAAATTTTATAGAGTTATTTATTTCACGCAAACACCCTGTGTCAACGGGCGGCTTTTTGTTCCGCCGGGCACAGATATTCTGCATGATTGGAATATTTATCGTTGTAAGATTAGGGAACGGAATGCACTATTTGCTGATTTAGAATTTGGGAAGTGGATTCTTAGATCGAAAGCCGGGGTCTGGAGTCCGTGTAACTATTTGAAAAGACTGGATTCCGGTCTTCATCGGAATGACAAAAATGGGTGTTTTGGCCGTTTTTCGAGAACATCAAATTTCATGCCATTTATTTTACTGAATTGTCTCATTATATCTTCACATACCTTATTTTCATCTGTTTTAAAATGCAGAGGGTCGGATTTCAAATGGGGTAAGAAATTCTTCAAGTCGTTTAGCATTCTGTTTTTCTAAATTACTTTTTGCAACACCATAAGTTAACTCGGATACAGTAATAGTTGATATGCCGATTTGGCCAATTTCAATATTTTTAAATTTTTGAATTACCTCGAATGGTTTTTGGTTCATTAAATAAATACAGATATTGGTATCAATCAAATATATCATTAGAATTTGAAAGCTAGATAAAAAATTGAATACTTAAACGCTGAACGACCCCGGTGATGGGCGCGCGCGCGTGTACCCTAGACCGGCAGCTTCGAACCGTCTCTCGTTTCCCCGCTGCCGGCAGGCAGTTCTTTGAGACAGAATTCACAGGATCGACAGGATCGGTGTGGGGGGATTTCCGCTCTCTGAAATCCTGCTCATTTCGACATCTGGCTTCCGGCGTTCGCGCCCGCGTTATTGGTGCAGTACCTTCCCGGGCATCATGGCGACGTCTGAAGCGGCCTTGCCTCACCCGACCTTGTTCAAGAGAAATCAGACAAGCTTGAACGCGCCGCCCTTAGCCTACCCCTCTTGTACGCCCAACTGCTTAACAAGTTCCACAATGAGTTCCTGCATCTGCTTCCTCATCATTCCGTCTGCTCAGGCCAACTCCAGCGTGCCGTCCGCGGCCCGCCGCCATGGGATCCAGCACAGCCCCACCGTTCCGACCGAGATGTCCGACCTGCGCGGTCGAACCTGGTCCTTCTCGATCTCGATATGGGCCGGGTCCACGTCCGCCCGCAGAGCGGATGCCTCCTCGTCGAACTGTGCCTGCAGTTCCGCCAGCCTCGCCTGTACCATCTCAACGCTCTCCGTCGCGCGGGCAACGTCGGCCGCCTCCTTGCCGATCTTACTCGCGCTCTTCATCGCGCTGGTGGCGCGCGTGACATTGCCGACGCTGGTGACCTTGCGCCCGAACAGCGCACTAAGCACCGTCGCGCCGAAGGAGAGCGCCGCGGTCAACTTCTGCTGTCCAACTTGCGCCTTCTCGCGCTCGACGCGCTCGGCGGCGCGACGCAGTCTGTCGTTCAGGTTCTGCAGTTTGGGCGTATACTTCACCTTCAGCCTATCAACCTCCATATCCCGTTTTTCGCGCATCACCTGCGCGCACCGCACGCGGAAGTCGCCTTCGCTCTCACCCGCCTCCGACGTCATCTTAAGCACGGGGCACTTCATCAGGTCCAGCGTGATGCTCTGGTAGATGAACTGCGCGAGTGACTTGCCCCAGGTCGTGTAGTTCTTCGGATTGGTCGCCCCTGCGTCCAGCTCCGCAAACCGCGCAGCGGCGATGGGCTCGCGGTCGAGTTCATCCTTGATGTCGCCCCGCTCGGCCGCCTCCTCCCAGAGGGCCGTGCGGCCGTCGTCCGAAAGGGGCGCTAGGTGCGTGCAGATCGTCCAGGTGTCCAAGCCGGCCTTGGCGTTGACGAAGTGCAGTTTGCCGACGCCAACGATTTTGGGCTTGTATATGAGTGCCTCGGTCGGGTTCTTCGGGCGGAGGAAGAACTCCTGTATGTCCGGCGGTAGGACCGGTTTCGACGCCGGCGCGGCCGGAGCAGGGACGGGAGAGGCCGCCTCCGCCGTAAGGCCGACGGGCGAGAGGCGTCTGATCTGCTGTAGGGTCAGTGGCCCGCGCAGGTAGCTCATGGCCCAGCGAGTCTGAAACACGACGGGCTTGTCCTCGTGGACGTTACGCATGAGGAACACGCGGTTGCCGAGCCCGGCGAGAAGCTGTTCGGTTTGCGCACGGTCGAAACCACCGCCCGCGCTAGCGGCGACGCCTTCCAGTCCTTCGATTACTCGCATCTTGTCGCGCTCGGTCTGCAGGCGCCCGATGAACCATGTGCCGCAGTTGGACAGGCCCTTGTAATCGAGGTCGACCGGGTTCTGTGTGCTCAACACCACTCCCAGGCCGAAGGCGCGGGCCTGTTTTAGCAGAGTCAGCATGGGCGTTTTCGACGGTGGGTTGGCGCTGGGTGGAAAGTAACCGTAAATCTCGTCCATGTACAGCATTGCCCGCAGGCTGCTCGTTCCTGACTGCGCGCGCATCCACGACAGGACCTCGTTGAGCAGGATCGTGACAAAGAACATACGTTCGGCGTCTGACAAGTGCGCGATAAAGAGGACCGTGACGCGCGGCTTGCCCTCGGGTGTATAAAACATCCTCTGCACGTCGATTGGCTCGCCTTCCATCCAGGCTGAGAAGCCGGGCGAGGCGATCAGGTTGTTGAGGCTCATGGCCAAGTTAAAGCGCTCTTTCATGGGGTAGAACAATTCGAGATCGAACACGCCGACCTTGTCGAACGGCGGGTTCTG
The DNA here is from genome assembly GCA_016930835.1 of Deltaproteobacteria bacterium. Classification (GTDB taxonomy): domain Bacteria; phylum Desulfobacterota; class DSM-4660; order Desulfatiglandales; family HGW-15; genus JAFGGA01. The sequence goes on from JAFGGA010000142.1 coordinate 44,881, forward strand.
GACCTCCTGGATGATTCCGGCGATGTCGAGACCGCGGCCCTCGCGCCAAGCGCAATCAAGGATGTTGGACAGGAGGATGTGCTCGCGGCTCTGGACCGGATCGGCGTTGATGCCCATCAGCCCGAGCAGACCGGAGACTGCGGACAAGATGCGGTCGCGCAGGGCAGAGGTGTCCTGCGCCACGGCGGCCGGCGGTGCCGAGAACGAACGAAGGATCTGCAGGGGACGCCCGGACGTGTTGCCCGGTGTGAAGATTGTCATCTCCACGGCGTCCTTCAGGCAGCGGATGCGCGCAGCGTCCTGCCCCCACTGAGCGAGGCCCTTCTTCCATGTTTCCGCGGTCCTCGCGGCGTAGGCGTCAGGGTCCATGCCCTTGCGCGCGGCCTCGGCCTCGTCCACCCACGGGCGGAAATCGCCAGGCTGGAGATCAGGGAACTGGAGCAGGATGTTCCCGAGATCGCCCTTCGGGTCAATCAGGATCGCGGGTATGCCGTCGATCGCAGCCTCCTCAATGAGGCTCAAGGCCAGACCGGTCTTGCCACTGCCGGTCATGCCGACCATCATCGCGTGGGTGGTCAGGTCCTTGGCATCGTAGAGAAGCAGGTTGCCAGTGGCGGTTCCGGCGGCAAGGTCGAACTCCTTGCCGAGGTAGAAAACGCCGAGTTTCTCGAAGTCGTGCATGTTTTCCTCCTTCCTGTTCAAGGACACAAATTCCCGGGTGCCGGGAAGCGTCCCTAGATGTTTAAACGACAGACGCTCGACGGGTTGCACGTAACCCGGAGTGGAAGCACAACATCAGATTATGCACATCTAGAAAAATGGCAGCAAGGATACGCAGAAGTCAGGGTCTGGGAGTGGATTGCCGATCTCTAAAATCCTGCGCATCCTGTCTAAACTATCAGATGATCTCTCGTATCTCCGGTTCGAACGTAGAGCCGGCTTGTCGTTCTGCAAACCAGATGAATAGCGACAATGTCCAGCCTCATGTTGGGCGCTGGATTCATTTAATTTGGCCTTTGGAGATGAGATTGGTATGATATTCTTTAATTTCTCAGTTTCAGATTCTTTTGCAAAATATAAATTCCACCTTAGCTGTAAATTCATCCAAAAATCGGCAGAAACACCAAAAGATGTGGCAAGTCTTAGTGCCGTACTTGGAGTCATTCCTCGTCGAGCATCGATGATTTCGTTTATCCACTGATAAGGCACGTGTATCGCGTCAGCAAGATCACACTGAGTAAGACCCATGGGCTTTTAAAATTCTTCACTGAGCATCTCACCAGGATGTGTCGGTGCTCTATGAGTTGGTATACGAATTATTGTTGAACTTCCAAAAATAAAATTTTAATGATCATAGGAAGAATTGAATCAAGTTGGTCGAGTTTCCTTGCAGCTTTTTCCACACCTTTTATGGGACAGGCGTTCATGGCAGCTTTGGAGGCTTTTCCTTATATATATCCTCGGTGGCCTTATTTTTGAATGCTCTTATCATAGAATCACAATATCACGGATCGCATGCTATATTATTCAATTCATTCTTTACAGTGAGCGGCTGACGAAAAGCTAAGCTGGAGCGGCCAAGCGGGCCGAGATCGGCTTGAGCAGCGTTTTCAAGCAAGCCGCTACGCGGCAGAGTAACTCCCCTTCTACCATAGTTGCTTGATCAAATGACTCATGGTATCTTCTACCGGCTTGCAGGTCGATATTTTCTACCCGACAAGGTAAAAAACAAAGAAAGGGAGATATCATGAGTGATTTAATCAAGCGTTTTAGAGAAGATCTCCAATTAGTCGGTTATGCAAAAAAAAGTACTGAATCCTATGTTAGTTCGGTACTACGATTACAGCGTTTTTTTTAATAAAATATAAATGCGAAAAGTTAACATTTTTGGGATCACTAGGATTCCTATTGATACTGTGGAATATACTCTATTACTACACGTCTGTCCGAATGCCGATTTTTTTTGCCCTTTCAACCCGGATGGTCATTATAATGGATCACATGACCGGCCCGTTGGCAATCCTTTTGACTCCTTCGGGAAACTTTTCCCTTGAGCTAAATTTTAAAACCATCCAGAAACAATCAATTTTTTCCCCTATGGCCCGCGGCTTCTTGAACCATGGATTAGTCCCGAGCCTTCGTTCCTCGACTCGGAACTAATCCTTTATTTGTTCGGCTACTTATTCGGCATGTAATGCATCAAGAACGGCACTTGGATTCTTTGATGCAATTCGTAACAAGGCCTTAGCTGGACCATCTGGTTTTCTCCTGCCCTGCTCCCAATTTTGTAGCGTACGGACACTGACCCCAATCATAAGTGCAAATTCATTTTGAGAGACCTTAAGTTTTTCTCGTACATTTCTAATTTCAGGAGGTCTGATTTCAAAGATACGGCTTGGAGCCTTTCGTCCGGCCTTAATTTCACCAGCTTCTTTAATACTAGCAATTAATTGATTAAATTTTTCTGTTTTCATGATAAAAACTCCTTAATCATTCCTCGGAGCAGCTTAAGCTGATCCGGCGTTAAATCTTCTTGTTCAGTCTTCCTATATGGAAAGAGCATATAGATATTATTGGGAGGATCCCAGTAATAAATCACCCTCAATGAACCTCTTTTTCCTTTTCCAGGAAGATTCCAGCGAATTTTTCGCAAACCGCCACTCCCCTTAATCAAATTTCCTGCATCCGTCCGAAGCATTAAGGCTACTTGTAACATCCTATAATTATCGTCCGATATCAGTCGCTGGATTTCTTTCGTAAAAATGGAGGTTTCAATAAATATCATTATTAAATTATACGCCATTGGCGTATCTTGTCAAGATTATTTCTCAGGTTTTTAGGCCAACGGGGCCACATCAGCCGCGCCGACTATTACGAGCATCACGTCTGCCTGCAAATCTCCAAATTTCAAAAATCATCGCGACTGTGCTCGACAAGACGTCGGCTGGATGCGCGCATTGGGCGCTGGTTCAATGACCTTGTTCAGCCTACATTCCCTTCAACTTCGTTTGTAGTTGGACACACTATTCCGCTTGCTGCTAAATGTAAATAATCCGGATTGAACAATCGTTTGGTGTACCCAACTCGGTGGCCACACCGCCATTGTCCCACCCGGCTTCAAGATCCGCTTCATTTCTGTTAATAATTGCTCCATTGGTAACATGGGCGCAGGAATTACGCCAAAGATCAGGACCGCATCCAAGCTTTCGGCAGCTATCTGAGTGTTGAGGGCATCGCCCTGGACAACCCGAACATTTTTCAGGTTTGCTGTTTGCACCCTCTTGGTCACGGCTTCGACGGATATGGGTAGTATATCCATCGCCACGAGACTTCCTTGCTCCCCAAGCAACCGCGCCGCAGGTAGGGTAAAGAAACCCGTGCCGCATCCCACTTCTAACACGGTTTGACCGGGTTCGATATCGGCGCCTTGTAGAATTCGCGTGGGGCCGAAAAAGCGGTATCGAAAGCGGCTTTCCATGATAGCGGCCATGATTCGAATAAATATCCGTCCGAATTTTGTATTGGCAAATGTTTCAGTATTCATAATGCCCCTTGGCGCTATTCTGTGTATGAAGCGCATTATGTTGCTCTCGATTAACGTCCAACAGGGCGGCGGGGGAAACGAGTCCGCCACCAGCGACAGGTTGGGCCAGCCCATATTAAAATGCAAATAGTCTCTGAAGTACCGAAATAACGTCCAATTGCGCTTTCGTCTATCGTACCAAGTTTTTGAATAAGACGCCCCTTATCTACTCTGTTCGCACCTGATCTAGTAAAATTTGTCCCTGTTTTTTACGAATTATGCATGAAACCCTGGTGGGGTATTCTTTTTGGGCAGAGGCCATCAGAGCTATAACCATCGTGCGAATGTTACGATTCATTATTCATAATGAGTCCACCCACGAATAACCTTAACTGTCTTAATATCATCTAAGATTTGGTAAACAAGCCGATGCTGGATATTAATCCTTCTGGAGCATGCCCCGGATAGATCACCAACCAGTCTCTCAAATGGGGGTGGTGTACGATAGGGGTCCTCTTTAAGAATGGCGAGGAGACGTTCAGCTGGGGGCTTTAAGCCAGAACGGGAGAGTTTGTTTGCATCTTTTTTAGCCTGTTTTGTATAAACCAAGCGCCAATTCACCAGTCAAGCTCCTCTTCACACTCTTCAACAGGAGTTTTCAAACCATCCCGAATGGATTTCCTCACTTCTGGTATTGATGATAAATACAATGTTTCTTGGATTGCTCTCCAGTCTTCTTCAGAAACAAGAACAGCTGAGTTTCGTTTCCCAACAATCTGGATTGGTACATGGGATTCCGAAACATCATCAACGAGATTATAAAGCCTTTTTCTTGCTTCGGTGGCTGTAATGGTAGACATTTTTTCCTCCTATGATGTTTGTCTACTCCAGAAAAAGTGTTAATTTGATCTAAGTTATCAATCTTCCAAACAATTCGCCGCAAATTTC
>JAFGGA010000143.1 GCA_016930835.1 Deltaproteobacteria bacterium
ATGAGCAAAATCGTAAACGGTCGATTCCGCAGTACCCGTCTGAATCCACTACCAAGGCCATGCCGGATCGGTTCAGTAGGCCATGTTCTTTCCCGAATGGAGGTAACGCACCACCAGCAGAAGGCCACGACCAGTGGGGCGTACACCGCTGAAATCCAAAAGAACTTGGTTCGTTCGCCCGACGGAGTTGGGGAAAGACTGAGGAATTGGGAAACAAAAGCAGGTGAGCTGGCTGCAACTAAGGTGCCGGCGATAAGGGCCCCGTCACGCCAGCCGAACAGGGCAATTCGCTCGTGGTAATTAAAGGTGATTTCAGGCCCCAGGGACTCATAGGGAACTTCCACGAAGGTCCAGAAGAGAAAGACACAGAAAATCCAGGTTCCGAACCAGATGGTTTCAAAGGTCGGTGACTGATCCGGCGGATTAAAAAGAAAAAAGATTGAAAGGGCGAGCACAACAGCCCCGGCGGCCAGGTAGGGGCGCCTCCGACCAAAACGTGTTCTCGTTCTGTCTGAAATATATCCGATGACAGGATCGGTCACCGCATCGAAGAGTCGCACTCCCAATATGAGATACCCCAGAACCGCGATGTGAACTCCGACGACATCGGTGTAGAATTTGGGTATATATACATAAATGGGAATGCCCACCACGGCCAAAGCGAAGGCAGGCGCGGCATAGGCCAACCGTATGGCTGTCGGAACATTTTTATCAAGTCTTTCCACCATCGGTTTCGAATCTAAGTCCTTTCGGTTTGCTGCCTACCCGTTTAATCCGCCAGAGGCGGACGAGAGTTAATACCCCGCTGCTCTGCGGCGGGGTAGTTCATTAAAGCGCCTGCTGTCTTTTGCCGACACGTGTTACATAAGCCTTTTTTTTACTAATTTATACACTAAGCTCTTTTCCATGAAAATCAAATAAAGAAATGGGGTATCCCATTGAGCGTCCATTCCAAGCGAAGCATCCTTTCAAAAAGATCAATGGGATTAAGCAGATGTTAATGATTCGCAAGACAGGAAAAATAATCTCATCGTGGGGGACTTAACATGATGACTTGAATGGCGAAATAAATTAACTTGCCCATAAGTTCATTGATTTTGAAAGATGTTTGAGGGCGGGGGAAAGCCCCCGGGCCTCTACCGTTTAGGTCTTTGACAAAAGTGGCACTCTAGAATAGAGTGAAGATTACGTAATAAGAAAATTAAAGATAGTTATTTATTGATACGCATTGAAATCGATAATTGGGTGTTCAGTTTATTCACACCCCATGTTGATGCGGCTTATGAATGGGAAAGCGGTCATCTCATGCACTATAAGTGAATATCAAACGTTTCAGATGCCCCGGGTCGATTCAAAAAGGTTTGAATCAATTGTTTCTATTAGCTTTTTTGCCTTACCCTGAACGCCCTATTTTCAAAAAACCTACAACCCGACGGATTGACCGTTAGGCCTCAAAAAAAGGAGAGCAACTCATGACTTGGATACAGTGCATGAAAGTCTATTTACTGACGTTGCTGGTATTTTTGGCTGTGGATTTCATTTGGCTGGGTTTCATTGCCAAGGGATTCTATCAAAGACATCTTGGGGGTTTTTTCAGTGAGGAGGTGAATTGGGCAGCTGCGTTTCTGTTTTACTTGATTTTTATTTTTGGTATGATGATATTTGTTATTTCTCCGGCGCTTAAGGCCAATGCCGCAACCCACGCCTTGTTGCTGGGGATTTTGTATGGCCTGGTCACTTACGCAACGTATGATTTGACGAATCTGGCGCTCCTCAAGGATTGGCCGAAAACCATCGTTGTAGTGGATATCCTCTGGGGAATGGTGCTGAGCGGCGTGGTTTCCATAGCGGGATATGGGATTGCAAAATGGCTTTCGTGAAAGAACATGCCTCAATAGTGACAGATTAAGCACGAGAGCGAACGATCAGAATCGGTTTTTTAGCCTCCTAAGAGGAAATTCGACATGCCAAGCGTCCTGCTGACAACCGTCTGTCGCCCCTTCGGAGGGAAGGGGGAAGGGGACTCTGTCGCGGCCGAGTTATTTCATGCCCAGGTGACGCGAAGCCAGGGTATTTTCAGTTATCGTCAGGTCATCCGATGCTGGGGGCTTGATTACATCGCGGAGAATATCGAGGCGCCAGCGGTCGTGCTTCACTATCCCTCGGAACGTGAATTTATCCATGAAATCCAGGTACGGCGATATGATTATATCGGTATCAACTTTGTTGTGGCCACATTCCATAAAGTTCGCCGGATGGTGGAAATCATCCGTCGACACTCACCCCGGTCAAAGATTATCCTCGGGGGCTATGGAACTGTCCTTTCTGATGATGTCCTGGGTCCCTTCAGTGATTTGATCTGTCGGGAAGAGGGGATCCGGTATATGCGGAGGCTCCTGGGAGAGAACGAAAACGGATCTATCCGTCACGCCTACACCCCCATCGAGTCGCCGCGGGTTTATTCTTTTCCACTTAAGACAAAGGTGGCACACATTACCGGTGGACTCGGCTGCCCTAATGGTTGCGACTTTTGCTGCACATCTCACTTTTTCAAGCGACAATACATCCCCTTCATCAGGAGCGGCCGGGAACTTTATGACACCATGCG
>JAFGGA010000144.1 GCA_016930835.1 Deltaproteobacteria bacterium
GATAAGAAATTCAATTAATATTTGTATATATTTATCTTATCTTATGCTTTTTACGATTTTTTAAGTTTTATTAATTAATTATATTTTTCGCATTGGAAGAGACCATTCCAAGCCTTATTGGGGATAGCACTATGAGGTGTTTGGATGACCCACCATTTATCGAAAAATGATTTTAAACAGCCAAAAAATATGAAAACCGATCTTGGCACCTCAATCCCAAAAAACATGGGAGATGCACGTGCACAGATTGACCGAGCAGTAAAAGAGGAAGCATCGGAATTAAAAAAAGAAATTACAATCTTACGTCAGGAAAACTCTCAACTTAAAAAATCTTCAGCACTTCTCCAGAAAATAGTCCAAAATGCACCGATTAATATTGCCGTAAGGGATCTGGAAGGTCACTATTTATTGGTCAACTCTCAATATGAAAATAATATTGGGATTGCCACACAAGATGCTCTGGGGAAAACGCCCTATGATCTATTTGATATTGAAAAAGCAGAAAAAATTGTACGATATGATCACCATATTTTAGAAAAAGGCAAAAATATGCAGAATGAGACAACCTATCTCATCGACAACAAAGAACATGAATTTCTTTCCATCAGAACACCTATAACGGATAAAGATCACAAGCCTTTTGCCGTTTGCGAGATGGGTGTTGATATTACAGAGTACAAAAATGCAGAAAACGCCTTACGAGAGAGTCAAACCAGGTATAGTCGGATTATTGAGTCCATTACGGATTTTATTTTTACGGTGGATGTTCAAAACGGCTGTTTACTGGAACCCGTAAAGAGCCCCGCATGTTTTGCGATTACAGGTTATGAACCTGAGGCGTTTAACGCTGACCTCGATATTTGGTCCCGATTGATCCATGAGGATGATCAACCAATGGTTCGAAAACATATGGATCATATATTTCAAGACCATGAAATCAGTTCCATCGAACATCGAATAGTCAGGAAAGATGGCCAGATCCGTTGGGTAAAAAATACAATTATTCCACATCCAAATGAATATGGCGTTCTCCGGTCGTATGAAATCCTCATTCAAGAAATAACAGCGCATAAACAAGCCGAACAAGAAAAAAAGAAGCTTCAATCAGAACTTCAACAGGCCCAGAAGATGGAGGCCATCGGCACTCTAGCCGGTGGCATTGCGCATGATTTCAATAACATCTTAAGTATTATCGTGGGGAATGTGGAATTGGCCATGTTGAACATACCGGATGATTCTAAGGCCCGGCAGAATCTGGAAAAGACTTTTACTGCGGCCATGAGGGCAAGGGATTTAATCAATCAGATTCTGGCTTTCAGCAGACAAAGCGAAAAGAGGTTGATGCCGTGCGATATCCGCCCGATTGTTAAAGAATCCATCAGATTATTAAGGGCCTTTATTCCCTCCAGTATAGAGATTCGACAGAACATTCCGTCAAAGGTGGATTCCATCATGACTGATCCGACACAGATCAGTCAAATTCTTATAAACCTTTCTTCCAATGCAGCCCATTCAATGCGACAAAATGGCGGAATCCTGGAAATCAGAATGGAGAATGTTGAAGTTGATGAAGAAATCATTTTAAGGTCTCACACCCTAAGCCCCGGAAAGTATTTGAAATTGACCGTAAGTGACACAGGAACGGGTATGACACCGGATATTATGGAGAGGATATTTGATCCTTATTTTACCACCAAAAAGGCAGGTGAAGGCACCGGAATGGGTCTTTCGGTTGTACATGGCATTATGAAAAAGCATGGAGGAGGAATTTCAGTTTCCAGTTCAGAAGATAGAGGCAGCATATTTGACATGTATTTTCCATGTATCGAAAAAAAATCAATAAAAATGCAACAAAGGTCATTCATAAAAATTTTAAAGGGAAATGAACATATCCTTTTCGTGGATGATGAAGAAGCTGTTGTCCAGACAGCTCGAGAAATGCTTGAACAGTTTGGGTATCATGTGACTGTAAAAACAGATAGTGTGGACGCTTTCCGAACATTTAAGGATGATCCCGGTTATTTTGATCTTCTCCTCACGGATCAAACCATGCCGAAGCTGACCGGTGTCAATTTGGCGGAGGAAGTGATGAAAATAAGGTCGGATATGCCCATCATTTTATCTACAGGCTACAGTGATTTGGTAAATGAAGAGGAGATCAACGCATTAGGGATCCGTGGTTATATTATGAAACCATACGCAATCAGTGAATTAACCCGGAAGATTCGCAGTGTTTTGGATTCGAATTAACCAAATCGACTCCAAACGGAATTTTACTTGTCTAACACACCTCGTCTCCGTATAATCTTACGTGGCATCCCTTTTCAGTTAATAAAATAAAGGAGTTGTTGACTTCCTGAATCATTTTTCGATCAGACGGGTGGGCCTGTCATAAATTCGTACGCCTTGATGCGAATGGACTAAATATTACCAAGTACACTTCGATTGATTCGCCTTCGAACCTCTGATCTCCAGAACCTTTTTCCATTATCCGGCACTATGAATAAACAGCCCAACAACGGTATTTCGGGAATAGAGAGTTTTGTCCTTTTCCAGAACAGTCAAGGCGAAAACGGTCGCGGCACGCTTATTCACCTTACGCGGAATAATGTTGTATTCGAGACCTATAATCCGTATTCCATTGTTCAATTGAGTGAAGTTCTTAAGGATTTACGTATCTTTCGAGGTGAAAGGGCTATCTATTCGGGGAAAGCCGTAGTAAGCAACCTCGTACCGACTGGCCTCATGCTTATTGTCTCAGCGACACTAATGGATCCTTGGTCTGACTTGGTTGGCCTGGAACCTGGGAAAGGCCTGGCTGAAGAAACAAAGCGGTTTGTTAAAAATTGGGAAGACAATAATAGAATTTGCCCATCATACCAGCTTGTAATCAGTGATATACGGAATTTTTTGGAGGAACTGAGCCGGTGGCTGCAGCAGACAGAAGTCACAAATCAAAATATCAATGAGTACGATAATAATTTAGCACTGAAGAAAGAGTTCATTGAGGAAGTAGGTGAAGAAGTTCAATATAAGCTGGATGAACTTTTTATGGACTTTGAAAAAGAGGCAAGCAAAATATCTGATTATGAATTATCCATACATGCAGCTTTTGCCCAAAGAATGCTCCACCCGTTAATCCTATGTTCGCCATTCATTCACAGGACTTTTACCAAACCTTTAGGGTATGCAGGGGATTATAAGATGGTGAATATGATGCTTCAAGATCCAATTCAAGGTTCCAGCAGCTATGCATGTTTATTGAATTCATTTTTCATCAATCAGGCCGCCGCTGAGGCTCACCGAAACCGCATTTCAATACTTGAAGAACAACTTGATCGTGAAATCAGGTCATCAGCTAATAAAGGGAAACCTTTTCGAGTCATGAATATTGGATGCGGCCCTGCTGTAGAGATTCAGAAATACTTGAAACGCAATAGATTGATGAATCATTGCCATTTCAAATTAATTGATTTTAATGAGGAAACGATATCCTATACCCGAGAGAGTCTTCAAAATGTTGTAGTACCCGAATCGCAAGGACCATATTTTGAATTTGTACACAAATCCATTCATGAACTTTTAAAAGAGGCGGTATCCGGTAACAAAAATGTGAAACAAGAGACATTTGACATGATTTATTGTGCAGGACTTTTCGACTACCTAAGCGATCGTGTTTGTAAACGCCTGCTCGATATTTACTATGATAGGTTATCTTCCGGTGGTCTATTGATTGTGACCAATGTCCATCCTCGTAATCCGTTTCGCCAGTTTATGACCTACCTTCTCGAATGGCATTTGATCTATCGCGATGAGAGTCAAATGGAAAGAATATCACCCAAAGCAAATACAAAAAGAATATATACTGATGCGACAGGCGTCAATGTTTTTCTAGAGATCCGCAAAGAGAACAATTAGTATGAAAAATGGGACACAAGATCTAACCATTGTTGAGGCGTATAACCTCCAAGACAAGAATCTGCGACTTCATTATACAAGAATTGCATGCATCTTATCTCTTATACTTATTCCAGCTGGCATAAGTCTCGATTTTTTTATATATCCAGATTTATTGATAAAGCTTTTCCAGATCAGAATGTTGTGTGATGTGGTAACTTCTTTAATCCTTATATCAACTTATAGCAAATTTGGATATAATCACATTATTGAACTTGGACTTTCTGTAATAATTTCTGCTAATTTCGCAATGAGTATCATGATATATCTATCAGAAGGAGCTGTTTCACCTTATTATGCAGGCCTTAATTTAGCAATATTAGCTGTTGGCGTTCTTATGCCATGGACATTCAAAGAGACTTTATTTGTTTGTTTTACAACATTTACAATGTACTTATTGGCCTGCCTCCTCCATAAAGGCACACCTATTTCTTGGAATATCCTTTTTAATAATTTTTACTTTCTCTTTTTGACTGCTGTTATTTGTTTGACCGCGAGTTTCTACATCTCCCGCCGCCGTTTTGAAGAATTTCGCCTTCGATATGAGCTGAATATCCGGAACAAAGAACTCGCAAGGTCTTATGAACAATTGGAGGAAATGGATCGGCTCAAGACGGAATTTTTCGCCAATGTCAGCCATGAACTCCGAACTCCGTTGACCTTAATTATTTCTCCCGTTCAGGACCTACTTCACAGGGAAGATATACTTCCCGGCGGAGCAAAGAACCCTTTAAAGATGGTTGAACAAAACGCCCTGCGACTTCTAAAGCTGATTAATGACCTCTTGGAGATCGTCCGTCTGGAGGAGGGCGGTTCTGCAATGAAGCGTCAGCCTATCAATCTGGTTTCCTTTATTTCGGGATTGATGGAATCGATAAGGCATTTGGCCGAGGCGAAAAATTTATCCATCAATCTTCAAGGCGACGAAGATAGCCTATGTATACAAGGAGATCCTGAAAGACTGGAAAAGGTTTTTTTAAACCTTTTCACAAATGCCATAAAATTTACACCTGAAGGCGGTTCAATCACAACCAGATGGACTAATGGTGACAATTCAGCTATAATAGAAGTTGAGGATACGGGTATTGGAATATCCGATAAGGATCTGCCTTATATATTCGACCGTTTCCGTCAGGCAGACGGTTCTTCAACGCGACGCTTTCAGGGATTGGGAATAGGGCTTTCATTAGCCAGGGCAGTGGTGGAAGAACATGAAGGAACCCTAACCGTCCAGAGCAAAGTGGGAAAGGGAACTATTTTTCGCATTGCATTACCGGCGGATATGAGCGCCGTTTCTTGCGAACAGACAGCCACTGATGAAGTCCACGAAAAAGATCCCATAGTCCATGTATATCAAGCCGCGGAGCGCGCGATAAGGATACCGTCCAGTAGTTCCGAAAAGATTCCCGGGATAGTGGGGACCGGTGAGTTTACGATCTTGATCGTTGAAGATGAATCGGATATGCGGCAATTTTTGGTTTCCAAGTTGGCAATCCACTATCGTGTGATACAAACAGGGGACGGGAATGTTGGCCTAGATATGGTGAAACAGCATCGGCCGGATCTCGTGCTTCTGGATTTGATGCTCCCGGGTATGGATGGTTTGACCCTATGTTCAGTCATAAAAACCGACCCCGAGATGCGTCAGATCAAGGTAATCTTGCTTACGGCCCGTTTGGATGAGGAATCCAAGATCTCGGCCCTAGAGCGTGGTGCAGATGATTTCATCACCAAGCCTTTTAGTACAATGGAGGTGAAAACCCGTATCCATAATCTTTTAAAAACCGCAAGGTTGGAGCAGGATCTACGCAAACAAAATATGGAACTTGAAGATACCTTATCCCAGTTGAAAGATACCGAGGCCCAACTGGTTCAAAGTGAAAAGATGGGTGCCTTGGGCACATTGGCGGCCGGGCTCTTGCATGAGATCAACAACCCCTTAAATTTTACGCTGACTGCGCTTCATGTGGCCATGAATCAAATCAATCACGCTGATAATGAAATAAAAGAGACCCTGGAAGATATTGATATGGGGATGACTCGGATACGTGATATTGTATCGGATTTAAGGTCTTTTACCCGTTCCCCGGGCGAAAACGAGCGTCAACCGTTTATGTTGTCGGAGGCCTATCAGACGGCCTTAAACCTTGTTTCTCATGAAATCAAGGATTTTCGGATCAATACCTCTATTTACCCGGATTATCGAGTGGTCGGTTCACGGACACAAGTGACACACGTATTTATGAATTTACTGGTCAATTCGGCAAAGGCATTAAAGAAGATTTTGCAGGCGCGAGATCCGGAGATTCGAGTCACGGTCCTATCTCAAAACAATAAGGTTTTGATAAAGGTCTGGGATAACGGGAGCGGGATCAGCGCATGGGATCTGCCTCGAGTATTTGATCCTTTTTTTACGACCCAGGATGTGGGTCAAGGCACAGGACTTGGTTTGAGTATTTGCCATACGATTATTAAAAATCATAACGGCAGGATTACCATCCAGAGTCAAGAAGGAGAATGGACGGAGGTCTGTTTTGATCTTCCGCTTTTTCAAAAGGAGAAAGACGCGTCAGGACCTACTGGATAGAAGGGATCAAAAACCAATTCAGACACTAAATTTTTACATTCAAAATCACTCTTGGCCTGTTGGTGTTACATAAAAATAATGTTAATTATTCAACCTTGAATAGAGTGTAGAATCATTTTATAAGGTTCGAGCATTGCCAGGATATCGGAGGATATTTATTTCCAAAATGGTGAGCCTTTATGGAGGGATCCATCATGTATGACTATAAAAAATATGCAATTCTCTTTGTAGACGACGAAGAAAAGGCCCTTAAATATTTTAAAAAGGCTTTTGAGAATGAGTTTCGCGTTTTAACCGCTTTGAGTGTAAAAGAGGCGGAAAAGATTATCGAAAACGAGGACGGCAAAATCGGAATCGTCATAACGGATCAACGGATGCCGGGTGAGACGGGTGTTGATTTGTTGGGACGCATACGCCGCTTGAAACCAAATATCATACGCATGCTCACAACCGCCTATTCAGATCTGGATAGTGCCATTGAATCAGTTAATTCTGGAGCTATTTTCAAGTACATCGTCAAACCTTGGGACCTACGGGACCTTCGTGGTTGTCTTATGCGCGGAATGGAATTTTTTTTGATACAAGAGGAGCGAGACATCCTTCTTCGAGAAAAATTCAGCATGCTGGAACGGCTCATTGTTATGGATCGCGTGCGCAGCTTGGCCGTGCTCGTGGCTGGCTTGGGACATCATATTCGAAATCCAATGACCGCATTAAAGACATTCCTGGATTTGATTCCAAAAAAGCTGAGCGATGAATTATCGCATGCACGTGATCTCAAAAATCCGGAATTTTGGGATGATTTCTGGACATTGGCGGCTAGAGAGAGTGAACATATTCTAAAAATAATCGATAATGTGGGAGAGGCCGTTGTTCAACCATCCGATTATTTTAGCGGTCCTTATGGCCTTAATGAATTAATCAGTGAGGGTGTATCATGGGTAAAAGATAAGTCCAGCATGACGGGAGGATCTATTTTTGTTGATATCTCCGGGGATATGCCGCCTTTTTTGGCGGACGAAAGAATGTTGAAACGCTTTTTTCTGAATATTCTGAGAGGTATGATGACCATCAATCCTCTTGGCATGAATATAACCCTCAAGGCAGTTGAAAAAACCCGGGTGTGGGGAACGGAAGGGATTAGAATCTGGATTACTGAAGATGGGCCGGCATGGACGGATACTCAAACGGAGTCCCTCTTCACCCCATTTTCCATAACGGTCGGCAACCTTCAGGATCCAGGGCTGGATCTTCTGGCCGCTTTTTTCATCATTCACCACCACAGTGGCGATATTCAGGTCCATAGAATATCCCCATTTGGTCCCGGATTTGAGATCTTATTGCCGTTTAATCCGGAGGCCGCGCAACATCCTTCCATGGATGAAGACTACCTGAAAAAGATCATGATGCATTCTGAAACATGGGATGAAATGAGAGGAGGCCTATAAGGTTCGTGAGAATCGTCCTGGTCACCTATGGTTCCCGTGGTGATGTTCAACCCATGTTGGCAATTTTTTTGGCCCTTCAAAGAGAAGGACATCAAGTCCTCCTGGTAGGCCCGCCGGAGAGAGCGCAATGGGCGAAAGAATATCATTGCACTTTTTTCCTTTGGGGACAATTTAAGCGCTTTCATCGATAGCATTTATCAGACTTATACCTGAGGATAGTTTGGCAATGACGATTAAGGAGGTATTGAGAGCTGCAGACTGAATAACGTATAAAAATAGAATAGACATTAAGATTTTTCTTAGACGTCGAACATATAATTTCAAATCTATATGCCAATGGTGGGCAATCTTTCTATTTTATGTAATGTCTAACCTTGATTTTTTCGCGCTATGTGTTTTCTCAGAGGATAGATTTTTTTGACAAGGTTTTATATTTCCGACTATCTTATGCGGCTCCCGATTTCCGCTTGACCCTGGCGGGAGATTCCGGTATGTATCCCGCCAATGAGTTATGAACTAGGCAAAGCCACCCAGACTCGCATAGCTGGAGTGGCTTTTTTTATGCTGAACCAGTGTCCACCAATTAATCCCCCTCCCCAGCGGGAGAGGGCGAGGGGGAGGGTATTTCTGGATGGACGCCTTTGAGGAATGACCATGGTAACATTACTCGTCATCGATAATTATGATTCTTTTACCTACAACCTTGTACAGATGTTTATGTTGTATGATCTCCGGATCAAGGTTATTCGCTGTGATCAAATCTCTCTTAAGCAGGTTGAATCCCTGTCCCCCGATTATGTCCTCATCAGTCCGGGACCAAAGGACCCTCAGCACGCAGGGATATCCATCCAACTGGTCCGAACCTTTTTTAAAAAGATTCCCATTTTGGGTATATGTCTGGGGATGCAATGCATTAATGAGGCTTTCGGGGGTAAGACGATTCGTGCGCCCGTTCCCATGCATGGAAAAACAAGTATTATCAGCCATATTCAACAGGGGATTTTTAAAAATATTCCATCACCGTTCACAGCAGCCCGTTATCATTCCTTGGTTGCTCAGTTAAACGGTAATAAAGGTCTCATGATAACATCTCAAACGCAAGATGGTATCATTATGGGGCTTTCCCATCCGTCATACCCTCTCCATGGTCTTCAATTTCATCCTGAGAGTTTTTTAACGGAATATGGTTTTGAGTTGGTGGAAAATTTTTTTGCCTTAGGACCCTATAAAAAGGCTTAGAGCGCGAGACGCGGGGTAATATAAAGATTTTTTATGCATGATATTCATGAAACCTCAGGCGAAATAAGAGACATTCACATAGAACAAATGGAAATTCGGGAAGAATTCTTGGAATTTGGTTCACGATTCGCGGCCATGCCGGGGACGGTTTTGTTGATGAGTGGTGGAGATCTGGATTGCGCTAGATATCATATACTTGGCGTAAAACCGTGGCTTACTTTTGCGGGTAGAGGCTATGCCATGAATATTTCCGTAAATGGCCGGTGCTTCCAGCTTGACCAAGACCCCTTTGATACCCTCCGTATGATACTGAAGGCATATACCCTGGTTGGCATAAATCATACACTCCCCATCATCGCTGGTCTTATGGGGTATCTTTCCTATGACTTGAAAGATTATATTGAAAAGCTTCCGCGGACATCCATTGATGATCTGGTTCTTCCTCATATTTGCCTTTACGCACCATCCATCATTGTTATTCGGGATAAGCTTCAAAAACAGGACTGGTTGTGTATTCCCGATCGATTTGTAAATGGACGGAGCTTTTATCATCAGGATCATGAATGGTTTCTTACCGCCTTACACTCAAAACCGCCTATGCTTGAATCATTCCAGGGAAATATACAGGGACTCCGGTCCAATTTTTCCAAAAACGATTATATCTCCTCCATTGAAAAAATACGGGATTATATTGTTTCCGGTCATGCATATCAGGTCAATATGTCTCAAAGGTTTCAAACGGATTTTAGAGGGGATGCCTTCTCCCTATTTTCTTCATTATATAAAAAAAACCCGGCGCCATTTTTTGCCTTTTTAAATGCCGGCGATCATCAGATCATATCCACATCTCCCGAACGCTTTCTGAAACGCGTGGGCGACCGGATAGAGACACGACCCATTAAAGGAACCAAGCCAAGGGGACAAAACAAGGCGGAAGACCACGTATTCAGGCGTCAACTGGAACAAAGCAACAAGGATGATGCAGAACTGTCCATGATCGTGGATCTGTTGCGTAATGACCTGGGTAAGGTATGCAAGGCAGGCACGGTTCGCGTCACTGAGCATAAACGGGTTGAAGCATATGAGAATGTTTTTCACCTGGTATCCATTGTGGAAGGTTTGCTGGAAGACCGATGCGATACCACAGACCTTATCAAAGCGGCATTTCCAGGCGGTTCCATCACCGGTTGCCCCAAGATAAGGGCTATGGAAATCATAGATGAATTGGAACCTCACAGACGTCATATCTATACTGGTTCCATCGGTTATATGAGCTTTCATCAGACTCTGGATTTATCCATCGCCATTCGAACAGCTACCCTCCATAACGGTAAGATCTTGTTTTCCGTTGGTGGCGGGATCGTTCATGATTCCGATCCAGAAGATGAATTTCATGAAACCTTGCATAAAGGAAAAACGTTGATGAATGTTTTTCAAGGAATTCATGAAATGACCGTTGAACCTCAAAAGGCCTGGGTGAATGGGAGGATACAAGCCTTGGATCAATCCCATATAAAGATTATGGATCCGGGATTCCAATATGGATATGGGTTTTTTGAAACCATACGTGTGGATCATGGGCATATCAAGTTTCTGGATGCCCATATGGATAGATTTAACAGGACTTGGAGGCACATTTTTGATCAAATCATCCCTGACCTTTCTTGGGATGATATTCTTCTTCAAGTCATTCGAGAGAATAGATTGGAAAACGAGGTCGCCGCAGTCAAGCTAATCGCGGCCCGGGGTACGAGACATGAACCACCTTTTGATCATAACATCATTGTTTTTCCAAGGCCATATAAGCATCGTTTGGATGGTAAAAATGAATGTGGACTTAAACTCGCCACCTATCCCGAAGCGAGGCACACACCCTTGGCGGATCATAAGACCCTCAATTACCTTTATTATTATTTGGCTGGCCAATGGGCAATGCATCAAGGTTATGATGAGGCCTTGATCTTGAATCCAAACGGCAGCATCTCTGAGACCAATAGCGCAAATATCTTCCTGGTCAACGGAAGCAAATGCATCAAACCCGCTTCTTCCCATGTCCTGCCGGGCATTATGGAACAAAAGGTCGAAGAACTGCTTCTTCAATGGGGATATATAATGGAAAAAAAGATCTTATTTCCTCATGACCTGTTTTATGCGGATGCTGTCATTATCACCAATTCGCTCATGGGAGCAGCCCCGGTTTCGGCGATGAATGGGCAAGCGTTAAAGCACTTAAAGGGCCTTTGCGAAAGCATTAATGAGGCCCTGCTTTAGGATAATCCTTCAGGCTCATGATAACGATCATTTTCATTGTCCTTGACATCTATTTGTTGTTTTTTTAGACTTTATCGCAAAACGTTTGCTCTCCGTCGTGATCAGCCTTTCTTCACAATTTTTATCGATTTTGTGGTACGAGTCCATCTATTGGGAATTACAGGTGAATAGAACCTCGATCCAATTCTGATAACCTTTTGTTTTCGATTCATGGAGTGTCTTCATGCCAAAAAAGCCATCTCATAAGGAATTGGAAGAAAAAAAGAAGGTCTTAAGACGAGATGCAATCCCGGTTAAAAAACCAAGCCAACCCTCATTCATCAAAGAAAAAATCCATCGCCATTTTTTTGAAAAAGAAATATTTGAAAAGATCTTTAGATGCCAAAAAGACGCCATTTTTATTATGGATTCCAGCCAACCTCCCATCATTATAGACTGCAACCCTGCTGCATCTGAAGTATTCGGATATGATTACTCGGAACTGGTTGGACAACCAATGACAAAAATATACGCGAACAAGGAATCTTATGAAGCGTTTCGCGAAAAGCTATATTCCAAACTTGACAGAAAAAAGCCTTTTTATCTATCCGATTTTTTTATGAAGCGCAAAAACGGGACCATGGTACCCGTGGATCGAACCGTTCTGGCCTTAACGGATGAAACAGGCGAACAAATCGGATGGATAGGGGTTATTCAAGATATATCTGAAAAAAAAATCGTTGAAGCATCGGTATTAAAAGAACGAGAGCGATTTAAGGCCCTAGTTGAGGAGTTCCCGTTTGGGGTATCCCTCGTGAGTCAGGATGGAAAATGGGAATATTTAAATACCAAATTCACGGAGATCTTCGGCTATACCCTAGAGGATATCCCCAGCGGAAGAGATTGGTTTAAAAAGGCCCATCCGGATAGTAGATATCGAGAGCACGTGATTTCAACTTGGATCAACGATCAACATGAATCCAAGGTGGGCGAAGCCAGGGAGAGGACATTTCCCGTTACCTGTAAAGACGGTTCTGAAAAACTTATTCACTTTCGTCCGGTCGGCATGGAGACCGGTGAGCGATTTGTTATCTTTGAAGATATTACCGAGAAAAAGCAGCATGAGGCCCGGCTTAAGCAGATGGAAAAATTGGAGGCCATCGGAACATTGGCAGGCGGTATTGCTCATGATTTCAATAATATTCTTGGAATCATCCTTGGCAACGCAGAATTGGCCATTGATGATATCCCGGAATGGCATGTGGCCAAACAAAATTTAAAGCAGATACGCGAAGCTTGTTTAAGGGCCAGGGATTTGGTGAGTCAGATCCTAAGCGTTAGTCGAAAAACGGAAAAAGTGCTTGCCCCCATTAAACTGGATACCATCATCAAAGAATCCATCAAGTTATTGCGTGCCTCCATACCTACAAGCATAGAATTTCATCAGGACATCGGGCCTTCGGTGGACACGATTCGTGCCGACCCCATCCAGATTAATCAGATCCTGATCAATCTTTTTACAAACGCAGCCCATGCCATGAAAGAGAAAGGAGGTTTGCTGAGTATAAGTCTAACCAACGTTGATATTTCAGAGGAGAATGTCTGCCGAATTCACGGTATTAAACTTGGACGTTATGTTAAATTAACAGTAACCGACACCGGCCACGGAATCCCGGAGGACATTATCTCTAAGATTTTTGACCCTTATTTCACGACAAAGGATACGGGTGAGGGTACGGGTATGGGCTTGGCAGTGGTTCAGGGGATTGTCAAGAATCACGGCGGTTATATTCATGTGCAAAGTGAACCGGGAAAAGGTAGTGCCTTTCATATATTTTTCCCGAGTAAACAAGAAGATGTCATATTGCTTACCGACATCCAGGAAAAGATTCCCAAAGGGAACGAAAGGCTTCTTTTTGTGGATGATGAAAAAGGAATTATTGAGGTGATTACACCGATGCTGAGACGCCTCGGTTACAAAGTCATGGTCAACAATAACGGTCTTGACGCCTTGGATACCTTTCGCGAAAATCCGAATGGATTTGATTTGGTCATTACGGATCAAACCATGCCAAAGATGACGGGTGCGGAGCTATCCAAAGAGATCCTAAAAATCCGACCGGATCTTCCCATTATCCTTTGCACCGGTTACAGCGAGACGATCACTAAAGATGAGGCCAAGGCCATTGGAATTCGGGAATTTCTGATCAAGCCTATCATCATGAGCAAGATGGCCAAAACCATCCGAGAGGTGTTGGAAAAAGCTATGCAAAACGAGACTTACTCTCCCGAAAACACCGGCTCCCGCTTTTCCAAAAAAGCGTTGAATCCTTCAATACGATCCTTGGATTGAGCCACTATGGCTGCCCCTTCCCTTTCCATCTCAAGTCCTTTATCGATTCCCTCATAGGCACCGGCGGACATGGCTCTTAACACGCAAGCAACGGCGATAGGAGGACGCTTTGCCAATTTTTGAGCCAATGCCAAGGCATCATCCATCAAATGTTCCGGCGATGAGATTCGGTTGATCAGTCCGATTTCAAGGGCCTCTTGGGCACTGAGGCGCTTGCTGAAAAGGATCATATCCAAGGCCTTGGCTTTCCCTACCACATTCATTAATCGTTGCGTACCCCCCCATCCGGGAATAATACCTAGATTCAGTTCCGTCAAACCAACCATAGCCTTTGGTGCATCCACCATGATCCTGAAATGACAGCTCAAGGCCAACTCCAAGCCGCCGCCCATGGCAAAACCGTTGATTGCGGCTATGACGGGCTTTGAAAAACGATCCAGTTTGGTCCATACCTCACAACCTTTTGGACTGGTGATATGGGAATTCCCCGCGTCGCTGACATCAAATCCGGCCGAAAAACACTTATCACCCGCGCCGGTGATGATGACCACCCGCACATCTTTGTCGTTTTCCACATCATTCACGGCTTTTTCAAAATCGAGCATGGTGGCCATGTTCCAGGCGTTGACCGGCGGATGGTCAATGGTGATGGTGCAAATAAAATCCTTCTTTTCCATTTTGATATTGTCATACGGCATGTTGGGTCCTCCTCATGGATTTGAGTCTGGGAAACACGATCTCCTGGATCAAGATATTCTCGCTGCCATTATCAAGCGTTGTAAGGTGTACGACGGTATGCGGTAGACGGGTCTATTCAATTTATTGTTTTTGATTTTTTCCCGTAACCCAAAATCCCTGAGCCGTAAACCTTTTATTAAACCTCTTACGAGTAAACCAAGTCCAGGTTTTCAGGACTCAAAAGTTTTAACCTTCAATTCCACACAGCCTTTTTGCCAATCTTTGTTTTTCCGCTATGTTCACCTGGCGGGCTATCATGATGCGTTGGGCCTGCGGGGAGCCCGCGCCGTGCATGGACTCGGTCAAATACCCAACCGCGGCTGTTCCCAGGGTTAGGTTCTCGATCAGACGAAGCATGCGAAATCGATGTTCAACAGGAACATCGCTCTGTCCTTTGCAATATTTTTCTATGTACTTCCCCACGTCCTTTGATTTGAGATCGGCGGCTGAAGGGAGTGTAACCATCAAGCCTCCCGCAATATCCTGGGCCAAACGTGAGATCTCAAAAGGGAACCGGGTGACATTTTGTTTAGAAACATTGGCTAGCAACGTATTTACACAGTAGGTCCCGCTGGGCTCTTTGTGACCTTCGGCCGCGCATGCCAATGATCCGCAAAAAAGTGTTTCATTCAAGTGATTCATTTCAATGATTTTGTCCTTTATATGCGAGGCCTTTTGTGTGCCGTTATATTCGGCAATGGTTTGCGCCGCTCCGATCAATACATCGCCGACCCCTGCTTTACAGGCATAGCTCTGCCGATGATAGGATGCAAAGGTTTCAACCAGCCGACCTGAAAATTCATATTCTTTATACATGAATACGCGGTCCCACGGAACAAATACGTTATCCAATACGACCAGTGCCTCATGCCCTCCAAAGAAAAGGTTTCCACGGTCAAGAACGAGTTTTTCCGTCTTGCGGGTGTCACAGGATTGTCTGCCCATAATGTAGGTAATTCCCTCGGCATCGCTCGGCAGGGCGAAGGAGATGGCGTAATCTTTATCCGGCTCCCGCATGGAGATGGTCGGCATGATAATGATTTCATGCGAATTCACCGCACCGGTCTGATGGGCCTTGGCCCCGCGAACGACAATACCATCTTTTTTTTCCTCGACCACATGGACGTACATATCCGGGTCGGGTTGTTGATGGGGCGCAAGGGAACGGTCGCCCTTTGGATCTGTCATGGCCCCGTCGCACGTGAGATCGTTTTCTTGGACATAGGCCAAATATTTCATAAAACGTCGATAATATTCAGTCCCGTATTTTTGATCAATATCATAGGTGACAATAGAGAGGGCATTCAGGGAATCAAAACCCACACAGCGCTGAAAACAGCAACCAGTATGGGCGCCCAGCAAACGTCCCATCTTGGTTTTTCTTAGCAGGTCGTCCGTGCTTTGATGAATATGCGTGAACCGGTTGATTTTTTGGCCTGTCAAATGGGATGTAGTGGTCATAATATCTTCGTGTTCCGGGCGGTGGGCCATCTCATAGGTCTTGGCCACGGCGTTCATGGACGGCCGGATAATAGGATCGTCCACCACGTTGCTGATTTTTTCGCCGAACATGTAGACCTTCAGATTTAACTTCCTCAAGCTTTCCTCATATTGTTCCGGGGTCATCAACATGACAAATCCTCCTTGAAAAATAGGCTTCCAGCGATAAGATCAAAACATTCAGTGTTTTGGCGTTAGCTGAGTGATAAGAGCTGATGCCCGATCGCTGTTTTTGACATTTAATCTTTAAAATAATCCGTCTTCATCTCCACTGTCAAGCCATCACATTCCATTAAACGTTGAGACAACCACAATATCTTTGGGAGTTCATATCGATAGAAGAAACGCAGGGTGAACATCTTTCCTTCATAAAAATTCCGGTCCCCTGTTCGCGTACCTTCGATCAAGGCCTTTTGGATGGCCACTCCCTGGAGCAGCCATTGCCATGCAATGGTGATAATGCTGAAAAATTCAAGATATAGGGTCGCATCAGCCAAAAAAAGCTCAATCCCTTTTTGTTGTGAGATTGAGATCAAATGGTGGGTCACTGCCTGTAATCGTTTTATAGCTTTATTGAGTTCGTCAATATATATTTTTAGTTCAGGGTACCTTTCAGCGCGTTCAATAGTATGTCTGAGTTCATCAAGAAAAAGAGCAAACGGCTGGCCATCTTCCAGAATGACTTTTCTTCCTAATAAATCAATACCTTGGATGCCCGTGGTGCCTTCATGAATGGGATGAATTCGACAGTCGCGATAATATTGTTCCAAAGGGTAATCGGCACAGTATCCCGATCCTCCCAAACACTGGAGCCCCTGGCTGACGGAAAGGATCCCCATTTCCGATGGATAGCTCTTGGCTATCGGCGTTAATAACTCCAAAAGAAGATTGTATTTCTTTTTGTCTTTTATATCATTGGACACCTTCATTAAATCCACATACCTGCTACACTGCGTGAGGAGGGATTGCGCGCCTTCCACAACAGCCCTTTGAAACAGTAGTATGCGTTTTACGTCCGCATGTTGGATAATAGGGATGGGCGGAAGGGTTGGATCTTTATCGGTCAATTTTCGTCCCTGATGTCGCGTTTTTGCGTATTCCAGGGATGCATAATAGGCTGCAGTGGCCATGGCCGTCGCACCCATGCCAACCCCTATCCGGGCCTCATTCATCATTTGGAACATATAAGCCAGCCCGCGGTGGGGCTCCCCCACAAGCCAACCTCGACAATCTTTTTTATCTCCCATACTGAGTTGAACAATGGGACAGCCTCTGTAACCGAGCTTATGATAAATCCCGGAGCAGATCACATCATTGAACTCCAGGTTGCCGGTTTGATTGATCCTCTTTTTCGGAACGACAAACAAGGATATGCCTTTCACACCGGGCGGACCACCAGGGATCTTGGCCAGCATCAGGTGGATCACATTTTCAACCCCGTCATGGTCTCCCGCGGAAATGAATGTTTTTTGTTCCTTGATTAAATAATAATCTCCATTCGTAGGTTCCGCCGTCGTGACGATATCCGCAAGGGAAGATCCGGCTTCAGGCTCGGTGAGGGCCATGGTGCCTTGCCACTTCCCGGCCAGCATATTGGGTACATATATTTCAAAAAGGTCTTGACTTCCAAAGGACTCGATCAAGTGAGCCGCACCGTGCGTAAGACCTGGATAAGCATGGGTTGAATAATTCGCTGCGGCAAATATTAGCTCACAGATTTCGGCCAGCATATGCGGGAGTTGCTCACCTTCATGTTCATAGGGAAATGTAGCGGAAATCCACCCGCCCTCGCCGAATTCCTTCATCAGGTCTCTAATAGATGGATGCACCTTGACTTCGCCTTGGACCAGCCCTGGTGGATTACGATCCATTTCTTCAAAAAGCGGATATAGTAAATCTTTAGCCAGTCGCATGGCTTCTTTCAGCACCATGTCAAAAACCTTTCGGTTATGATCCTTGTAATAATCGTATTTTGTCAAAGACTCAATATCAAAGACCTCGTATAATAAAAAGCGGATATTCCGTTCACTAATGAATTTGGCTGCCATTCTAGATTTCCATAAATAGATATTTTCAAAAAAAGACGCTTCTTTTCCCTGATTTGGTGCTTGTCCAGAAACACCCAAATCCCCTCCTTCTCGAAGGGGGAGGTTTAGAGCCTGTCCCGAACTTGATACGGGAGTGGGATGGAAAAGCCGGGGGTGTCAAAGACATCCGTATCCATAACCCTTCCTGCGTGGAAGAGGAGGGATTGTAAAGATAGCCCGGGATTCCTTCATCATTCACTCAATCACAGCCAAAGCATTTTTCAACACCATTGATCGCTCGGTCTTCACCTGAACGATAATATCATGACCGGATTTCCAACCTTGTGTGGTGAGAGTATCTCCCGGATAGACGATGTCCGCAAAACGGGCCTTGAACATTTTCAGGCGAGAGACCTCGCCATCTAATAAGCCATTGATAATAGCACGGGTGGCGAATCCATAGGTGCACAGGCCATGAAGGACAGGCTTGTCAAAACCAACGCGTTGCGCTTCTTCGGGTACCAGGTGCAAAGGATTGAGATCGCCATTGAGCCGATAAAGTATGGCCTGATTTTCCGCGACCTTTTCAGTGATCATAAAATCCGGACCGCGCCCTTCCGGCGGATTTATGTTGACAGTCTTTGGTCCGGGATCACCACCGAATCCACCGGCACCCAAATAAAAAAGAAACCATTCCGCATCATAGAGATGATCACCTTCCGGCATTCGACCGGTCATCTTAACATGGAACAAGGCGCCGCTTCCCTTATCAAAAATATCAACCACTTCACCTGTCTGGATGATTTTACCTTCCGGGGGAAATGGTTTGGAGAGTCGGATCACCTGTTCGCCGTGGATCATAAAGGGCCAGTCAATGTCTTCGTCGAATAAGGGGAAAATTTGTGCGGCCGGTACCACGCAGAAACTGGGGATGACCTTCAACCTCCCCTGAGCTTCTTCATAAACAAACGATAATTCACGGGGCGTCGCTCCTACACTAATGGCATAAAGGACTACATCCTTCCATGTATATTCACATATAGTGGGCCCTGTTCTTTTCCCGATCAGACGTCGATCCGCTATTGGCATTTTTTTCTCCGAATGAATATATCCATCCCTAAATATCCCCCCTGACCCCTCCCTTCCTGCAAGGAGGTTGTATTTTAATATGTAAAACCCGTCATTCCGGACGAGTGGAGCATAGCGAAGCGAGATCCGGAATCCAGGAATGCGTAGCAATTTCAAAAATTTCTGGATTCCGACTCAAGCTCCGTTTCAAGGGGCTTGGCCGGAATGACGAATTGTGACGCAATCTCAAGGTGAGGGGGGAGTAATGACCTGCCGCGCCTTTTATGCACAATATTTGATTATCCTTGACATGTAATTGCATCGGGCAACATCTCCCGCAATCAAAGGCGGATGTGGGATAGGTAATCTTTACATCGCATTTCATGATTTTCGCTTTTTTTGGTTTTGATCAATGCCTGTTTAGCAACACGATCTTGTTATACATCTCATAAAAATGGATACTTTTTTCCATACGTGATTGAAAAAGTCAATGTATATATTTTAATATTAAGTGTTTAAGGGATTTTTTTTATAATGATACAATTATTTTTTCCATTTTTTTTTAGAATCATTATATTTTTCCCTTGATTTTTGACAGGAAGTTTTTTAAAAGAAGGGTATTCAACTGTTATTCGGATAAACATAAGGAAACACATGACGAAACAAAAACGTATTGGTGCTCGCAAGGAGCAGATCCTTAAGGCAGCAGAACAGGTTTTTGCGAAGAAAGGCTTCCAACAGGCCACTATCTCTGAAATCGCCCGGGAGGCAAATGTATCCGATGCCACGATTTATGAATATTTTCCGACCAAAGAAGAGCTTCTCTTCACCATCCCCTTTGAAACCACCCGAAAAGGGAAAAAAGATTTATTATTGCATTTAAGTCTCATACGTGGTGCCGCCAATAAAATGCGCGCGCTCATCTATTGGTATTTACATTTCTTTGAGCACCACCCTGATTACGGCGCGGTCGTTTTGCTGATCCTTAAATCCAATCGTGAATTCCTTAAAACCGATACCTATCAGGTCGTTCGTGAGTGGGCTCGATTATTTGTTGATATTATCAAGGAGGGCATGGAATCCGGGGAATTTAAAAAGGATATTGATCCCTATCTCGTAAGGTCCGTCATTCTCGGTACGATTGAACATAGTGTGATCAGCTGGCTATTAATTGGAAGACCGAAAGATCTTCTCTCACTTGTTGATCCTTTGACGGATCTGGTTGTTAACGGGATTAATAAGGAAGACGCCATGGATACGAGTCGATGGAATATCAATATTTCCTTGGAACGACCCCAAGAAAAAAAAATTTCCGATATGCCAGCTGAAAACGAATAATTATTGTTTACATTAGAGAAGAATTTCCCCTTAGTGATGTTCTTTTTTTTAAAAAAATGAAAAAATGAGTGAGGTAATAAATATGACACAACTTATTGCAGATCGACGAGATATTGATTTTGTCCTTTATGAACAGCTTGATACTGAGGCACTGACCCGCCATAAACGTTTTGCGGGCTATAATAAAAAGACTTTTGATATGATCATCACTGAGGCCCGAAATTTCGCCATCAAGGAGCTCCTGCCCGTGAATCCGGAAGGAGATCGTATTGGGGTACGCCTGGAAAACGGTCAGGTCAAGGTTCCGGAATGCTTTCATCGGCCTTATAAGCTTTTTCTGGAAGGGGAATGGACGTCGCTTACTGAAGATCCTGAATTGGGCGGTCAAGGATTACCGGTCAGTATTGCACGGGCCGTCGCCGAGTATATGGTCGGCGCTAACAACAGCCTGGTTAATTACGGTTTATTCGGACATGGAACCGGTAAGATGATCGAGTTATTTGGAACCGAGGAACTCAAATCTCTTTTTTTGAAAAAACTTTATACCGCTGAGTGGGGCGGAACCATGTTATTAACAGAGGCCGAAGCCGGATCGGATCTGAATCTATTAACCTCAACGGCGGAGAAACAACCGGACGGCACTTATCACCTTAACGGAACCAAAATATTTATCACTAATGGTGACCACGATCTTGCCGAGAACATTATTCATCCGGTACTGGCTCGTCTTGAAGGGGCGCCTAAAGGGACCAAGGGCATTTCCATATTCATTGTACCCAAGATCTGGGTCAATCCGGATGGGACCCTGGGTGAACGCAATGGCATTGCATGTACCGGTATTGAAGAAAAAATGGGTATCCATGCCAGCTCCACTTGTACGTTGGCGATGGGAGGCAAGACACCGTGCCGGGGGTTTTTGCTGGGAGAAGAAAATCAAGGAATGAAGATTATGTTCCATATGATGAATGAGGCCCGCCTGGCTGTCGGCTTCCAGGGTTTTGCCTTTGCTTCGGCTGCCTATCTATATGCATTGAATTATGCCAGGGAACGTATTCAGGGCTATGATATTGAAGCAGGGAAAGGTTCGGATCCGGTCACCATTATTCAGCATCCTGATGTCCGGCGAATGCTGCTGTGGATGAAGGCCCATGTGGATGGTATGCGAAGCTTTATGTATTATGCTGGTGAATGTCTGGAAAATATCGGTTTAGCCGAAACAGATGAAAAAAGGGCATTTTACCAAGGGCTGGCGGATTTGTTTATCCCCGTGGTAAAGGCCTATTCCAGCGACCGCGGCTTTGAAATATGTGCTCAGGCTATGCAGGTCTATGGCGGTTATGGGTACAGCAAAGAATATCCTGTTGAGCAGTATACCAGAGACGCTAAAATCGCATCCATCTATGAAGGGACCAATGGTATTCAGGCCATGGATCTGTTGGGCAGAAAGATGACCATGAACAACGGGAAGGCGTTCATGGATTTTTTGGGTGAACTAAAAAAGACCGTCGCCATGGCTAAAGAGATAGACGCAACAAAGGCCATGGCCGATGAGGTTGAAAAAGCGGCCAATAAATTGGGAAAGTCGGCCATGCATCTGGGATCCGTCGCTATGGCAGGGGGAATAAAAAGGGCCTTTGCCTATGCAACCCCGTTCCTTGAGGTCATGGGTGATGTGATCATGGCATGGATGCTTTTATGGCGGGCAGCCGTTGCATCGAAGAAGCTGGCTGAAGGGCCTAAAAAGGATATGGATTTTTATCAAGGTCAACTCAAGACCGCTGAATTCTTTATTTATACAATACTTCCCGGGACATTCGGTAAAATGGATGCCATTAACATAGCCAATAATGCCGTCAATGAGATAACCGAGGCCCAATTCGGGGGGTAGTTATGCCCGGGGATGACTCATTTCCGGATGGGGTTTTCAATGACCATCCGGGAATGCCCGTCTTTGCTTTCCGCTATCTTCTTTTACAACCAAATCAAGTCTAGAGGTGCAGATACCATGGATATGAAGCGCGACTATTATGAAGACATCCAGTTATTCAGCTCCGGCGTTGTCATATTCTGGTTTGTTGCCATGATGGTTTTCCTTGCAGTTGTTCCGTTTATCTTCAAGAATTATTATATATATGTCATTAATTTCATGGCCATCAATGTCATTGTGGTCTTGGGATTAAATCTCCTTGTGGGATATACAGGCTTGATCTCCTTGGGCCACGCCGGTTTTTTTGCCATCGGCGCCTATGGGACCGTGGTATTGATAACCCAAGCCCACTTGCCTTTTCTTCTTGCTCTCCTTGTTGCCGGTCTGATTGCGGCGATTTTCGGTTTTTTATTGGGACTGCCCGCCCTCCGTCTGGAAGGACCCTATCTGGCCATTGCGACTCTTGGCTTTGGGGTGACCGTTACTCAGGTCATTGGAAAAATAAAGATATTGGGTGAGCGTCAAGGCCTGCATGCACCGGACTTGATCATTGGACCTTGGCATTTCGATACGGATAAAGACTTTTATTTTCTTTTAATCCCCATAGCGATCATTTTGGCCTTTGCGGCGCGTAATATTACCAAAACGAAGGTGGGTCGAGCCTTTATCTCCATCCGTGATGCTGAAATCGCGGCGGAGACCATGGGCGTCAATTTAACCTTTTATAAAACGTTGGCCTTTGCCTTAAGCGCATTTTATGCAGGTATTGGAGGGGGACTCTACGCCTTTGTGCTGAGGTTTATTGAACCGGAGCTTTTTAGCCTTTCTCTATCCATTATGTTTCTAACCATGGCTGTTGTCGGCGGCTTAGGATCTATGATGGGCCCCATTGCCGGGGCTTGCCTCCTTAGCTGGTTGGATTTACAACTTAGGAACATATTGGATATCCCTTATCTGGGTGAGTGGCTCAGGTCCTTATCTCAAAGTTACTTTTCGCTGACAGGGGTATCCAACATCCAGTACATTGTATTCGGTGGAATATTGCTTTTCATAATGTTGTTTGAACCCCTCGGTATTTTCGGGATCTGGATCCGGACGAAAAAATATTGGAAAACATGGCCCTTCTAGTGTTTGAAGGCACAAGGCGCAGCCGCTGTCGTCTAAATGTTTTGGCGGGCCAGGGGGCTCAGGGCTCAAGGAATCATTATTTGTTGGATAACATCCATTCCTCCATTTTCCCTCAGCTCGTGAGAGGGGGATAGGGGGAGGCGGCTAAAGGTTAAAAAAAATATGATTGATTTTTTACAGATGGTCCTTAACGGTATCGCGGCAGGCAGTTCATATGCCTTGGTGGGTCTTGGGATGGTACTCATTTATAAGGCTTCGGAAGTACCCAATTTTGTGCAAGGTGAAATGGCACTCCTGCCGGTCTTTGTGGCCTTTATGTTGCTTGAATCCTATGGAGTTCCCCCATACATGGCTTTCCCCATAACCCTGATCTTCGCCTTTTTTCTGGGATGCTTTTTGGAATTTGCTATCCTTCGACGTGCAAAAGATCCGAATATTTTGGGCCTTATCATCATTACCATTGGCATGGAAATGATTTTATTGGGTCTGGTTTCTTGGAAGTTCGGCGCTGATCAACGGGTTATGCCCTTTCCCATTTCTGAATATGATAGCATCGCCATCGGCAATCTTTTTATCAGCTCTTTAAACATGCTTACGTTGGTAGCCGCATTATTCATCATGTTGGTCCTATTTTTGTTTTTCCGATATTCAAAGATTGGAGTGGCCATGAAGGCCTCTCAGCAAAATGAAACGGCCGCCCGGCTAATGGGTATCAAGACCAAGCAAGTCAGGATGCTCACATGGGGAATATCCGCAATGGTCGGTACTGTCGCAGGTCTTCTCCTCGCGCCGGTCATCATGGAGCCTTTTATGATGTGGAACCCCATGATGAAAGGATTTGCAGGTGCCGTGGTAGGTGGAATGACATCGCTACCCGGTGCTGTTATCGGGGCGTACATCATTGGTGTCATAGAGAACCTTTTTGGAGGTTACGTGTCTATTGAATTTAAATCAGTTGTGGCCTTTGCCGTCATTGTTTTGGTGCTTTGTGTCAGGCCTAGTGGTTTATTCGCGAGACATTATGTGAAAAAGGTTTAGACAGTGTCCATCCAGAAATAACCCGAATCCCCTCACGCGCGGGAAGGGGGGGGGACGAATGGCTAGACACTAGGCGGTTTTATTGTCAATAATCAATCAAAAATGGAATGAAAATGGAGGGAGCAATGAAAAAGAAAAGTCTGAGTATCGCAGCAATCATGTTTTTGTTGGTTTTTGGATTGGCATTAAATGGATCAGCAGAACAAGGTGTGACGGATACGGAGATCCATATCGGCCAATGGAGTCCCCAAACCGGTCCGGCAGCCCCATGGGGTGCCGTGGCGCGCGGAACCGATGCCTATTTTAAAATGATTAATGCAGAGGGTGGCATTCACGGTCGTAAGATCATACACCATTATTTTGATGACGGTTACAATCCAGCTAAAACCGTGGCAGGCGTCAAGCAACTCCAGGAAGACGTGGGTATGTTCGGATGGGTTTCCGGTGTGGGAACCGCATGTGGGCTAGCAGTAAAAGATTACCTCATGGGACGTAAGATCCCTTGGGTCGGTCCTTCTTCGGGGTCATCTCACTGGGTGGATCCACCCCAAAAATATCTATTTAATGACTATCCCCTGTATTCAGGTGATGCCCAGATTCTTGTCAAGGTTGCAGCCGAAAAATTAGGGCTTAAACGCATTGCCATCACCTATCAAAACGACGATTACGGCAAATTAGGCCTGGCGGGAGCCAGAAAACAGGCGGCGAAAGAGGGCCTAAGCCTCGTTGCCGAGATTCCCATGAATGTAGCGGATACGGATATGGCTCCTTTTGTCATGGAACTTAAAAAGGCCAACGCGGATTCCGTTCTGATGTTTATCGGTGTGGGACAAGTCGCGCGCCTGATTGGTACCGGCAAGGCCATGAAATTCGATCCCAGATGGATGACCACCACAACATGCGCGGATGCGCCTCTCATGATCGCCATCACCAAAGGTCTTTTTGCAGGAACCATTGTGGCCAACTTCGGTCTATTTGAACCCCAAGTAGTGGGTATCGGCAATACGGAAGACGTGAATAATCCATCACATCCGGTGGTTAAAAAATATTATGAAGATGCCTTTAAAAAATTTGCGGCCAAGGAAGAACGTTGGGGCCTGACCTTTGTGGCGGGCATGGCTTATGCGGAGCCCATGCTTGAAGGGTTAAAGCGAGCCGGCCGCGATCTGACTCGTGAAAAATTCGTGGCCGCTATGGAGACAATCAAAGATTTCAAGGGATCCATGGGTCGCGTCAGTTATGGGTCTTTTGACCCCAATGATCCGCATTGCAGGGTGGGACAGACAGAAATCTTTGCCAGTGAGGTCACTGCTGATGGTAAATACAAAGTCCTGATGGACTGGACTGAGATGCCTTATGTAAAAATCGATTAGTGTCCACTATTCATCCCTCCTCCCCATGCGGGAGGGGGGTTAGGGGAAGTTGGGGAAACGATTCATGGCCTTTTTTGAAGTCAAAAATCTGTCTATATATTTTGGTGGCTTGGTTGCCCTTGACGGCATATCCTTTACATTGAATCAAGGGGAGATCTACGCCATCATTGGGCCCAACGGAGCAGGGAAGACCACGTTGTTTAACTGCATCAACGGTATTTATCATCCGAGCCATGGGGATATTCTTTTTAAGGGACAAAGCATTCGGGGGAAAAAACCAGACAAAGTGGCCAGGATGGGTATTGCGCGGACGTTTCAGAATATCGAGCTTTTTAACAATATGAACACCATGGAAAACATCATGCTGGGTCGTCATCTGCGTATGAAGACCGGCCTGTTCCGGGGGGCGTTCCTGTGGGGAAAAAGGTCATTTGCCGGTTTGGAGGAAGTCGCGCATCGACGTAAGGTGGAAGAGATCATCGATTTCCTGGATCTTCAGTCAAGTCGCAACAAACTGGTCGGAGGTCTTCCATACGGGACCCAGAAACAGATTGAGCTTGCCAGGGCATTGGCCCTGGAACCGGAATTGCTCTTATTGGACGAGCCTTGTGCCGGCATGAACGCAGAAGAAAAGCAGGATATGATATTTTGGGTGAAAGATGTACAAGATGAACTAGGCGTGACGGTTCTGTTGATCGAACATGATATGCAGATGGTCATGGATATCTCCGACCGTATCTTGGTGATCAATTTCGGCCGACCCATCACTGAAGGAACACCCTCGGAGGTCCAGAGACACCCGGAGGTACTGAAGGCCTATCTTGGAGAGAATGAAGGTGTCTGTGCTGCTTGAAATAAAGAATATTGAGACATATTACGATTTGATCTACGCCATTCGTGGGGCTTCTCTGACAGTGGAAGAAAGGACCATCACTGCTATACTGGGAAATAATGGCGCAGGCAAATCCACATTGCTCAAAACCGTAATGGGACTGATTGAGGATCAACCGGATAAAGGTACGATAGAATTTATGGGAACGCGCATTGACGGTATGGATACGGATAAGATTGTACGCATGGGAATCACATATGTCCCCGAAGGACGTGAGGTATTCCCGGAATTGTCCGTCCGTGAGAACCTAATGATGGGCGCCTATACACGCCATAACAAGCATGAAATAGAAGAAGATTTTCAAAGAATCTTCCAATTTTTTCCCGTATTAAAAAAAAGGATTAGCCAATGGGCCGGAACCCTTTCCGGTGGGGAACAACAGATGTTGGCCATCGGTCGAGCCATGATGAGCCGTCCCCGTTTGCTCCTGTTGGATGAGCCATCCCTTGGGCTATCACCGATTTTGGTAAAAGACATCTTTGAGATCATTAAGACCATCAATCAAGAAGGGGTTACAATCTTATTGGTGGAGCAGAATGCCAGAATGGCCTTGAGTTATTCAAATACGGGATTGATATTAGAGAATGGGCGCTTTGTCATGAAGGGGAAATGTTGCGATCTTATGGAAGACAAGGATGTGAGAGAATTCTATATGGGTGTGCGCTCGGAGGCGTCCGCAAAGGGATATCAGCGATGGAAGCGGAAGAAGGCGTGGAGATGAGGAAGGAAGGCTTAAGGCTCATGGTGCAAGGTTAGCAAAAATGAAATTAATGGTTTAACAAGCCCTGGGCCTAATTCCCATATTTAAAATATTCATTCAATATGGTTAACATCATGTCCGAAGATCAAAACAAAACCATTCCCGTCAAGTTCAAAGAGGCCGTGGCCAAATGGGGCGACAGGGTCGCCATGAGGAAAAAAGAATACGGCTTGTGGCACGATATCTCTTGGAATGAATATTACGATAAAGCCAAGAATGTTGCTTATGGTCTGATGGCCATGGGATTTGAAAAGGGTGAGGGTGGAGCTATTATCGGAGAAAATTCACCGGAATGGGTGTATGCCTATATCGGTATTCAATGCTGCGGTGGTGTGGCCACAGGTGTTTATGCCACCAATGCCTGGCAGCAGGTGGAATATGTGGTTAACCATTGTGAGGCCAAGTATTTTTTCCTAGAAAATGAAGAGCAGCTGGATAAATGGCTTCATTTTAGAGATAATGCGCCCAACCTGAAGAAGGTCATTGTGTGGGACATGGAGGGATTAAGGCATTTTAAAGACCCCATGGTCATGACCTTAGAAGAATTATTTAAGCTGGGTCAGGATTTCTCACAAAAAAATCTGGCATTGTTGGGTGAACGTATAGCACAAATTGCCCCGGATGACACGTCCATGCTCATTTATACATCGGGTACCACAGGCCCTCCCAAAGGTGCCATGCTAACGCATCGAAACGGCGTCTGGATGGGATGGGCCATTACGCAGATGAATCCCGTGTACCTGGATGATGAAATCATGTCTTTCCTGCCCTTGTGCCATATTTTTGAGCAGCTGTTTACGATCCTCCTACATTATCAAATCGGTCATATTGTCAATTTTGTTGAGAGCCTGGATACCATCACGGAGAATATGACGGAGATTTCTCCAACGGTCGGTCACGCCGTTCCGCGTATTTGGGAAAAATATTATTCTTCCATTTTGATACGCATGTCGGACGCCACGTGGTTCAAAAAATTGGTTTTTTTTACGGCCCTTAATATTGGGAAAAAGCGGGCCAAATTGAGGATGGATTTTAGACCCGTACCCATCACACTCGAATTACTTTACAAGGTGGCTTACTTTGTCGTGTTTCGTAAGCTCAAGGAGAGGATGGGCTTTGATCGGATAAGGGTCGCCTATTCAGGTGCGGCGCCCATTGCGCCGGAAATCCTCCATGGGTTCCAGTCCATGGGTATAAATTTAGTAGAAGGCTACGGACAGACCGAAGGGACTGGCGTTACCACCACCGCAAAACTAGGCCGGGTCAAATTCGGCACAGTGGGTGAACCCCTTCCAGGTATCCAACTGAAGATTGCCGATGATGGCGAGATCCTGGTGAAGTCTCCTGGTGTGTTTAAAGGCTATTATAATAATCCGGAGGCCACGGAGGAGACCATTATCGATGGGTGGCTCCATTCCGGCGACGTGGGCGAAATGGATGAAGACGGATATTTGAGGATAACCGACCGGAAGAAAGATATTATCGTAACGGCCGGTGGTAAAAATATTACCCCCCAATTTATTGAAAATAAGCTCAAGGCAAGTCTATATATTAATGATGCGGTCGTTATTGGTGATCGGCGTAAATATCTGACCTGCCTGATCATGATTGATGAAGATAACGTCGTTAAATATGCCCAGGACCATAAGGTCCAATTCTCCACCTATAAAGACCTGACCCAAAATCCTGAGATCAAGGGGTTGATAGGCAAGGAAGTCAAGGCGGTTAATGAAGCCCTCTCCCGTGTGGAGCAGGTCAAAAAATTTACGATCTTACCTAAGAAACTTTATGAAGAAGATGGTGAAGTCACCCCCACCATGAAAGTGAAACGAAAATTTATCAACGATGCCTTTGGTGATCTGATCGAGGCGATGTACTGAACACTCATGAAAAGTAAGCGATTTTGAATGAATGGAGTCGCAATCTAAATGAAGAAATTAGCTGTCGCGATTGTTCAATATGAAAAACCTTTGGAATCCGTCAGGCGGGTCGTAGCCCTTTCCAATGGCTTGGATCAATTAAAACCTCACTCAAAGGTCTTCATCAAGCCCAACATTGTATTCTGGGCGCGAACCGCGGTATTTCCAAAGTGGGGGGTGATTACCACGTCCCGAGTGGTGGAAGACATGGTGGTATTGCTCAAGGAGCGGGGTATTGATGACATCACCATCAGCGACGGAATGGTGGTGGAACCGAATGATACCGAGACCCCCGCCCACGCATTTGAGAGCCTGGGATATGCGAAGCTGAAAAAACGATATGGGGTTCGATTTTTCCCCATGATGGCGCATCCCTTTGAAAAGGTAGACCTGGGTGACGGGGTGGTCCTTAATTTTAATGAAGATATCCTCCACAGTGATTTCATCGTCAATCTGCCGGTTTTAAAGACCCATAGCCAGACCGTGGTCAGTCTGGGGATCAAGAACCTTAAGGGAACCATTGATATCGCCTCACGCAAGAAATGCCACAATGCCGATCCCGGAAAGGACTTACACTATATGGTGGCCAGGTTAGCGGATAAAATGCCGTCCATGCTGACCCTTATCGACGGTATTTATTCCAATGAAAGAGGGCCGGGATTTGACGGCCATATACACAGGACCAATCTGCTGGTGGCCTCATCCGATGTCCTGGCCGCTGATATGGTCGGGGCCCAATTACTCGGCCAGGACCCAATGGATGTCCCTCATCTAGTCTATGCGGCCAAGAATCGAAAACGGCCGTTGGACATGTCTGATATTGAAGTGAAAGGTGAAACGATTGAGGATCTTGCCAAACACCGTGAAACCACGTTTGAATTCTCGCAGGCCGATGATGGCTCGTGGCTGCCCGCGCCTCTGGTCAAGAAAGGCATGAAAGGCATATCCTATCGCCGCTTCGACCTGAGTCTCTGTACTTATTGCGTGGAGGCCTATAGTCGTATTTTGGCCGCAGTTATAGACGCGTGGCGAAAGGGTCAGCGATGGGACAAGGTTGAAATCCTTTCCGGCAAATCCATGAAGCCGACCCCCGGCATGAAAAAAACCATCTTACTCGGGAAATGTATCTACCAAGCGAATAAGGACAATCCGGCCATTGAAGAAATGATCGCCGTTAAAGGCTGCCCGCCAAAAGCCGAAAATATCGTCAAAGCGCTTGAACAAGCCGGCATCAAGATCAATCCTGTGCTCATTCAAGATCCAGCCTTTCTACCCGAGCTTCTCATGAAACAATATCAGGATCGCCCTGATTTTGACGAGCAATTTTACATGGTGGGAGAATAAATGCTTACAAGACCTTGGCAACGACATTATCATTTTGACGTTACCACCCCAATTCGTTATCCCAGGGTCCCCAACCGAGAATTTTTGCAGGCATCTGCAAAGGCATTCCCTGATAAAACGGCCTTACATTTTTTCGGGACTGCAATGACCTTTTGGGATCTCAGGATACATATCCTTCCTATGACCAACGCCCTTGGGTCCCTAGGCGTCCAAAAGGGCGACCGAGTCGATATCCATCTTCCCACACGCCCTCAATTGGTTGTTGCCCCCAAAGCGGTGGTATCCTTGGGCGGCATTGTGGTTGACCTCAATCCCATGTACACGGCGGAAGAACCCAATGCCTTGGTTACTACGAATACGGGAATTTCAACCTTCATTACATTGGATACGGTCCTTTCCAATATTCGTGTTTTGGACCGAGTTGAACCGATAATACCTTTTGAAAAGGGAGTCATCACATGAAGACAGATTATAGGACGATCAACGTGGAAGTGATAGAGGGTGTTGTCATTCTCACCTTAAACAACCCGCCCGTTAACCAATTGTCTCCCGCTTTTGCTGAGGAATTGAGGGCGGCCGTTGAAGATGCCTTTGGGGATGAAGCCATCAAGGCCCTTGTTTTAACCGGGACAGGGGCGAATTTTATTGCCGGGGCGGATATCACAAGACTTCAGACCGTGAAGACCCGTGATGATGTATTTCCCATGGCCTTGGAATTCGCCCAATTTCTCAATAAGGTTGAGACCGGTCCTAAACCGGTTATCGCCGCCATTAACGGGAACTGCCTGGGAGGAGGCCTGGAAACCGCCATGGCATGTCATTATCGGGTGGCTGTTAAGGACGCGAATCTGGGTCAGCCTGAGGTACAGATCGGGCTTATTCCGGGTGCTGGCGGCACACAAAGGTTACCGCGCCTTATCGGTCTGCTCAATGCCATAGAGATGATCACCACGGGTAATCCCATCAAAGCGGAGAAGGCGTTTTCCCGAGGACTGGTGGATGAGGTTGTAGAACCCGAAAAGCTTATCGAAACCGCGCTAAAGGCGGCGAAGCGTTTTATTTCGGGCCGATTGAGTGTCAAATTAAGGATGACACGTAGCCTTAATTACCGTCTTCCCAGTGCCGCTGAGAAAAAACCCTTTTTGGGTTATGCCAAGATGATGACGGCCATGAAGGCAAAAGGTTATATAGCGCCTTTGAAGGCTATCGAAGCCTTTGAAAAGGGTCTTGGTTTTGATATTGAGAAGGATATTGAGACGGAAGTGGGCCTGTTTGCTGATTGCGCCCTATCCGAAGTGGCCAAGAACCTGATCGATATCTTCCTCAACACCCGTTCGGCGGGCAGACTTCCCCGTATCGAAGGCATTCAACCGGCCAAGATCAAAAAGGTGGCCATGTTGGGCGGCGGGGTCATGGGTTCCGGGATCGTGAATCTATTACTAAAGGGAAGATTTGAGGCCGTGCTTTGGGATATCAATGACCAGGCCATTGAGAAGGGTGTAGCCACTGTAAAAAAGACCTTTGCCTATCCCATCAAGAAGAAAAAGATGACCCAGGCCGATCTTGACCACATGATCAAGGATCAATTGACCACCACCACTTCGTTGGATGACCTGAAGGATGTGGATCTGGTGATAGAGGCTGTCTTGGAAGACATGAGGATCAAGCAGGACATCTGGAAAAGGTTAGAGAGTATCTGCGGACCGGATACGGTCTTCGCCACCAACACATCGGCCCTACCCATCACGGAGATGGCTTCTGTTTTAAGTGATCCGGGACGGATGATCGGACTGCACTTTTTCAATCCTGCTGAGCGAATGCAACTATTAGAGATTATTTGTGCTGAAAAGACATCCAACCAAACCCTGGCCACGAGTGTGGCCTTTGCACGCGCCATTAAAAAGATCCCCATAGTAGTCAATGATGGGCCGGGATTCTACGTGTCCAGACAGCTCGGCGGGCTTTTTGGCGGCGCTGTCTATCTCATGGCGGACGGTGTAAGTGCCAAAACCATTGAAGATGCCATGTTGGAGTTCGGGATGCCTATGGGACCTGCCACGTTATCGGATTTAACGGGTATTGATATCAATTACCATGTGAATAAGACCTTTGAACGAGCATTGGGCGAACGGTATAAGGTTCACCCATTGACTGAGGCCATCTATCGAACCGGCTGTTATGGAAGAAAGACAGGTGCCGGATTCATGGACTATAGTGTGGATCCGCCTGTTCCCAACCCAAAGGTCGTTGATGTGATCACGGCATATCTGAAAGACAATCAGGTGGCCCCAAAAAAGATGTCTGAGCAAGAGATTATTGATGTAATGCTTGCGCTTGGCATTAATGAAGCCGCCCTCATGATGGAAGAGGGTATTTGTGACCGGCCCCAGGATATGGACCTGGCCATGATTTACGGCACGGGATTTCCTCCTTATCGGGGCGGCATCTTTAAATACGCCGATGCATGGGGAATTAAAAATGTCTATGAAAAATTAAAAGCGTTTGAAAAACAATACGGGCCGCGCTTTAAACCAGCGGATATGATCAAGGAAATGGCCGAGTCCGGAAAGCGGTTTTATCCGGCTTAAATGATTTCACCACAGGGGCATAGAGGATACTGAGATAATGATTTTGATTATTCAGATTATATCAATCAAAAAATGGAGGCATAGTCATGAAAGAAGTCGTAATTGCAGGATACTTAAGGACGGCCCAATCCCGCTCCAGGCCCAATGATCCGGCCAGGGATTGGTTCTGCAACATGAGAGCGGATGAATTGTTGAATGAAATATTACCGGAGGTCGTCAAACGCACGGGAATAGAACCAAAAGAGATCGATGATTTTCTGCTCGGGTGTGCGACGGCTGTGGGAGAGCAGTGGGCGTACGGCGCACGAACCCCTATTTTTATGGCGAACTTTCCGGAGACCATCCCTGCCAAGTTTATTGATCAACAATGCGGTTCATCCATGGGGGCCATTCATGTGGGATTCATGGAAATCGTTCAGGAGTATGCAGACATCGTTCTAACAGCCGGTTTTGAACATATGACCCGAATACCCATGGGTGGAGTTACCCAGGATAGAGGGCTTGTGGCCCCGAACCTGGCCCTTTACACGGACCCTAAATATAGGCACTGGGATATGATGACCGTTGTGAATATGGGGTTAACGGCCGAAAAGCTTTTTACTCAAACCGATTTCACAAAAGAGGATATGGATAAATGGGGAGTCCGTTCCCACAACCTCGCATCTAAGGCCCAGAAAGAGGGATTTTTCGATGGCGAGATCATGCCCATTAAGGCGCCGCAGGCGGATGGCACCATGATGACCGTGGACAAAGACCAGGCGGTACGGGACGATGCGACTGTGGAAGGCATGGGGGAGCTTAAGCCTGCCTTTAAAAAGGATGGGGTCATTACGGCCGGTAATTCATCGCCCCTTAATGCAGCGGCCACAAGTATGGTGCTCATGTCCAAAGAGACCGCTAAGAAGAAGGGCATCAAGCCCCTTGCCACCATTCGTTCCATCGGGTTTGCCGGTGTGGACCCCACCATCATGGGCGCCGGACCCGTCCCGGCGAGTAAAATGGCCTTGGAAAAGGCCGGTCTTAAGGCGTCGGAGATTGATTTCTGGGAGATCAATGAAGCCTTTTGTATCGTAGCGCTCAATTGCATCAAAGAGCTTGGATTGGATCCTGAAAAGGTCAATGTCATGGGTGGAGGCACCGCCATTGGTCATCCACTGGGTGCGACCGGGATTCGTTTGACCGGAACCCTGGCCCGTATTCTGAATCTCAAAGGCGGGCGTTATGGTTGTGCGAATGCCTGTGTCGGCGGCGGGCAAGGTGTAGCGACCATTATTGAGAGGGAAAATTACGACTGGTAGTTTAGGTTGGTTCCACCCTAAAACCCTTTCAATTCCCTCCTCCTTAATAGGGGAGGGCTAGGGTGGGGGTGGAAAAGCCTGGCCCCCCGCGAGGGGAGGGGCTTAGTGGATGGGCAATAACTACTGAATTTTTGATGTTGAATAGATATGCGTTAGAAAAGGATTACCAAAAAGGTAAGTAGCCATGTCAACCAATCTTTTTGATCTAACCGATAAAATAGCCCTGGTCACCGGTGCCAGCCGTGGTATTGGCGAGGCGATTGCCGGACTTTTGGCGGAGCAGGGTGCTCATGTGATCATCGCTAGTCGCAAGATCGACGGCTGCCGCGCCGTTGCTGATGAGATAATTCATAAAGGCGGCAGCGCGGAACCATTTGCCTGCAATACAGGAAATATGGAAGATATTGCTGCCATCTTTGCTTATGTTCGAGAAAAACACGGTCGACTGGACATCCTGGTCAATAATGCCGCTACGAACCCCTATTTCGGCGATATTCTGGATACCTCGTTATCGGCCTTTGAGAAGACCGTGGATGTGAATCTGCGAGGTTATTTTTTCATGTCCATCAATGCCTGCAGGTTGATGAAAGAAAAAGGAGGCGGCGCCATGGTGAATGTGTCCTCCGTCAATGCCTTTCAGCCCGGCGTAAATCAAGGTATCTATTCCATTACCAAGGCGGCCGTGGTCAATATGACTCGGACCTTTGCCAAGGCATGCGCCGTCCATCATATTCGAGTCAATGCCATATTACCCGGCCTGACTCGGACCCAATTCTCCGAGGCATTATTCCAGCATGAAGAGCTTCACAGAGAGGCTATCGAGACGATCCCCATGCGCCGTCATGCCGAACCGCGTGAAATGGCCGGAACCGTCCTTTATCTGGTCTCCGACGCGGCCAGCTATACCAATGGTGAATGCATTGTGGTGGATGGGGGATTGACCATTTGATTCGGCTTTTATGATGTGGATACCCCTTCCATGCTTCTGCCCCAAATATGCTGATGACTATGAAAAAGGAGGATCGGTGGGCTGTCCGATAACCTTAGATCCTTCTCCCACTTCAGGGGGGAGAGGTTAGGTAAACGGGGTGTCAGTCCGTTATCCAGATGCTTCAAAGTACCATTTTTTGAAATCCTGATTTTCCGTATATTCAATAAGGAGACAACCGTGGCAAAGCGAATCCTGAAAACGAGACTATGTGACATGCTCGGGATCGAATATCCGATCCTCAGTGCCGGAATGGGCCCTACGCTGATCGGTGAAAACACCGGTGCCCCCGTTGAACTCGTCGTCGCCGTGTCCGAAGCCGGTGGCCTGGGTGTATTGGGAGGAAGCGGATTTACGGTGGATGAGCTTCGCGATGCCATTCGAGAGATTAAAAGGCAGACCGATAAACCATTCGGCGTGGACCTCCTACTTCCCAAAAAACTCAGTTTGGGTGGACCTTTGGAATCGGATACGATTCAGGAGATACCGCTTCGCAAGGCCATAAAAGAATTACCCAAGCCTTACCTGGATTGGTTGCATAAGGTCATGGAAGAGCTTAACCTGCCGGATACGAATGTCACGTTAAAACTGAACACCACCACCATGCGCCCCAAAGAATCCGTTCAGGTTTGTATCGAAGAAAAGGTCCCTCTCTTTTGCGCGGGCTTGGGCAACCCCGGTTTCATGGTTGAAGAAGCACACGCTGTCGGAATGAAGGTCTTGGGCATCACCGGCAATGCGAAAAACGCCAAACGCATGGCTGAATCCGGCATTGACCTTTTGGTGGCCCAGGGGCACGAAGGGGGAGGGCACACCGGCCGGATCGGGACCATGGCATTGGTGCCTG
This sequence comes from Deltaproteobacteria bacterium, assembly GCA_016930835.1. Lineage (GTDB taxonomy): Bacteria > Desulfobacterota > DSM-4660 > Desulfatiglandales > HGW-15 > JAFGGA01. Next base: position 36,608 of record JAFGGA010000144.1, read on the forward strand.
CCGCCATTGATGCGGCAATACCTGTTCCTGTTTTGGCCGCGGGTGGCATCGGTGATGGCCGGGGGCTGGCTGCCGCCTTGGCCTTGGGTTGTGTCGGTGTTTGGGTGGGCACACGATTTTTGACCACAAATGAGGGAGGGGCCTTGGAAGTCAATAAGCAACGCATTATTGATTCCGCCGATGAAGGCACCCGCGTCAGTACGGCCTATACGGGTAAGACCTTAAGGGCCAGCCTAAATAAATTCCATCAACTTTGGGATGAATCCGGGCTTGATCCGCTCCCGTTCCCCATACAGGTCTTAATATCATCCACACTTCAATGGAGCTTTATTGAGGCCAATCAGGTTGACTATATTGGAGGTTTGGCAGGGCAAATCTCCGGTATCATCCATGAAATCAAGCCGGCCCGCCAGGTCCTGGAAGACATGGTGGAAGAGGCCGTGGATATTCTGACTCGAAAATTGCCGCAGACCGTAATCACCAAGTAGCGCTCGTCCGGAAATGGCCACCCAACCCTCTCCTCGGTTTCTCTGGGAGAGGGCAGGGTGACGGGGGAGCAACAAAAGGTTATGTCGTTAAAAAAACGGATGTTCTTAATAGGTTATGGCGTGAACCTCACGTGGTTGGCCATCGCTAACGCCCACTCCTGCCTCTTCCGGAAATATCCCTTCCTGCAAGAGGATTGTATAGTTTTATGATTGCAAATTTCATAACATCTAGGGATTTCATATCCAATATAATATTCATTAAGATATTATTTCCTTCTTCAGGAAGTACGCAAGCATTGTTGGCATCAAAGGTTAACCCCTCAAACCCCTTTACCAATTTTTTTTGGTCCTTGTTCGTCATGCCTACTCGGACTGCTTTTTTCCCATCGATTTCTTGAACCTGGTCGGCCAATCCAGCAGCTTCGATTTTTTTGAGTTTTTCGTCATCCAAAAATACATTAATGTAAAAATCCGCCATAAAAAACCTCCTTCAAAATGAAATGTTGTTGATTCAGTAATGTCCGTTTACTATTTTGTTTGAAACTGTAATCAGCCCCTTAATGTCTTGGTTTTTTCGTTTGTCGAATTTCAATCTTATAATTGCATGGATAATATACATGAATGATATCTGTTGTCAATTTTGATTATCTCATAAAAAGCCATCACACCGGTCCCATGTCAAGTACGGGATAGACTGCGGCCGGGGTCCAGATATCTTGTAACTATCTGAAAAGACTGAATTCTGGCCTTCACCTCTCTGCGTGGGGACGCGCACGGGCAGGCCGGAATGAGAAAAATAGGTGTTTTCAGATTACCCGGTTAGACATCTAAGTCTGAGACCTTTTTACTCAACATTTCGATGGTACGATGTCTTCCTTTATTTGGGCCTCGCTTCTCAATCTCTTGGATCTTGTCTTCTAATTTATTTTTTAGGATCAATTTCTGCTTCTTTGCAATTCTTATTTCCATAATAATCAAGGGAAATTGAATGATGAACACACCCATCCAGGCCCAAAGAATCCACTTCCCAATCTTGCCGTGATTTTCAACCGCATATATCAACATCAAAAGCGACATAAACCAAAACAAAAATAAAACTACATGCATGGGCCATGAATATTCACATGCCTCGATTTTTAGAACCCGTCGATTCCACTCGGGAGATAAACGAAGAAAAAAATAAAAACTCACCAAAGGAATTGCCATGAAAGGGCCAAAACACAATGCAATACCGAAAGTCAGGATAGCCTGCGCAATGATGATCGCTGTTCTGTCAGAAGTGCTTCGATAAAGAAAAATTCCCCGAACTGGCATCAGATCACCTGGATATCTAGCGGTGTGGCTCACAGACCTTGAGATGCGAGCTGGCCTGTATGAAGCTGTTTGATATAGGTTCTAATGAATACCACCTGTTTACTGGTGATATTTATTTTTTCTCAGTTATAGGCTAGGCGGGTCTTTTCATCAACCAATGTCGGTTTAATGATAGCCTGCCATTCGTTACTGTTCCATGTTCCCATTATTTTGTGCATCTTCAAGTATTTTTCCGGTATAGGATGTGTTCCGTATACGACTTCAAGGCCATATTTCGCTTTGATATAGTCATGAAAATATGTGATATGAGGACATGGCGGATATCCAACAATAAGGCCGGTGGCCAGATGAATAATCTCTGCTCCGTTTGTTATCATTTCATCCACGGCATATTCAATATTACCCCCGGGACACCCATCGCAACTGGTGTATCCAACAACCTCGATTTCCATATCCTTGTATCTGCTGAATGCACCTTCACGGTCTTTTAAGGACCGAAAACATTTTCCTCCGGCACATCTCCGATAACGGTCACAAATCATGATCCCAATCTTGTTTGTTTCCTTCATTTATTCTCCTTTATCATTATGATGATAATTGCCGGAAGTACAAAAGTTATCCATGATACCGAACCGCAAGGATTAAGTTTAGATCAAATGAGTGATGCTACTAAAATTCCCCATGTAGAACAATAATAAAAATGTATTTGAGCAAACTACTCGCTAAGAGGATTTAAAAATTTTTCGGTTTTACTACGGAGAAACACACGCTTCCTGTCCAAGATGATTAACACTGGTAGATTTCGCCACCCAAAAAAGACGCAAGGCTTCAAATGCCAACCATAAATTTTGTTGAGATGAGACGCTCTATTATCGGGTAGATAATAGACTGATCAATGCGATATGGTGTTCATCCATTCATCACCCCCCCCCTCGCGGGAGGGTTTAGGGGGAGGGATTTTATCCGGTAGCCCCTATCTTTTTATCGCATTTGGGGCTCCTGAAGACCGTATTTATTTGTTAAACAGTTTTAAAAATTCCCCATAGCCTTCTTTTTCCAAATCCTCCACAGGAACAAATCGTAACGCGGCTGAATTCATGCAATATCTTAAGCCCGTGGGCGGCGGTCCGTCATCAAACACATGGCCGAGATGGGAGTCGGCCTCTTTACTACGAACCTCCGTCCTGACCATGAATAATGTCCGGTCTTCCTTTTCCACGATGTTTTCAGGTACCAGCGGTTTGGTGAAACTCGGCCAACCCGTACCGGAATCGTATTTATCTAAAGAACTGAAAAGGGGCTCTCCGGATACGATGTCCACATAGATGCCGGGTTGCTTATTATCCCAGTATTCATTATCAAACGGGTTTTCCGTTCCGTCTTCCCGGGTCACGTGATATTGGAGCGGGGTCAATCTTGATTTCAGGTCCCCTAGGTCTTTCTTGCTTCCGCTGTCGCGCCAAATCTCATCCAGGAATTGATCACGCCCTGAGCCATTCCGATAGTACCCGTAACGAATCGGGTTTTCCTGATAATAATCCTGGTGGTACTCCTCAGCTTTGTAAAAGGTCGACGCCGGAATAATGGGCGTGATAATGGGCTTGCTAAAGATCTTTTTTTCAGCCAGGGCCTGTTTGGATTTTTCAGCCAGGAGCTTTTGCTCTTCATTCAGATAAAATATGGCGGAGGAATATTCTTTTCCCCTGTCCACGAACTGCCCACCGGGGTCAGTGGGGTTGATCTGTCGCCAGAACACATCCAATAACTTCTCGTAAGTGATTTTTCGGGGGTCATACACGATTTCAATGGCTTCGAGATGACCGCCTTCTGCATAATTATTATAGTTCGGGTTTTTGCCGGTGCCCCCTGTATAACCGGATGTTACAGATATCACACCGTCCAGTTCTTCAAAGGGTTTTTCCATGCACCAGAAACACCCGCCAGCGAAAATGGCTTTTTCCTGAGAGATCGCGTCCTTTGCCTGAGTCGAATCTGTCTTCAACCAAACAAGTAAAAATCCCAACAAAAAGACGATGCTTACAATGTATATGTATAAGGTTTTCATGATGGAACCTCCATTTTTCATTCTCTTGTTTTTCTTAAGGGCAATATAAGCACGATATCCGGGATGGGAAGGGGAAGGGGTATTTATTTCCAGTGTGTCTGATGTCGGGTCTGGGAGTTATTGGGATCAGAAAAAAATAAAGCGAAATTTTTCTGAAAAGTCCGCCTCCATTTTAGCGCATTTGAATGACTTTTTCCGCCTCGGCCCTTCTGAGTTTCCGATGTCCAGAACAGGATAATGAGGATTTGCAAGGATCAGGAATCGAGAACTCTAATGTAGTTTCAGAATCAGCAAGAAATGACATTCAAATAGCATTATTTAAAAAAATGCTTGACATCATTTTTGTAAATGGTTAATTGAATATTTCATTTTACTATTTTTATACCTCCATATATATGTCAATATTTTCCAAATCTTTGATGATATTATTAAATGATAATATTATTTAAGGATATTAGATGAATAAATAGGTTATAAATATAATGAATTCATTATATTTATAACAATATTTTAAATATTAAATCATTTTCAAAACATATTCTGTAGTATTAATGAGTTATTTATACGTTATTAATATAGTATCATTCCATGATTGTTATTAAAGATACTATTGATATTGGAAATTGGCATAGTCCGTCTTTTCATTTCTTAACGGTATTAACTTAAAGCTTCTTCAGCTTTGATAAGGTTGACGAACCCGTAAAAAGTCGTCACCCCGGTCCCGTATCCAGTGCGGGATAGACTGCGACATGGGTCCAGAACTCATGTAACTGTCTGAAAAGACTGGATTCCGGCCTTCGCCGGAATGACAAAAACGCATGTTTTCCGACTATTTACAAGACCATCAAGGTTGGTTCCCATCCATTAATCCCTCCTCGCCGGGCATGAGAGGGCTAGGGGGAGGGATTTTCGGATATTTCTGGATGAGCTAGACCAGGCATCATGCTGGGGTAATTGTTTGGTTTTTCCTCCCGACTCCGGAGGAAACCTGGCGCTAACACTCCTAAAATCATACGGAGGAAGATGAAAATGAACAGAACAAGGCCCATTCCCAGAGTTATCTTTATGATCCTTTCTTGGGTTATCCTTCACCTCGCTGTTTTCATGGTCTCTCCTGGAGAAGCCCTTGCAGATGCATCGCCGCTCGATGTGACCATGACCTCGACACCAGCAGGTCCGGTCGGTCCGGACACAATCGTCATATTTACGGCCAGTGCCACCGGGGGCACCGGATCCTATGAATACCGATTTCTTCTTAAAGGGCCCTCTACCAATAACACCTTAGAGATTGTTCAGGATTACTCTACATTCAGCACCTGGACATGGATAACGCGGGACACTGATTTTTGCCAGAATATGATCAAGGTTTATGCCCGGGACACGGATCTTTCTTCCACAACATCCACTTATATTTACTTCACGGTCAGGCCGACTCCTGCAGCCGAAGTCATCCTGACGACCGATCCTGAGAACAGCGTAGAACCGGGCAGTACCGTCATTTTCACCGCAGCCGCTCAGGGCGGAACCGGCGAGTATGAGTACAAGTTCATGCACTACGGGCCTGCCGCGGGAGGAGAGTGGGAGATCGTGCAGGACTATTCCACCCTGGATACCTGGACCTGGACAACCGGAACCAACGATCTTTGCGATAACAAGATCAAGGTCTATGCGCGAAGCATAGGCTCATGCGACGGCTTTGATGCCTATGCAGGCATTTATAATTACAAGGTTACACCGGCGCCGACCGAGGGAGTCACTCTCACCGCCTCGCCTGAAAACAGCGTGGGGCCGGGTAATACCGTTGTGTTCGCGGCCGAAGCCCATGGCGGAAGCGGCGAGTATGAGCACAAGTTCATGCATTACGGGCCTGCCACGGGAGGAGAGTGGGAGATCGTGCAGGATTATTCCACCCTGGATACCTGGACGTGGACAACGGAGAGCGATGATCTTTGTGATAATCAAATCAGGGTTTACGTGAGGAGTATGGGCTCTTGTGAAAGCCTGGAGGCCGTGGCCAGTATTTACGGCTACAAGGTTACGCCGGCTCCGGCCGGGGAAGTTACACTCACCGTTACGCCTGAAAACAGCGTCGAGCCAGGTGGTACCGTTATGTTCCGGGGCACGGCCCAAGGCGGGAGCGGCGTATATGAATATAAGTTTCTGCAATATGGGCCTGCCACTAATGGAGAATGGGAGACCGTCCAGGACTACTCCACCCTGGACATCTGGACGTGGACAACCGGAACCGACGATCTTTGTGATAACAAGATCAAGGTCTATGCGCGGAGTCTGGGCTCATGTGAAAGTTATGAAGCCCATGCCGCCATCTACGGGTATCATGTTACACCGGCCCCTGTAACGGCGGTTACGCTGGATGCAAGCCTTACCAGTCCCATGGCTTCCGGAACCAACGTCGCGGTTGCTGCCTCGGCGGTTGGAGGGACCGGGCAATATGAATATCAATTTTTTCACCAAAGCCCTGCAACCGGTGAATATCAGCTTGTTCAAGATTATTCATCTTTAAGCATATGGGCGTGGGATGTACAAGCAGATGATGAAGGCATGAATGCCATCAAAGTATATTCAAGGAGTCAAGGGTCATGCGCCGTGTATGAAGCCAAGGTATATGCGTTTTATGAGGTGACCACGGGCACATCAAATCATCCACCTGATGCAATATATGATGAAGTGACAACCTTTGAGGATACTCCAGTCGAAAACTATGATGTTCTCTTGAATGATCTAGATCCGGACCTGGATATCGTAACCGTATTTGATTATACCCAACCGAATAATGGATTGGTTATCTTTTTGCCGAATGGAACATTCGTTTATACTCCCTATCCGGACTTTAACGGACCGGATATGTTCACCTATACCATAACCGATGGAAGCGGCGGATATGACAGTGCAGTGGTCAGCATCACCGTGATGGCTATAAATGATCCTCCCGCAGTGGCGGATGATTCCGCAACAGCCATTATGGATACATCCATCATCATTCATTTTTCTGATTTGCTCATGAATGACACGGATATTGATCATGATTTATTGATTATCTCGAACCTTACCCAACCCGCCAATGGCACAGTCACGAATAATGGAGACAACACACTTACATACACACCAAACACCGGGTTCTTTGGTGATGATTGCTTTACCTATACAGCAGATGACGGAAATAGCGGTCAGGCCACAGCCAATGTTACAGTGACCGTTTTTCATCCGCCCACAGTCACGATGACAGCTAACCCAGGAACAATCAATATTGGAGAGTCAACCACATTATCCTGGGATTCGTCCTTTGCGGATACGGTGACCATTGATCAGGGGATCGGGAATGTCGTCCTAAGTGGCACCACCACGATCTCAATTACGGAAACCACTACCTACACCATCACAGCGATAGGCCCCGGTGGCATTGCCTTTGCCGGCACCTTGGTTACGGTTATTACCAGCATGCCACCTTGCATTACCATCATAGAACCGGATGGAATCGAGGATTCAACGGATTGCACCTATACTATTGAATGGTCGGATGAAGATCCGGATGATAATGCAACCATCTCGCTTTACTATGACACCGACGACAGCGGTGCGGACGGAATCTTGATCGTGAGTGGATTGAGCGAAGATCCTGACGGACCTGACGATCAGTACCAATGGGATACGACCCTAATCCCGGAAGATAATTACCATGTATATGCGATCATTGATGATGGCACAAGTGATCCGGTCGTGGATTATAGCGATGGCCTGATAACCATCAACCATGTCATTCTCGATGAACAAAAAGTCTCGGCCAGCGATGCCAAGGAATGGGCCAATTACGGCGCCGCGGTATCCATCAGCGGTGATTACGCTGCTGTGGGTGCTCCAAGGGATTATGGGCTCAATAATCAAATTGGGGCCGCATATATCCTTAAACGCCATTGCCATACCTGGGTTGAGCAGGCCAAACTCCTTCCGAATGAGATAACGGATTACGCCGCGTTTGGGGCATCCGTCGCTATGGATGGCATTTATGCCATTGTCGGTGCCCCTGGTGATGGAAGTGGAAATCAAACCGGTAGCGCCTTTGTCTTCAAAAAGGAGGATGATACATGGGTCGAACATTTCAAGCTAACCGCCGGCGATGAACCGGAAAACGCCGGATTCGGCTTCATTGTTTCCATTAGCGGTGATTACGCGGTTGTAGGGGCACCATGGGATTCTCATGGATATTATTGGGGTTCAGCCTATGTCTTCAAACGGGAAGGGGATATTTGGACCGAGCAGGCCAAACTTATTCCCGGTGAAATCAATGAGGAATATTTTTTCGGCTGGTCCGTCTCCATCCATGATGATCATGTCATCGTAGGTGCACTGGGCAATGAACAATATTGGGGGCAAGCCGGTCAATCCGGTTCTGCCTATATTTATAAACGCGAGGGAGATGATTGGATTGAACAGACCATGCTATCCGCCCCAACCGCTGCATTCATGTATCGCTTTGGATATTCCGTCGCTATTCATGATAATTATGCTGTTGTGGGTTCCCTTGGACAAGCATATGAGGTGGCCTTTCCAGGATCTGCTTTTGTTTATAAACAAGAGGGAGAGACTTGGTCTTTGTTTTCGAAAACCTCAGTGCTTCCAGATGATCAGATCTACAATAATGAAGAAATTTTTGGATTATTAAATTTTGGAATATCGGTTTCGATCAATGATCATCATTTCATTGTAGGATCAAATGGCATATCAGGCCATCAGAGTCTGACAGCTTATGTGTATGAGCTCGAAGAACAAGGCGTGCTTTATCGCGCTATGCTTTCATCGGATGGTGCCAGTGAAAACCAGCACGGCTTTTCAGTCGGCCTGAGCAGTGATTTTGCCATTGTAGGTGCCCCATCCGATAACGAAGCAGAAGATCAAGCCGGAGCGGTATATATCTATACCCTTGATCCTTACATGCTAAAGCCATCCATGGATATGATCGAACCCGCCGGAATGGATGATGCTGATGGTTGCGGCTTTACCATCCGATGGATAGATGCGGATCCGGATGATAATGCAACCATCTCGCTTTATTATGACACGGATGATTCAGGTGAAGATGGGACATTAATCGTAAACGGTCTTCCCGAAGACCCGGATGGTTCCGGCAATGAATATATATGGGATACTGCCGGTATGGCGGAAGGGAGGTACTATATTTATGCGGTCATAGATGACGGCGATAATGCTCCGGTTGCAGCATACAGCAAAGGCATTGTATACATCCATAGTCTGAACAGTATTCATAAAATCACGGCCGGAGATGCAACCGAAAGTGCCCGTTTTGGTGAGTCGGTTGCCATAAGCGGAGATGAGGCCATTGTGGGGGCCCAGTTGGATGCTCACGCCGGGTATGGAACCGGTGCGGCATATATACTCGTCCGTAATGGCGATGTTTGGGTTGAGAAGGTAAAGCTCACGGCCGGTGATGCCGCCGAAACCAATTATTTTGGCTGTTCCGTCTCCATGGATGATGATTATGCTATTATCGGTGCTGAAGGTGACGATGATAAGGGGGATTTTTCCGGTTCAGCCTATATCTTTAAGCGTGAAAATGATATTTGGACCGAGCAGGCCAAACTCACAGCCGGTGATGGGGCAGATTCCGACTATTTCGGTTACTCCGTATCCATAAAGGGGGATTATGCTGTCGTGGGCGCCTATGGTGATGATGACGATGGAGACCGTTCCGGCTCGGCCTATATATTTAAACGCGAAAATGATAACTGGATCGAGCAGGCCAAACTCACGGCCGGTGATGCCGCGCAACGGGATTTTTTTGGATATTCCGTGGCCATGGACGGTGATTATGTTATCGTCGGGGCATATGGTAATGACGACAATGGCAATGATTCCGGATCTGCTTATATCTTTAAGCGTGAAAATGATACCTGGAATGAGCAAACCAAGCTCATCGCAAGCGATGCCGAGTTAGCCGACTATTTTGGTGAGTCCGTCGCCATAAGCGGCGATCATGTCATAGTGGGCGCAATGAATAATGACAATAGGGGTGCGGCCTATATCTTTAAAAATACCGGTGATGAATGGGTTGAGGAAACAAAGCTCACACCCGATGAACCGGTGGAATATTCTAATTTTGGGCAGTCCGTATCCATCAGCAGCAATTATATTGCAGTAGGATCTAAATATGGGGGCGCAGGACCCTCGGTTTATGTTTTTAAACGAGATGGGGCCTCTTGGATTGAGCGCATTCATCTAAATGGCATCCCCGCACCGGAATTCAGCTCCACCAATTATGGATCAGCCTTAGGTGTTGAGGGCTATGACGTAATAGTGGGTGCTTCCAGTGAAGATGGTGATGCCTCCGAGTCCGGATCAGTCTATATCTATTCCATCGCGCCAGGGTACATCAAGGCCGAACAAGAAATCCTTTCAATCGGAGAATCCACCACCCTTTCATGGAGCTTTCCCAATGCCCTGTCCGTTATCATCGATAACGGTATAGGTGTAGTAGCGGCGGAAGGTTCAATGAGTGTGACACTGAATGAGACGACGACATTCACAGCCACAATAGAAACTTGTTATGGAACAACCACATCCAGCATCACCGTGGCTATCGCCGAACCGACGATCATCTTCACTGCCGAACCGATACTCCTCTCATTGGGAGGCTCATCAACCTTAACATGGTCAACCACGGATGCGACCTCCTGCACGATCAATCCGGATATCGGCAGTGTCAATCCAAGCGGCTCTATCACTGTGTCACCTACTGCGCCTACAACCTATACCCTCACGGCTACTGGTCCGGGTGGAAACGCTGAATCAAAGGTTACGGTCAGTTTTAACAGTCCGACAGCAAGCCTGAGCGCTGATCCAACAATCCTTCAATTGGGAGAATCAACCACTTTAGCGTGGTCCACCACCAATGCTGTTTCTTGTTCAATTGAACCGGATATTGACGATGTGGAATTAAGCGGATCGATCACGGTTTCGCCAACTGAGCCGACGACCTATGTTATTACAGCTATTGGACCAGGCGGAACAGATATGTCTTCAGTAGCCATCAGTTTTGTCGCCCCCACGGTCAACCTCAGTGCAAGCCCTGAGATTATTCAGGTGGGAGAATCCTCCACATTAACCTGGTCTTCCACCCAAGCTGTTTCTTGTGAAATCCAACCGGATATCGGCAGCGTGAATGTAATTGGATCTATTTTAGTTTCACCCACCGAGTCCACCACTTATACTATAATAGCCACCGGTCCTGGGGGAACGGCCACGGATAATATGACTATTACGGCAGGATATCTGCCGACTGTCAGCATCAGCGCTAATCCAGAGATTATCCAAGTGGGAGAAGCATCCATCTTAACATGGTCATCAATCGATGCGACTTCATGTTCTATTGAACCCGGTATCGGGAGTGTGGGATTAAACGGCTCCATCACGGTTTCACCAACTGAGCCGACGACCTATGTTATTACGGCCGAAAATATATTTGGGACAGCCACTACCGATGCGACAGTTAATATCATCACATTTGGTATTTCCATTACAACCCCATCTAGTGGAGATGTGATTGATCGGCCTGATATTAGTGTCACAGGTAATGTGATTCATATCGCGGGTAATGAGATTGGTGTGAATGTCAATGGGGTAGTGGCCGCAATAGAAGGCAACCAATTTACCGCAAACCATGTCCCAATGACTGATGGTGATAATGTCATTACTGCGACGATGGTGGATAGCGAAGGGAATATGGCAGAGTCATCAATTACCATTTTTGCGGACCTGAGTGGAGATTATATCAGGATTATATCGGATATGGAAGCGGGTATCTCACCATTGGAGACGACCTTAAGAGTCGAAGGATCATTTCCCTTTCAAGATCCTTATATTACCTATATCGGCCCTGGAGATGTGGAATTCCTTGCGAGTCCAAATGAAAATGAATACAATGTCAGGATGACTGCATTGGGGATTTACTGCTTTACAGCCGAGGTTTACTATGAGGGCGTGATGTATGAGGATTCGATTACAGTTCAGGTTATAGATCAGGCTATTATAGATGCTCTGTTACATGCCGTATGGACCGGGATGAAAACTGCATTAATTAATGGTGATATCGATGGGGCATTAGGTTATCATCATCCGATAGGGCGAGATAAATATCAGACTATTTATGAATTTTTGGGCGATACTCTTTCAATTGAAGCACAACAAATGCAAAACATTGAAATCATCTTTATTGAGGGTGATCGGGCAAAATACAGAATCAGGAGAAATCATATTATTGATGGAGAAACAATAACCATCACATATTATATTTATTACAGCAAAGACAAAGATGGATTATGGAAGATAGAACGATATTAATTTGAAAAGAGACTGAAATTTATGAAAAGTAAAATATGGAAGAAAGGGTTATTTGTTTTATTGGGGATACTTCTCCTTTTTGTATTATTCATAATCGGGGATGGTATATTTAGCCCCATTCCTTTCAGACAATTGGATTCCTTCTCTGGAATAGTAATTGATTCAGATAGTAAAAAGCCTTTAACTGGAGCTGCAGTTTTGGCAATTTATTATCATGAGTCGTATTCGATAGCAGGGGCTAACTTGTGGGCAACGGATGGACAGGAAACTCTAACAGATGAGAATGGAAAATTTTACATTCCGAGCAAAAAACGATGGTTCGTTTTATATCGGGGATATACTCAAGGAAAGCTAATTATTTTTAAACCAGGGTATGGTGTATTTCCAAGCCATAAATTTTCAAAAGCCGTTGGTGTGAATAAAACATGGCCCCCTCCTGAGAAGTCTGTTGTCTATAAATTGCCAAAATTAAGCACAAAGGAAGAACGAAAAGCTAATATGTATTTTAATGATTTTTATGACCTGCCACATCAAAAGATAATAAATTTTTTAAACATACTTAACGAAGAATACAAATACCTGGGAATTAGACCGTATTCAATCAAGGAGCAGGAGAAATAGAAATGAAAAAGATGGTTATTGTTTTATTATTCGTCATTTTCACTTTGAGTATGAATATTTCATGGGCCTATGACGGGAAGACTCATTCAAAAATCAATGAAAAGGCTACTAGAGTTTCTCAATTGGATTCTTTGTTGCTCAAATTGGGCTTTGATCAAGGAATTGATTCATTCGTGAGCGGAAATTCGGGAGAAAGAAGGGTATGGCAATGGATTGGTTATGGTGGTGAAGCCGAAGACTTTGGCTTGCCACCTTTTAAGAATGACCCTACAAGTACACGGGCTTTTAACCATTTTCATGATCCTCTAGAAGAATGGGATGAAGCTCGATTAAATAACCCTATAACTACTGCATTGTATATGGCAAGGTACTTGAGATACCCTGTCTCAGCAATACTTTGGGGACTCGATTCGGGGAGGCAAGATTTTTTAAAGAATTATACGGGTGACTGGTCTTGGGGCAAAGCTAGGGATTATTATTATAAAGCTTTAGCAAAACGAACAGAAGGTGAAAGAAATCAAAACTTAGCCGATTGTTTTAGGGCGGTTGGACAGGTGATGCATTTGTTACAAGATATGAGTATCCCGCTTCATACTCGAAACGATGTTCATATTTTTCCATTAAATGACCGGCCTTTATCATTATGGACTTATGAGACCTATGTTAAGCATAATATTGACGCCCATTTGTATAAATCCGTTATTTTCCCACCATCTGTTTTGCTAACAGACCCTCAACCCGACCAGAACTATACAGGTATAACGCCTGCAAGCGGCCTATTTGACAGAGATCAATATCATTCCAATAGCGTCCTTCCAGATGTTAATGATGCAATAGGGCTTTCTGAGTTTTCAAACGCCTTTTTTTTGACGCAAGATACTATGTGGATATATCCAAATCCGGCAATTAATGACACAAACATAAGCGAGATTGCCTGGACTCATCCGGAATTAATAATGGCAGAGGATGGAACATCTGATAACCGTGTATATATAAGATATAAAGATGGTATAGGTTTAGATATCGAACATTTAGCCTCAGTCGATTATTTTACTATTAACTATCAAAGTCAAATAACTACAATACTTCACGCAGCGCTTTCTTTGGATGAAGAGTGCTGGAAAGATTATGCCGATCTACTGATACCCCGTGCAGTGGGTTACTCTGCAGATCTTTTGGATTATTTTTTCCGAGGAAGTATCGAAATCACCATTGCGGATGACGGCTTTTATGCCCTTACTGACGATCCAACAGCCGGCTTTACAGGCCTAAAACTCAAGGCTATGAATACCACGGAGGATAATGAAGTGATGGAAGATGGTACCGTGGATCTTGTTGTCAAATACAGACTGTCATCAGGTGATCCATTTACAAATGCGCATCCACCTACATCTTGGGACTTTTATTATAAGGTTGTTCCTGAACAAAATAATATCAGCTCTGTACCCCGAGATACACCCGTTGAGCTTACATTCGATTTGGGCGGTGAAAATGCTATTCCTCTATGGGCGACAGATGTCTATTTATACGTTGTGTTTAGAGGAAAGCTTGGAAATGAGGAAAATGCAATTGCCGTTGGATTCAAGGATATCAGTGAACCCACACCCATCGATGTGTTTAATAACATGGATAAGATCTGTTTTAACGGTGTATGGGAGGATGCCGGTGATCCGGATCTTATTGATTATGTGGACAATCCTCTGAATGGCGGGAATAACAATGGGATAGCGGATGAGTATGATGTCTATGCGCATAATTTAACAGATATTTATTTCAGGTTTTCACCTATGGACCAACCGGCTTTTTGGCCTTCTGAAACTGATTATCATTATACAGTTGACCGAATCAATGGCGGTGAGTTTAGTCGAAGTTTTTATGTTCTTGCCGATTATGACATGGTCTATACCTTCCGGGCCACACCGGAAGCGCTTGCCGGTGATCCGTTTGGCCATCCTTATATGTATGGATATGAAGATTATCAAGCCGTTAAAAATCAGATTGAATGGACAGGATCATATTATACCAGATGGGTGCCTCCATTTTATGATTTTCGGGGTGTGGAGATGTATGGTGGGATATTCATTATCAATGAACCTTACCCGGACCCGGATGATCTTTATGCTTGTCCGTATGATTTATGATTCGAGTAAGGCTGTCAACAAGAAATTCTACTTAATATAGGTGCAATCATCTATTGATGGATATGACAATTATTCAATATTTTAGGAGGAAACATGTATAAATTTCTAATAATAACGATTTGCGCCATTTTAATATCTGCCCAATCCTTATCTGCCCAAAACTTTAAGGTGGTTTCAATCAATACGGATCTTGAGGTCGAATTGTTGGATAAAGAAACAGGTCTGGAATACATAGTGGTTGAAGGGGACAAGATAGAAAGCTGGACCATAACCGAGGTAATGGAGAACAAGGTTGTGATCATGAAAGACCCGGAAGGTGATCCTCCTATCGCGATTATGAAAACAATAAATTTCCCTGAAAAAATTGACATTATTCCTTTACCAAGACAATAAAGCTCTCCACAGCAATTGGTGGGGTATCGAGCGAAATTGCGCCATAGCTAATCCGCTTTCGCTCTTCGAACTATGACGCGGTAAAAGTGATATGGGACGCTGGTAAAAAAATAAGTTAACGTTTCTTATTTTTTACTTGCGTCCCCTTCGACTTTGGAGATGAATCATACAGAATCAAAGATCATTCAAATCTTAAAAACGCCATATTCCAAGGTCTTAGTGACTGGTATGCGGCAAAAACAAAGACCCTGTCAATTCAACTTCCTACGGTAGACACTCCCGGTTTTGCCACAGGTGAGTTCGAGATAGAGTATAATGTATATGGTCGTGATATTGATAAGCTGGCGGTTGTTATGTACGCCAGCGATTCAACCACTGCTAATGATGGCAAAGGCAATTGGCATATTGTTGCCGGTGATGCGGATGCCCAAGGGAACCTTATCGAATCCCGTGTAAAATATATTTCAGGAAATTCAGGAGAAAGGGATCCAAACATCCCA
>JAFGGA010000145.1 GCA_016930835.1 Deltaproteobacteria bacterium
ACGGATCTCTTGAATGCCCTTTGCTCTGAGGCTCCCGACATAAAATGGTGGGCTATGGTAATGAACGATACCCCCGAGGGGTACCCATATCCCCAAAGGGTGCGCTTTGAGCTGGACTACAAGAAAATATCCGATTATCGCCTTGCCGCCGATTTCTTGAATATGAACCAGGTAGACGTTGTTTGCCTCCAGCATGAATTTGGCATATTCGGGGGACAGAACGGCAGGCACATCCTGGAATTTATCAATAATCTGCGCATGCCTGTGGCCACGACCCTTCATACTGTTCTCAGGGAACCGGATCCCGGACAGAAAAAAACTCTTGAAGAGATAGGTCGAATCGGGGGGCGCCTTATCGTTATGAGTAAAAAGGCCGAGGCAATCCTGAAAGAGACATACAGTATCCCGGAAGAAAAGATCGGACTGACCCACCAAGGCTTACAGGATATCCTTCGGTTGGCCTGTGGCGAAAAGCTAAGGCTCGAACTTGGCGAAAACCTGAAAAAATACCTTGATGAAGTTGTTTCATGGGAAGTTATTGTCAAACAGTACAACGAAGCTTATAATCTCGCAAATGAGGCGAAGGCCACCGGCAAACCCGTGATGATTGAACCGGAGTTTTGAGTGAATTTCAAAAAGGTGTCAGCATCAAATCTCATTGGAGAATCCACTTCATCAAAAACAGAAAGGATAGTGGTGAGTCATGGAGAAAGGGATATTCAGGGAATACGATATCAGGGGAATTCTGGATAAGGATTTCAACCTATCGGACGTGAAAAGAATAGGTCATGGATATGGCAGTTATCTTCATCAAAATGGAGGGGAAAAAGCAGTAATCGCCCGGGATTGCCGTCTTAGTTCACCGAACATCCGGGATGCCCTTGTTGATGGCCTAATGGACTCGGGTGTTCATGTAATCGATGTGGGGATTTGCCCCACTCCCCTTCTTTACTTTGCCATCCGCCATCTCAAGGCCGACGGTGGTGTCATGATCACGGCGAGCCACAATCCTCCAGAATACAACGGATTCAAGGTCTGCCTGGGGCCGGATACCATCTTTGGGGAAGAGATTCAGAATTTCAGGCGGCTTGTGGAAAAAGGGGAATTCATTAAGGGCGATGGATCGTTGGAGCATTACGACATCATCGGCCCTTACTCGGATTATCTGGTCGCAAATATCATGATGAAACGACCGGTAAAACTGGGTTTGGATGCGGGAAACGGGACCGCTGGTATGATCGCGGGACCGGTACTGAAAAGGATTGGTTGTGAAACCATCGATCTGTTTTTCGAGATGGATGGCCGGTTTCCCAATCATGAGCCGGACCCGACAGTGCCTGGAAACATGTCAACCCTCATTAACACGGTCCGAGAGAAAAAATTGGATCTGGGGATCGGTTTTGATGGAGACGGTGACCGGATCGGGGTGGTGGATGAAAAGGGTCACATCATCTGGGGTGACATGCTCATGGTAATCTTTGCAAGGGAGATACTGAAGGATCATCCCGGTGCGACCGTCATTGGCGAGGTCAAGTGTTCCCAGAACATGTACGATGACATCCGGAGCCATGGGGGAAATCCCATAATGTGGAAAACAGGCCACTCGCTGATCAAAAAAAAGTTGAGAGAGGAAAAGGCCCTGCTGGCGGGTGAAATGAGCGGACATATGTTTTTTGCCGACCGCTACTTCGGTTATGATGATGCCGTTTATGCCGCTTGCCGTCTCGTGGAAATCATTTCAAGACGCGACGAACCTATCTCTGAGTATCTGGCGGACCTCCCCAAAACCTATAGCACCCCTGAGATCCGGGTGGAATGTCCGGAGGACATGAAGTTCAGGCTGGTGGACATGGTCAGGGAAGAGATTGGAAAAGGTCATGAGATCATAGACGTGGACGGCGTTCGCGTCGTTTTCCCGGACGGATGGGGATTGTTGCGAGCATCGAATACCGGTCCTGTTCTTGTATTGAGATTTGAGGCCCAGAGCGAAGAGCGACTGCAGGAGATTCGTTCCTATATGGAAGGCACATTATATAAAATGAGCGAAAGGTTATAGGGCGATATGACAGATCATTGGTGTCATAAATAAATGAAACTTGGCTTTCTTATTCGTTGAAGTTGTTGTTTTTCAATAATATCCATAGCAGGACACATTTTAAGGTTCTTTTTTTATATGTTCACTTTTAGATCGGGGGTATGGGGATCTGTTTTCAAGTTTACCATCACCTATTAACAGTCTCAAAATAAAAAAACATCATCGGTGGCTTGGCACGGCCAGCCTATCAGAGGTGATGGAATGGCTGGAAAAACACAACCGAATGGATTGGGAGTAATATCATGAGAATCGCAATGCTTTCTTCGATTGCCTGGCGTACACCGCCAAGACACTATGGCCCCTGGGAGAATGTAGTCTCCCTTCTGACGGAAGGCCTGGTGGCAAGAGGAATAGATGTCACACTTTTTGCCACTGCTGATTCAATCACAGCGGGGAAACTTCATGCCGTCAGTGAGAAGGGGTATGAGGAAGATAAAGAGATAGACCCGAAGGTGTGGGAGTGCCTCCACATCTCTGGAGTATTTGAGCAGGCGGAGCAGTTTGACCTGATCCATAACCACTTTGATTTTCTCCCGCTAACTTACAGCGGCCTTGTGGAGACCCCTATGGTTGCTACTATTCATGGTTTTTCATCTCCAGGGATATTACCGGTATACCAGAAATACAACGGGAAGGTTTTCTATATCTCCATCAGCGATTCAGATCGTTCCCCCGAGCTTGATTACACTGCCACCATCCATCACGGGATCGATCTCAACCATTTCACATTTAACCCGGAACAGGGTGAAGATCTCCTTTTTTTCGGACGTATTCATCATGATAAAGGGACAAGGGAAGCTATAGAGATCGCAAAAAGATGTGGAAAAAAGCTCATCATAGCAGGGATCATCCAGGATGAGGATTATTTTAAGCGGTATGTGGAGCCACATATCGACAACCGGAACGTGGTCTATGTGGGTAGTGCTGACCCTATCAAACGCAACCAGTTGCTTGGAAGCGCCCTGGCCCTTCTTCATCCGATCCATTTCAATGAACCTTTCGGTCTTTCCGTTATCGAGGCAATGGCCTGTGGTACCCCTGTGGTTGCCTTTAACCGCGGCAGTATGCAGGAGATTATCGAGGACGGGAAGAACGGGTTTCTGGTTTCCGGGAAAGAGGAGGCAGTGAAGGCATTCGACAGGATAAAGGAGATCAACAGGGCGGATTGCAGAAAGGTTGTCGAAGATCGTTTCACAGTGGATCATATGGTGGAAAAATATATCGACGTCTATAAGCAGGTGCTTGAAAAAACAAAACGGGAAGACCATCGTCCCTGGGGATACTATCAGGTGCTCTCCGATAATGAAGACCACAAGGTGAAAAGAATCGTTGTTTACCCGGGCCGGCGTCTGAGCCTTCAACGGCATTATCGAAGATCGGAACACTGGTACGTGGTCGAGGGAAAAGCCGTGGTGACCCTGAATGACAGAGATATTTTGCTCCGGTGGGGGGAAGCCGCGGATATCCCGAAATCGACATGGCACCGGATCATGAATCCTGGAGATAAGAATATGACCTTTATCGAGGTACAGACAGGGGATTATTTTGGAGAGGATGATATCGAACGTAGAGAAGATGATTACGGAAGGATTTAAGTACTGTGGAAGGTCTGGTTAAACGGTATCAGAAAAATCCTATCCTGACCAAGGGTGACGTACCCTATCGTGTGGAGACGGGTTTTCATTCGATATGCCTTAACATGCTTGTCTAAAAACGGTTTTTGGGGGTACAGGGATCTCTTTTCAAGTTCACACCCAAAAGCCGACATTGCCTTTTCCCCGCCCCCATCGCTGCGACGAATGGAATTGAGGACAGGCACAAAGAGCAAACAGCGC
>JAFGGA010000146.1 GCA_016930835.1 Deltaproteobacteria bacterium
AAATGCTGTCCAAAGAAAAAACCGATTTTGGACAAGCATGAACCTTTATAGAAGGCAATTTTATCAACCAAGCAACCCTATAATCTCGGCGACATCATCAACATTTTCCAATTCATTGATGGCCTGGATTATGTATTCTATATTTTGATCGGGAAGCGGCTTTCTTCCGTGTCTGGCGCAGTCTCTGAATTTGCCGGTCAGAGTTTCCCAGTCCAGGGGTTTGTCCGGATGGCCTGTGGCGACATTTTCACGCCTTGAATAGACCGTATTTGAGTCTTTCATCTTTATTTCAACTACAGCAGGAAAGATATCCTTGCCTATAACTTCAGCGTCTACCATGGGTATTACCTTCCGGGCAACATCAAGGATTGTCTGATTTTTTATCGCCTCTGCGGTAAAATCCTCTATTGTTACTTTTCCCTTAATCAGGGCTGTAGCCACCACCCAAGGTATGCTGAATTGGGCGTCAACCGTGCTACGGGGATTTTGCTTTACTTCCAGTGGTTCACAGACATTTCTCGAGTATTCACCGGCATGCACGATTATCTGTTCCACGTCCTCAGGCCTGATATTATGTTCATCAACCAGGGCCAGTGTGGCCTCGATGGCTGTTTCAGTCGCTGAACAGGCAGGGAATAATTTAAAACCCAGGTTCACAATCGGAAAGTATTTACCCAGGTCAGCCAATAATGTCTCTCTGTTATATTCACCCCGGTGATACACATTGAACAGGCCGAACTTGCCTTCAAAGCAGTCCCTGGCCCCGGTAATGCCCTTGCTCGCCGCTAATGCCGAAAATACGCCCGCCTGTGATGCCAGTCCGGCCGCCATCCGCTTGCTGAGCGCACCGTCCACAACGGGCTGCCTGGTGCCGGCGGCATGGGAATAGGCAATGCCGAAGGCGTTTACCATCTGATCCTCATCCAGTTCCAAAAGCTTTCCGGCAACGCCGGCGGCCCCAAATACCCCGTACAGGGGAGTGTATAACCAGCCGGGCCCCAGCGCCAGGGGTTTGCTTGCTTCTCCCAGCCTGCACTCAACATCGATTCCCAGGACCACGGCGGCGATCAGGTCTTTGCCCTTTACCTTCCCTTTTCGCTCAGCAATGGAAAATGCCGCCGGTATTATTGAAACACCGACATGCCCGGTCGAGAGAATGACATCATCGTAATCCAGGGAGTGGGCTGTCGTGCCGTTGACAAGGGCCGCAAATGGGGCCGGCGCCTTCATTCCGAACATGATAATGGTGCTTTCCTCCTTGCCTCCCCAGTCCCCTACAAGTGTCATCAGTTCTTTGCCCCCGAGCTCGCTGCTTCCAGCGATAGCCACACCCAGAGTGTCGAGGATATCTTTTTTAGCTATCTCTACCGTTTCGGCAGGAAGGTCATCATAACCAAGTTCTACAAGATTCCTTGCCAAGCTGTAACTGGCATCCATCTTCACACCTCCATGATAATTTCCAGAGGATTATTTCTTACTCAAATACTCCTGAAGTGAATAATTCAATAAACTCATCGTCAGGCATTTTTAATATCTCCCGACAGACCTGCTCTGTATGCTCACCCAGTCCGGGACCGGTAGTGCTTGTTTCATAGGGAGTTTTGGAAAGCTGAAATCCCAGGCCCTGGTGCGAAAGGGTTTCCCCTTCACCAATATCCAGCTTCTTTAAAAACCCACGGGATTTTACCTGTGGGTCCTGGAGCAGATCGGCGGCAGTTTCCACAACCCCTGCCGAGATACCATGGCCTTGCAATAGATTCATCACCTCTTCCGCGGTTATATTGATTGTCCACTCTTCGATGTGCCTGTTCAATTCTTCTTCGTTCTTTTTTCTTTCCACAAAACCGGCAAACCTGGAATCCGACGTCCAGGAAGGATTGCCTATTGCCTTTACAAAAGAATTCCACTCCTCATCCGTAAATATTGCTATAGTGCACCACCTGTCATCGCCCTTGCATCGGAATACACCATGGGGAGCCGCATAGTCACATTTGTTGCCGTTTCTTGTCTGTGACCGATTATTGGCAAAATAGTCAAGAAGCGCGGGAGACAGGTAATGCAAACTGGCTTCGAACTGCCCTAAATCCAGACATTGTCCTTTGCCGGTTTTACGCTTGTAGTCGAGAGCCCCGGCAAGCATACCTACGCTTAATGCCGGCACGGTCAGATCCGTATATGCACCCCAGGGCGGTATCGGATCACGGTCAGGGTATCCCGTAAGAATGGTAAAACCGCATAACCCCTGCAATTCCGTTCCTGTTACGCTCAATCTGCTTTGAGGGCCTTCCTGCCCGGCAAAAGAAGAGCGGAACATTATAATAGAGGGATTTATCTTTTTCAAATCTTCATAACCCAGTCCCAGCTTTTCCATGGCGCCGGGGCGCATATTCTCCGCAACAATGTCGGCCCAGGCTACCAGCCTTTTGGCGATTTCAATACCTTTCGGATGCTTCAGGTTAATGGCAATGCTTAATTTATTGGCATTGTCATTTGAAAATTGCATGCTGCGGCTTAATCCGGCTTTACCTTTTATGTAGGGCGGTGACGTTCTGACCCCATCAGGTTTTGCCATGGACTCAACCTTGACTACGGTCGCACCGCATTTGGCAAGATAGATAGTGGTTAATGGACCAGCCGCGATCCAGGTAAAATCGAGAATTTTTACACCTTCAAGTGCCTTGCTTTGCATGATTACATTCTCCTAAATAACATTTGCTGTCTTTAATAGGGCCAGTTTTTCATTGGAAAATCCCAGTCTGCCCTTGTAGATATCTTCATTATGTTCACCTATGGATGAAGCAGGCTGAGTCTTCACGCATGGTGTTTCTGATGCCTTGATAAAAGCGCCTGGATATTTTATGCCTTTATCCCATCCCGGTTGATCCACTTCATCCCAGTATTCACGGAATTCCAGTTGAGGACTGTTTGCCACCTCTTCAACAGTTGACACAGGCAGCAGCATTATGTTTCTGGCAAGCGCGCCCTCAAACAGTTCCTGTCTGGTATGTGACATGAAGAACTTCCCCACCGGCTCCTCGAATTTCCTGTGCAGTTCATCATCAGCCTGATCCATGTCCAGATTCTCCCAGTCGACATTCAGCATGAAATCGTCTGCCATATTTTCCTCGGACATCCACTTAACAAGCTGTCGATTGGTAGCGAGTGCAAAAGTTCCACCGTGCAGACGAAAAGTGATCCAGCCGTCTTTACATGCCCAGAGCATCTTGTTTGGTTTATGCCTTATAACCCAGTATGCCCCTCCCCTCTTCATCACCCGGTCATTAACCTCACATTCAGGAAGGATACCAATCGTGGTCTTGATCATGGAATCCCGGATTGATACGTCAACATATTGCCCCTCCCCGGTCCTTTCACGGTAATAGTGGGCTATCATGCTGGAACCGAATCCCTCTGCCGCTCCAAGTGAATAGGATTGCGGAACGCTAATCCTCAGGGGGGTACCATCCGGATCACCGACCAGGTACATCAAACCTGACATGGCAAAACACATTAAGTCGGAGGGTTTATACTGACTGTAAGGGCCTTCCTGGCCAAAGGGCGTGATCGATGTCATAATGATTCGCGGGTTTATGGCGCTCAATTCTGGATAGCCAAGGCCGAGTTTACGCATATAACCCGGTGAAAATGATTCGATTACAAAATCGCTGTCCTTAACAAGCTTTTTAAATATTTCTCTGCCGTCCTCTGTTTCAATATTTAAGGTAATACTTTTTTTATTGGTATTATAACCCGCATAATAGAGACTCATTCCCGGTCCGGGAGTATCATTCACAAACGGTGGCAGATTGCGTGCCCTATCCCCGCCCGGAGGTTCTATCTTTATTACTTCCGCTCCTATGCTTGCCAGAAATTTTCCGCAAAGCATACCTTTTTCATCTGTAAGATCCAGAACCTTGAAAGATTCAAGTATGCTTGCTGATGTGGTTGATTTAGAGTTCATATTGCGCTCCTGTTTTAAATAATTATTAAAAGGCATCTCAACCATTTTCATTAATTATTTGATCAATAAAATCCTTTACGCCTTTCTCTATTGTATATTCCGGTTCAAAGCCCACTTCATTTTTTATTGGCGCGTCATCCAGTTTATATGCAAGTTGAGATCCCCCCGGAAGCAGGGTGATATCGGCATCAGGAATCAAGGTGCGAACATAGTCGGCGACTTCTGCAACGGAACGAACATCACCTGACGCAGTAAAACATCGATGTTCCGTCTTTTTTACCTTGCTTGCGAGAACCAGAGATCTTGCTGCGTCTTCAACGTAAATCCAGTTATGGATCGCTTCACCCTGAGGAACTTTCCCGGGCTTTCCAGTCGCAGGCTTTATAAAAAGTTCTTCACCGAATTTTGTGCCTATGCCTTCAATCCTCCCTGTTCCATATACATGAGTGAATCTTACGGCCATAGCATCCAGAGAATATGTCCTGAAATAGTAATCCACGCATCTTTCATTGAAAGACTTGGTGGCGCCGTATATAGATCCCGGGAAATGTGGGGCGTCATTAGGAATAAATTCTTCCTCATATTCATCATGTCCACCAAAGACAGCTACGCTGCTGGTTATTACGACTCTTTTTACTCCTGCTATTCTGCCGGCCTCAAGCACATTGACGGTTCCATCGCAATTAACCCGTACAGTCACAGCAGGATTTATTGAATTAAGTATGGCCGCTGTATGGATGATGTTTTCTATTTCATGATCTTTACAAACCTTGATGAGTGGGTCCAATTCCGTAATATCACCGGCAATAATATTGATATCACCTGTAAGCCGGTCTCCCATTGCTTTCGTAAGACGACTCTCATTCGGTTTGTTATCATAAACTACCACCTGATCGCCATTTTGTGCTAACATTCTCACAATACGGCTGCC
>JAFGGA010000147.1 GCA_016930835.1 Deltaproteobacteria bacterium
ATGGTGAGGATCAAAATCACGAAACAAGCTTTATCGTCAAGGCGCTTCAAGCCGCAGTAGATGATTGGTGCAAGATTCAGGTAATAACATTAAACCGTCATACTCTACATTTCATTTGGGCTTATTCCTAAATAACAAAGGAAATGATAGAAAAATAAGCATCAAGGAGATACCATGATTCCAATTCAAGAAGCAACTTTTTTTATGTTGGGACTCGGTGCTTTTTGCGGACTTGTATTGAGTCTCGCTTCTCGAGTATTTTATGTGTATGAAGACCCTCGAATTGAGATGGTGATGGATTGTTTTGCGGGCGCCAATTGCGGCGGATGTGGCTACGCCGGTTGTTCGGCCGCCGCTGTCGCCGTCGTAAACGGCAATGCTCCACCGAATGTTTGTATCGTAGCAGGCGCGGAAGCAGGTTTTCAGGTTTCGGAAATTATGGGTGTGGCCGTGGGTATTGCGGAACCCGTCAAAGCTGACAACCCGTGCTTTGGCGGAGACCGGGCATTAGATCGCTTTATATATTTGGGTATCAACAGTTGCCGGGCTCAGAATATGTTATACGGTGGAAAGCGAGTGTGCGATATCGGATGCCTGGGACATGGAGATTGCGTTCGAGCCTGTTTGTTTGGGGCATTAAAAATTGGAGACCATGGTTATCCTATCGTGGACAAGGAGAAATGTGTTGGATGCGGCGCTTGTGAGAGAGCCTGCCCCAAAGATATTATCGAGGTCAAGACCCCTTCGGAGCGATTACTCCATTTTAATCAGGCCGATGAATGTCTTGCACCTTGCAGACAGACTTGCCCGGCCGAAATAAACATCCCACTTTATATTGCTCAAATTAGAAAAGGGGACTATGAAGGAGCCGTTCATACCATCCGAGAAAGAAATCCCTTTCTGCTATCCTGCGGCCGTGTCTGCCCACATCCTTGTGAAACAAACTGCCGTCGAGGGATAGAAGATGAACCCGTATCCATTAATCAACTCAAACGTTTTGTGGCTGATTACGAGATGAACTCGGGTCGTCGTTTTCCTGTTTCCATTGCACCCCTTACACATAAACGAATCGCTATTGTGGGAGGCGGTCCAGCAGGTCTGAGTTGCGCTTATTTTCTGAGACGTTTGGGGCATGATGTGACGATCTTTGAGGCTATGCCCAAGTTGGGAGGGATGCTCCGCTACGGAATCCCCGAATATCGCCTTCCCAAAAAAGTCTTGGATTGGGAGATCGAAGGCATATTAGACCTTGGTATCGAACACCATGTCAATACAACCTTAGGCACGGATTTTGATTTAAGTTCCCTGGTCGCCGAAGGTTACGAAGCCATTTTTTTAGGCGTGGGCGCTTGGCAAGATACGAAGCTTCGTGTTGAAGGAGAGGAACTAAAAGGTTGTTACACCGGCATTGATTTCCTATCACGACTCGCCAACAATGAAACCATCCCCATCGGTCGCATCGCTGCCGTCATTGGAGGTGGAAACACGGCCATTGACTGTTCCCGTAATCTTCTTCGTTCAGGGGCGGAAAAGGTCTATATCGTATATCGGAGAACCCGTAACGAAATGCCCGCTAATGAAATTGAAATAGAGGCCGCTGAACATGAAGGGGTTGAACTCCTTTTTCTTTCCGCCCCACTCAGAATAAAAGGTGATGAAGATGGAAGAGTCACACATCTTGAATATCAGAAAATGGAACTTGGGGAACCCGATGCAAGCGGTAGAAGGCGGCCCGTCCCTGTTGAAGGTTCAGAGACTTTGCTAAAAACGGACATGGTCATCACTGCGATTGGTCAATCACCGGATGTCTCTTTCACGGGAAAAACACAGCAACGATTAGAGGAACTCAAGACGACTCGATGGAGCACCATTGATGTTGATCCCAACACGCTTCAATCCAGTATCTCCTATATCTTCGCAGCTGGAGACGCCGCAACCGGCCCCTCACTGGTCGTGGAGGCTATCGGTGGAGGTCGAAGAGCGGCGAGATCCATCCACCAATATATAATGGGGGAGACGGTCAGCGCTGAACCATTGGAGCTTAATAAAAAATTGATTCCCGAGACCTTCTTTGACCATGTGCTTGGTGTGGAGAAAAAGAACCGAGCTAAGATGGTCGAATTGCCAGTTGACGAGCGAATCAAATCCTTTGTGGAAGTCGATCAGGTCCTGACCGAACCGGCCGCACTGGCGGAAAGTGAAAGATGCCTTTTCTGCGGTCGACTCTGTTATGACAAGGATTTCGAGGAACCCATTCATGAGGAATCAAAGGCGGCATAAAAAAGTGGTATGGAGTGTTTTGCCCGAGTGTTGAAGTACCGTTAAACTTAAAGAGAAATGATATGATCGGAGTTTTTGATTCGGGTTATGGCGGGCTGACCATCCTCAGGGCTTTTTTAGATAACTTATCTGAGTATGACTATTTTTATCTGGGAGATAGTGCGCGCACACCTTATGGAAACAAATCTCTCAATACCATATATGAATACACTCGACAGGCGGTTGCATTTCTTTTTAATCAAGGGGCTATACTCATCATCCTCGCTTGCAACACGGCCTCAGCAAAGGCGCTTAGAAGAATTCAACAAGAGTGGTTGCCGATACATTATCCGGATAGGCGCGTCTTAGGGGTTGTCATCCCTTTGGCCGAAGCGGCCGTGGAAGCCAGTCGTTATGGCCGGATCGGTGTGATTGGAACGCGAGCTACCATCGAATCAAGGGTGTACGAACAAGAGCTTCATAAACTGGATGCTGGGCTAAAAATATATAGTCAAGCCTGTCCGTTGTTGGTCCCTCTTGTAGAAGAAGATTGGGTTGGAAAACCAGAGACCAATATGATCCTGAAGAAATATCTTCACCCCTTAAAAAGCAAAAGAATCGATTCACTCATCCTGGGTTGTACACACTATCCGTTTTTAAAAAAGGGCATCACACGAATCATGGGAAAAAACTGCCACGTTATGGATGCACCAAGAATTGTTGCGGAAAAATTAGCCGATTATTTAAAACGTCACCCGGAAATCGAACAGAGACTTGAGAAAAAGGGGCGGTATATCTTTGTTACATCCGATGATCCGAAACGGTTTAAGGCCTTCGGGGATAAATTTCTCGGTAGACGAATCACCGATGTCCAGAATATATCTTTTTAGTCTCAAGATATTGAAGAGCCATTTTAATAATGTGAACCCATTTCATAGGAAACCAATTCCGCAATAAAGCTGCCTACTTTAACCCCGCTCTTGATTTTAACGGGCATTTGTCTAGCATCTGCCGTAACCCAGATAAGGAGTTTGGCGTTTTCGCTCTTTTTAAAGATTCCATTGATTGAACCCATCTCTGGCTCCACGAGATATGTATCAAAGATGCCGCCGGGAACCTGAACCGGCTCCCTCTTTATGACTTTAGCGTTACTGATAAGACATCTTTGTCCATCTGTAACAGGTATCTGGATGA
This sequence comes from Deltaproteobacteria bacterium, assembly GCA_016930835.1. Classification (GTDB taxonomy): domain Bacteria; phylum Desulfobacterota; class DSM-4660; order Desulfatiglandales; family HGW-15; genus JAFGGA01. Next base: position 3,454 of record JAFGGA010000147.1, read on the forward strand.
CAATATTTTCCTTTAACTGATGGGCGCGGAAGGCATAAAAAATCGAAAGCGGATCGAATGATCCGGGTTGGATGGGTATAGGCTCTTCACTCTTTCCGAAGTTTGAATATCGGGCCCATCCTTTTTCGCAATCCATATCAACAACGATCTTATTTTTCAAATGGCCATGCTGTTCCTTCATATACAAAAAAGAATGGGTCATACTGATGTCCGTGTAGGAATCAACCCTATCGCGAATTTGATAAAAGAAATCCACGAATTCCGTTGTCCTGGCAGACATGACAAAATGATAAGCTTGGACACCTTCGATGGATTCAGTAGGGAGAATTTCCAGGACAACATCCCCCGCGTGGATAAAGGCCCACCTGACTTTAAAAACAAGTCTTTCTTTTGAATGGAAAGGGCTATGGATATCAGAAGCCCAAGAAGTGGTCTCTATTAAAAGGCCAATCAAAAGAAAAAAGGCTTTTAATAAAATGCTTCCCTTGAATCTCAGCATTTCATAGGGACTCGCACAGGTTAGAATTCTTTAAATGCGTGGCCTCATTTGTAATCAAAAAAAGAAAAGACTAATCTCCGGTTTCCTCATGGCATGTCGTACACTTTCGGTAGGCTAAAGGATCCTCGGTCTGCAATATCTTTCTCTCAGTATGGCATATTTTGCAATTCAAATGGTAGGCAGTCTGGAGTTTCACGATATCACCATCCGCTTCACTGGGATCATGACAGGCAATACATTTTTCCGTTTCATCCCATGGTGACCAAACATTGGCTTTATCATCATAATTATGATGGCACTCCCAGCAGAGGACCTTGTAATCCAAGGCGTGTTTTCTATGTGGAAAAACAACCGGCCCTTTACGGTCTTTTTCGTAATCGGGATTGTTAATTGTAATGGTATCCAAATCTTGAGGATCAACATCCTCTTGACCCGAAGCAATATATATCTCACCGATCACAAATAGACAGATGATGAATATAACGGTCGGAATTCGCCATCTCTTATAGGTCTGCATTTTCCCCTCCATAGACGTATTAAGATTCATGCACAAAACCAATCGAATGGTATACTTATAAAAAAGAAAATCCCAAGTTCTTAATTAGTTGGTGGGCCTGGAAGGGCTCGAACCTTCGGCCAATTGATTAAGAGTCAACTGCTCTGCCAACTGAGCTACAGGCCCTCATTAATTATTGCTTCGATCCCTAGAGCGCGCCCGGCAGGATTCGAACCTGCGACCTACGGGTTCGAAGCCCGGCGCTCTATCCATCTGAGCTACGGGCGCGTAGAACGTAAGTATCTCTAGCAAGTCTGCAAAAAGATGTCAATCCCTCAATTCTGATTTCAGAATCTTTAAAAATGATTTTACAGGCTTTATAAATAAATGAAGACACCATTGTGTAATCTATTCCCCTTGGCTTGCGGCCATTTGCTTGTAAGTCTCATATCTATCTTTCATGTCTTCTTCAGCCTTTTGAAAGAGCTTTTCCGCACTTTCAGGGAATGTTCGGGTCAAACTGGAATATCTAACTTCTCCCATAAGGAAGTCCCTAAAATTACCAGCGGGTTCTTTGGAATCGAGAATAAATGGATTTTTCCCTTCCTTTTTAAGGATCGGGTTATACCGATAAAGGGGCCAATAGCCCGTGTCAACAGCCTTTTTGGCTTCTTCCTGGCTAAAACCCATGTTGATACCATGATTAATGCAAGGGGCGTAGGCAATAATCAAAGAAGGCCCCGGATAGCTTTCAGCTTCTAGAAGCGCCTTCATAAACTGATTTTTATTGGCGCCCATTGCAACGGAGGCCACATATACATAGCCATACGTCATGGCCATGGCCCCCATATCTTTCTTTTTCATGGGTTTCCCGCTTGCTGCAAATTTGGCCACCGCACCGGTCGGTGTGGACTTGGAAGACTGGCCACCTGTATTGGAGTAAACCTCCGTGTCCAAGACCAAGATATTGATATCGTGCCCCATTGCGATGACATGATCCAAACCGCCATATCCGATATCATAGGCCCAACCGTCGCCTCCGAATACCCATATGGATTTTTTGATGAGATAATCACTCATATCAAGGACTTCAAGAAGTCGTATGTCGAATTCATCATCCGGAAGGGTCATCTCAACATGGATACGTTCAACAACCTTTCGACCCAGCTCTTTTGATCTTTGGCCGTCGTCCATGTTATCAAGCCACCCCTGTAGGGCCTCTCGAAGGTCGTCCGAAATCTTTCCTTCCAGGATCTCGGAAACCAATTGAGCCAACTTTTTTCGCCTCTGGGATACACCCAATTCCATACCGAATCCATACTCGGCATTATCCTCGAACAAGGAATTGGCCCAGGCAGGCCCATGTCCATCTGCATTGACCGTATATGGACAACTGGGTGCCGAACCACCATAGATGGAAGAACACCCCGTGGCATTTGCAATAAGCATGCGGTCGCCATAAAGCTGTGTGATTACTTTTATATAAGGAGTTTCACCGCATCCTGGACAAGCCCCTGAAAATTCAAAAAGAGGCTGTCGGAATTGACTCCCCTTGACCGATGTGACGGGCATGAGATCATCTCGGATGGGCAATTCCGTTGAAAAAATATGGTTCGGTACCTGGGCCTCCGTTTGTGAGATCAATGGTTTCATGACCAATGCCTTCTCCTTGGCAGGACAAACCTGAGCACAATTGCCACACCCTGTACAATCCAAGGGACTGATCTGAATCCTATAGCGAAACCCTTTGAGTTCTTTGCCTTTTGCTTCTACGGTAATGAATCCTTTAGGGGCGTTTTCAAGATCTTCGTCGGTAGCGAGAACGGGTCTTATGACCGCGTGAGGGCAGACAAAAGAACATTGATTGCATTGAATACAGTTTTCAGGAATCCATTCCGGAACGTTAATGGCAATACCTCGCTTTTCATATTGAGTGGTGGCCGTTGGAAATATCCCGTCAGGGCTGAATGCGCTGACCGGTAGCTGATCCCCCTTCTGGGCCAGCATGGGTCTCATCACATCCGTCACAAATTCCGGCTCATCCCTTTCAAGATATTTTTCTTGCCCTGCCGTTGCCCATGACTTGGGAACCGTTACCTTTTTTAATGCACTGATGGACTTATCTACTGCATCAATATTCATTTGAACAACTTTGTCTCCCTTTTTCCCATAAGTCTTTTTAATGGCATCCTTCATCAGATTAAGGGCTTCATCAGGTGGAATGACATTGGCAATCTTAAAAAATGCGGCTTGCATGACCATGTTGATTCGACCACCAAGACCCACCTCCGATGCGATTTTTACTGCATCAATATTATAAAAATTCAATTGCTTCTGAGCGATGACTCTTTTTAGCGAATCCGGAAGTTTTTTCTCCATCTCCTTGACGCTCCAGGGAGAATTCAATAGGAAAGAGCCGCCCTCCACGATTCCGGCTAAAAGATCATATTGGTCCACAAATGTCGGGTTGTGACACGCAATAAAATCCGCCCGTGTCAGTTGATAAGGGGATTGAATTCTGTGCGGGGAAAAACGAAGATGCGACATGGTAATACCGCCGGATTTTTTGGCGTCATAGGCGAAATAGGCCTGAGCGTACATGTCGGTATTCTCACCAATAATTTTAATGGCATTTTTATTGGCCCCCACTGTTCCATCGGCACCGATACCCCAGAATTTGCAACGGACCGTTCCCTTTTGCGCGGGATCAATTTCTTCCCCTAAATCCAAAGAGGTATGGGAAACATCATCTCTGATCCCCACCGTAAAATGATTTTTTGGAACTGCTGATCGAAGGTTGTCCAGAACGGCCTTGACCATAGCCGGAGTAAATTCCTTGCTCCCCAACCCGTAACGTCCGCCTACAATAACGGGGATGTCTTTATTCTCTTGGAAAACCGTGCAAACATCCTGATAAAGAGGTTCACCCAGGCTCCCGGGTACCTTTATCCGGTCCAAAACCGCTATCTTTCTCGCTGTAGCCGGTAACGCCCGAAAAAAATGATCCTTGGAGAACGGGAAATAAAGTCGCACTTTTACCAGTCCCACCCGTTCACCTAATCCATTCAGATAACGTACGGTTTCTTCAATGACATCACAACTGGACGCCATTGAGATCACAACCCGTTCTGCCTCCGGATCACCCACGTAATCAAATAGGTTATAATGTCGCCCTGTCAATTCACCGACCTTTTCCATTTCTTCCTGAACAATATCGGGAATCTTTGAGTAAAAAGGCGTTGAGCCTTCACGGTTCTGAAAAAAGATGTCTGGATTTTGTGCCGTACCCCGAAGTTGCGGGTACTCAGGGTTCATGCATCGACTTCTGAAATCATCAATGGCATCCCAATCTACCAACTTTGCCATATCATCGTAATGAATCATTTCTATTTTCTGAATCTCCATGGAAGTCCTGAAACCATCGAAAAAATGTATGAAGGGGAGACTGGCCCGGATGCTAGCTAAATGGGCCACAAGGGCAAGGTCCATGACTTCTTGAACCGAAGCGGATGCGATTTGAGAAAATCCCGTTTGTTTCACCGCATTGATATCCGAATGATCCCCAAAGATGGAAAGTGCATGGGTGGCTACGGCACGCGCTGAGACATGAAATACCGTGGGCATGATCTCACCGGAAATTTTATACATATTCGGGATCATCAAAAGGAGTCCTTGTGAGGCTGTAAATGTCGTTGACAAGGCGCCGGCTGAAAGAGCCCCGTGAACAGCGCCTGCAGCGCCCGCTTCTGATTGCATTTCCACAACATTCAGGGTTTGGCCGTATATGTTCTTCCTGCCATGAGCAGCCCATTCATCACAATATTCCCCCATACTACTCGATGGGGTGATGGGATAAATAGCCGCCACGTCGCTCATCGCATACGCTACATGGGCTGCCGCCTCATTTCCTTCGATCGTCTTTGTTATTTTACTCATACTGATATTATCTTCCTTTCTGGTGGGATTGCTTGTGACAAACACAAAAACTTTATATAATATAAATGGTTACAAAAAAGTCAATCTTTTTATAGTAATAATGAAATCCAGGTAGGATCTGATATTATTCGTGGACAACCAGGTTCTAGAGTATTGACAGGATTATGTTCCATGCAAACTATCATTATGGATTAGAATAGAGGACGAATAATCTTTTTTTGCTACTCTTTCATTATCTGGGTTGTTATTTTATCAAATGAAAAATCCTTTTCCAGTTAGGCCAGGAAGACCAATAAATGATAAGCGCTTTCCCTTTAATCTTGCGAGTTGAAACAAAACCCCAGCTTCTGCTGTCTAGGCTGTTATCACGATTGTCTCCCATCGCAAAAACAGCGTTTGCAGGCACCGTGATCGGCCCAAAATGTTCTTGCTTTTGATCCTGCCCCAATATATAGTGTTCAACGCCGTACAAAAATTCAACATATCTGTTTTTGATCTCATTGGTTTCGTGATCTCGATATTTATCGAAATATTTCTCCTGAATTTGCTCTCCGTTTATATAAAGAAAACCTTTTTTTATCTCAATTTCATCTCCTTCAGTTCCTATAATGCGTTTTATATAGTCTTTTTTTTCATCTTTCGGAAATTTAAATACTATAATATCGCCTTTACTTGGCGTATTAAACTTTAGAATGTATTTATCAATAAATGGGATTTTGACACCATAGATAAATTTATTCACCAACAGATGATCCCCAATGAGTAAAGTCGGCTTCATAGAACCTGACGGAATTTTAAAGGCCTGGACCACAAACGTTCTAATGAAAAGGGCAAGGAGAATAGCAATAACCGCCGCTTCCGCATATTCTCTGGCAGTACTTTTTCTGATGATTTTATCATTATGATCCATAATGTTAATCAAACCCCTCCTGGTATTTTTCTTGCAGCAAATTGATGGTCATCTTCGCACGGAAAACTGGATTGGTTCTTTTATAAAAAATGGCCTATTATTAGAACCATGCTGTAACCTGCAAACAAACACGATCTATTAATATAGGGGATTACGAGGTGTAAAGCAATTTGAAAGGTATGTACCAATAAAGATTATTTCTGATTAACACCTAAAGGTTAGTCGCTCTTTTCAATTTGTGGACCTAAAAAACACAGATCACAATGGTTTAGTATTAATTTGCACATACAATATGTAGTGCTAATTTATAATATTATATACGATATATATAGAAATTATGTTAATTTTGGTTAATTTATGAAAAAATACTTGACAAATTATACCATATATATATGATATTTATCCGTCCGATGAGAAATGCTTGTGTTAACTAAAAGAGTCGGAGGATAAATTGGGGAACAATATCGTAAAAGACATCAGAGAGGAATTGTTGATGAGTAAGGCCGAACTGGCCCGAAAAGCAGGGGTTTCGTCATTAACCATTGACAGGATTGAAAAAGGCAAGAGTTGTCGGATGGAAACAAAAAGGAAAATAATCCTAGCTCTTGGATATGATTTGTCCGAAAAAAACAAAGTATTTCTGGATGATTAAGAAGGTTGTATATGCCTGTTCCCAAAAAAAATAAATTAGTTGGATTGGATATCGGTTCCCATTCAATTAAGTTGGTTGAAATCGATGATACCAAAAAGGGAATGGTCCTGAAAAATTTTGGGATCATCGGGTTGCCAAAGGATGCCGTTGTTGAAGGAACGGTTCGAGAGATGGAGGTCGTGGCATCCGCCTTAAAAAACCTCTACAAGAATCTAAAGATCAAAAATAAAAATGTTGCGATCGCCATATCGGGTTTTTCAGTCATCGTTAAAAAAATCAATATCGCCAAACGTGAAGAAGCAGAGCTTGAGGCCAGTATCCATGATGAGGCGGAACAATATATTCCCTTTGATATCAGCGATGTCAACCTTGATTATGAAATCCTTTCAGGTAAGGAAGAAATCTCGGAAATCAGGGATGGAGAGGAAAGCGATGAAGAGAGCGTGATGGATGTGATGCTTGTCGCAGCAAAAAAAGATATTATTGAAGAATATGTCAGTCTGATCCACTTGGCGGGACTTAACCCCGTATTAGTCGATGTGGATGCTTTTGCAGTTCAAAATGCTTTTGAAATGAGCATGAAAGATGTATCAGGATGCTATGCACTTGTCAATATTGGTGCGGAAGAACTGGGAATAAATGCCGTCAAAGACGGCGTATCCATATTTACAAGGGATTCTGCTTACGGGGGATCTCAGATTACCGAAGCCATTATGTCCGAATTTGATGTTTCTTTTGAAGAAGCGGAAAATATTAAGTTAGGTGGCGCGAAGGTTGATGATAAAAAAGAAGTATTGGAGGAGATCTTTACGACGGTGGTCTCTGGATGGGTGCAAGAAATAAAACGGGCCCTTGATTTTCTTTCAACAACCTATCCAGATGAATCTATTGAAAAAATTATCTTAAGCGGGGGGGCATGCAGGTTGCCCGGGTTTAAAAAATTCCTTCAGATGGAAACAGATATTCCAGTGATGGAATTAAAACCATTTGCTGATTTGCAGATTAATGAAAAGGTATTTGATCCGAGATACCTGAGCTATATGGCTCCGCAGGCCGCGGTTGCCGTCGGCCTGGCATTAAGGAGCATTGACGACAAATGATACGAATCAATCTATTACCCTTTCGGGCAGCCAGAAAAAGAGAGAATATCAGAAAGCAAGTCACGGTTTCTGCCTTGATCGTCGTATTCTTTATCTTATTAATGGTATATTTTTTCATACAAATCAGCGGCGATTTGTCTACCGTCAAGGAACAAGAAAATGAAAAAAGACAGGAGCTGGCAACCTATCAAAAGACCCTTAATGAAATCAAAAAACTAGAAAAGCAAATCAAAGAGATTGAGACAAAGCTGAACGTTATTCGGGAACTTGAAAAGGGAAAAACCGGACCGGTCAAACTCCTTGATGAGATTGCAGAGGCCGTACCAAGAGACAAGCTATGGCTCAAGACATTAGATGAAAACCAAGGCACTTTAAGGATGACAGGAACCGCCATGGATAATGAGACAGTGGCTTTGTTTATGGACAACCTGAAGAATTCTGAGCATATCATTTCCGTGGAACTCCAAGGCGTCACCTTGAGGGATTTACCTGAGTATCGCTTGAAGGTCTCAGATTTTGGTCTGGATTGCAAGACTTACGCCCATGCGGATCAAAAAGCAGCGGAACCGGCAAAAACAGCAGCCCCTAAGAAAAGGCGTTAACCCTCTGATATAAGGATTAGTCAGGTCATGGCAGGCGAAAATTTTTTTGATAAAGTTGAAAAGATCAAGATGCCGGTGCGAATCGCGATTGTCTCTGGCACACTTGTCCTTTTAGCCGGCTTATTTGTTTGGTTTGTATGGTTACCCAAGACGGAAGAAATAAAGAAAACAAAACAAGAGATTGAAAACCTTGAACGCCAAATCACGCAGGCCAGGATAAAGGCCAAAGATTACGAAAAACTGAACCAAACAAAGGCGAAGGTGGACAATCAATTCCAAGAAGCTCTCTTACTCTTACCTAACGAAAAAGAAATTCCGAGTCTTTTAAGGAAGCTCACCGAATTAGGGGCTGAAGCCCAATTAGACGTGCGATCCATTCAACCTCAAAGTGAACGACCGAAAGAATTTTATCTGGAGATCCCCATAGCCATTGAGGTCAGAGGGGAATACCATAATGTGGCGGTCTTCTTTGATAAGGTAGGTCACATGGAAAGGATTATGAACATCCATAATGTATCCATGAGGCCCATCTCAGAGCGTTCAACCACACTTATTACCAGGTGCAGTGCCGTGACCTATCGATTTAAAGGTGGAACTGAGTGATGCAGCGGGTGAAAAAAAATATGAGGCCCCAAGGTGTTTTATTTATTATCGCTTTGATATGGCTTATTTCCAATCCGACTTTCGGAGCTCAAGATGTGGTGTATAAGGAACCAAAACCATTAAAAGAAGTAACCGCTGAAGCACCACCGACGGAAACCGGAAATACGGGTGAAAAAAAGACGGAAACTGAAGACGATTACATCTATGATCCCACTGGCAAAACAGACCCTTTTAAATCTTTTATTACCATTCGAGAAGAACAACAGGAAAAGAAGAAAGAAAAACCAAAAACATATTTGGAAACCCTGGAGTTATCCCAACTAAATCTCATCATGATCACCATAGGTAAGAAGGGAAAATGGGCGATGGTGCGTGATTCAAAAGGAGACGGTTACGTGATCAAGGAAGGGACGGCCATAGGGACCAACGGTGGGGTCGTCTACAAAATTGCCCAAGGAGAGGTGATTATCCGGGAAGAATATACGGATTTCCGAGGCCAAAAACAATACAGGGATATAACCAAAAAGACGCAATAACTTGTAGCACGCTCATGTGAATGATATTTTTCAAACATTTTCAGAAAGGTAAGGGACGAATATTAATCGGTCATTGCAAGGAGATTTTAGATGGATATCAAAGTTTATAACAAAAAAGGCGTAACCGCTTTTTTCATATCGCTTTTCATTTTGCTGGGGTTATTGACCGGTTGCACATCAACAACAAAAAAAGAGGAACGTACTACTACAGAACCGCAAGAAGCCGTTCCAATTATTGAGTCAGTAGATGTGACATCAACCCCAACAGGGTCCGTCTTGGTACTCAATAGCTCCCGTTCCACGCCTTATACAGCTTTTCAATTGGTGGACCCTCCAAGGGTCGTATTGGATATTCGAGGAAAACGATCCGGGAATATACCTTTATCGAGGGATATCAATAATAATATTTTACAAAATATTCGTTTTGAAGACAGTGATACCGGAAACGGCATGACACGAATGGTGGCTGCCTTGGCCAATCCGGCAGATTACAGTGTTGTGGCCCAAGATAAGATCATTCGGGTTGTTTTTGTCCCCAAGCAGACCGAAGCCAAGGCGCCTCAAGCTGCGCCACCCGCTACAAATAATGATACGCCTGCGACCGCGTCGGAGCCGAGAATCTATTTTAAGCCTCAAGAATCGAATATCAATCAGGTCCTTGGGATCGACTTTACCATGTTGGACCATGGCAAATCCCAATTGCTGATAACCACGGATAAAAAAGTCCCATATTCCCTGGATCAAAAAGGAACAAAAGGTCTTTCCCTAAAGCTTTCAAACAGCACTATACCTCCTTTATTATTGAGGGAAATTGATGCGACCCATTTTCCCGCCGCACTTGAGCGGGTTAGGCCCGCATTCTCTTCATCCGAAAAAGAGGTTGATTTAGACATCTTTCTTAAAGAGATGGTTCCCTATCACATCAAACAAACGGATAATCGCATCAGTATAGATTTTGCAAAGACTTCGGTGAAACCGCCTCAACAAGAGATCGTTCCACTACAGCTTAAAGAAACAAAAGTTACACAGGCATCCGCCCCAACAAAACCGGTTTTATCTCAATCTCCCGCGGCCACAACAACGCTTACACCCACGGCTGCTGCAACAAGGGTTATGAAACCCCCCGCTCAGAATGCTTTCTCTGAAAAAAAATATAAAGAAGAGCCCATGTCTTTCGATTTTAACAACACGGAAGTAATCGATTTCCTCAGAATGGTTAATACCATTAGTGATGAAAATATCATATGGGATCCGGAAATTGTCGGCAGAAGATTCTCCATGATATTAAAGGATGTCCCGTGGGATCAGGCCTTGGAGTTGATTTTGACAAATGCCGGATTGGATAAAAGATATGTAGGAAAGAACATTATTTGGGTCACCACCAAGGCGAAGATGAACCAAATCAAGGCAGAGGAGGAGGCCTCCGCGCTTAAGGAACAACAAAAGATAGAGGAAGAGCTGAAGCGAAAACGAGAGATGGAAGAAAAGGCCAAAGAGGCCGAACCGATCGTTACAGAGTATATTCCGGTCGACTTTGCAGCAGCAGAGGAAATAAAGCCCCATATTGATAGTATTAAGACCGAACGGGGTACCATAACTATCGATTCTCGCACCAATACTTTTATTATTAAAGATGTTTCTTCGAGTATTGCGGCGGCAAAAGAAATAATTAAACAATTCGATATCCCCGTCAAACAGATCATGATCGAAGCCAGGATCGTGGATGCCACCACGGATTTCAGTCGTGATCTGGGCATACGATGGGGATCCGACAATCAATATTGGCGTCGAAACGAAAATAATGTTTCTTTTCCTGTCACGGATGCCAATAGTTATACCAATGATCAAAAAGGCTGGGGGGGAACCTTTTCCACAAGTACCCCTGATGGATGGGCAGGAAATATCGGCCTGGCCTTTGCGCAAAATTTTTCAGGTTTAGGCGCTTTAACCTTGGATGCAACCCTGGCCTTGGCGGAAACCGAGGGTAAGGCAAAGGTTATGTCCGCTCCCAAGGTCATTGCCAGGGAAGGAACCGCGGCGACCATCAGCAGCGGTGATGTGATCATCATACCGGCTACGGAAAATGTTCCATCCACCACATTAAACGCCACTTTGTCACTTACTGTGACACCTGAAGCCGTAAGTTATAATAATTATATCACTCTGGTTATTACGGTCACGGATGACCAGGCACCGTCCACCCAAAGACTCCTTACAAAGAATATCAACACCACCCTTCTGATAAAGAGCGGTGATACATTTGTAATCGGTGGTATCATTAAAGAGAGTGAAGCGGAAAATGAATCCGGTGTCCCCGGCCTGAGAAGAATACCTATATTGGGGAAGCTTTTTAATGCGAAGAGAAAAACTTTTCAAAGATCGGAATTATTGATTTTTGTTACGCCAACGGTACTGCCGCCCCCGGCATAGCCCTTCATTGGTTTTAGACGAGTTGTATCAACCTCTCTTTGTGATTCACTCATGGGAAATGGTTCATGATCTTGGCTCCAAAGCTTACCGCCCTCAAATACATCGTTTGCTTCTTACTCTTTTTTGCAGGTTGTGCAGGCAATCAAGCCGCCATCAATGAAAAGGCAAAGGCCACCGAACAGTTGGGGATCTCCCATTATCGCCAAGGTAATCTGCGGGAAGCCCTTCGATATCTACTCCAGGCAAAGGATCTCGATCCGGAAAACCCGGATGTGCATCATGCGTTGGCCCTTGTCTATCGAGACTTGAACGAATATGATGCCTCGTTAACCCATTTCGAGATAGCCTTAAACCTAAGGCCCCGATTCCCGGAAGCGTGGAACAATCTCGGCATTTTATACGGATTGCTAGAAAAATGGGACTTGGCGATTGATGCCTTCCAAAAGGCCGTGAATGATATCCTTTTTAAGACGCCTGACATCGCTTACAACAATATGGGATTGGCCTATTATCATAAGGGCGACTATAAACAGGCTATTAAAAGTTATCAGAAAGCAATAGAGATCTTCCCCTCTTATGCCATATGCCATGCCAATCTGGGGCTCGCTTATGAGGCCCTTAATCAATGGGAGCAGGCCATTGAGGCCTATAAATCATCCATCCGATATGACGGGACCAACCCGGCCCCCTATCTCCGGTTAGGGGATCTTTATGATCGATTGGGTAAAGAGGCCGATGCCGTCAGTATATTAAAAAAGTTTCTGGGCTTGGTCAAGGAAGGTCCTGGTGTTGCTGAAGTACAAGAATTATTGAAAAGAATTCAAAGGTAGTCATTTCCAATAAATAGATTTAGTCTGTTTTTCCCGATTACCTATTCAAATCATTTCTGATTATTTTCCCCAATTCGCCCATGGAGTCCGCATAATAGTCCGCCTTTAGGTTCCTGTTCTTATAGGCAATAAAAATAACGCCGGCTCCCATTGCCGTTTGATAATCGATCAGTGAATCCCCCACATAATAGGCGTCTTTCGATTCAATACCAAAAAAGTCCAGGATCTTGAATAATGATTCCGGATGGGGTTTCGGGTTCGTTACATCAAGGGATGAAACGACGATATCAAAAACCCTATCCAGGCCATTGGATTCCAATACCTTATTAATGGTCGTACTCCGGTTTGTCGCCACAGCCAACCCAAAATCCGGCCTGAGCTTCTGCAGCAGGTCCTTTAACCCAGGCTCGATAATCATATTTGGAATAAAAGGGGTATAATCAATCTCCTTGGCATATTGCAGGGCTTCATCAATAAGATGGGGAGCATGTCGAAAAATATGACGAATGGATTCATTGGCCGTATTCATGTGCACATGGGTGATCATCTCTTCCGTCATCAACGGCTGGCCGAAATGGGCCAAAAGGTGGTTATAATAATTGATATTGGCCTGGCGTGAATCGAACATCACACCATCGCAATCGAAAATAACAGCGGATTTTTTCATCTTTGACTCCATGGATCTTCCCGAATAATATCTCTTATGTATAAAGAGTGTTTAAAAATTTCAAGCTGTTTTCATGATTATGTGCTAATGTGAATAGGTTCCGATTTACTGTTTTCTGGATGTGCAAATAAAAAAAAAGAGGTATAAATGACTGTGGAAATGCGGACGGATTATCTTGTTATTGGAAGTGGGATCGCAGGCCTGAGTTTTGCTTTGCAGGCTTCCAAGACTGGGAAGGTCGCCATTATCACGAAAAAGGAGCGAACAGAGGCATCCACCAATTATGCCCAAGGCGGTATCGCTTCAGTATTCGGGTTGGATGACAGTTTTGATTTGCATATCAAAGACACCCTTAAATCAGGCGATGGACTTTGTCACGAGGACGTCGTACGGATGGTGGTCCAAAACGGCCCCGAACGTATTCGGGAACTGATTTCCCTAGGGGTTCATTTTACGCTTGAGGCAAATCATTCTGACGCTACTGAAAATCTAGAGCTTGGAATGGAGGGCGGCCATTCCAAAAGACGCATCGTGCATACCAAAGATAAAACCGGCAATGCTGTGGAAGAAGCCCTTTTACAAAGGGTTGAAGAAGATAAAAATATTACCATATACGAAGATCACATAGCCATTGATCTCATTACCCAATCCAAATTGATTAAAAAAGGGATCGTTACATCCGAGAGCCGAGAAACCTGTTGGGGGGCCTATGTCCTGGATGTTCAAGCAGAGCAGGTCATCACCTTTTTGGCCAAGGTAACGCTTTTATCCACAGGCGGTGTGGGAAAGATCTATCTATATACCAGTAATCCGGATATCGCATCCGGCGACGGTGTGGCCATGGGATATCGGGCCGGTGTAAAAGTCGCCAACATGGAGTTTGTCCAGTTTCACCCCACCTGTCTCTATCATCCTTTGGCCAAGAACTTCCTGATATCGGAAGCCGTGCGGGGTGAAGGAGGGATCCTCACAGACAGCAAAGGAAATCGGTTTATGGAGAAATATCATCCCCTTAAGGACTTGGCTTTTCGAGATATCGTGGCTAGGTCCATTGATATGGAGTTAAAAAAAAGTGGTGATGAATGTGTATATCTGGATATCAGTCACAAGGACGCCGACTTCATCAGGGATCGATTTCCCCATATCTACAACACTTGCTTAAAATTTGGGATAGATATCACCAGAGAACCCATTCCCGTGGTCCCTGCCGCACATTACATGTGTGGTGGATTGTTGACGGATAATGATGGGATGACCAACATCGGCAACCTTTACGCCATCGGTGAAACGGCATGCACAGGTCTGCATGGTGCCAATCGCTTGGCCAGCAATTCCCTTTTGGAGGCCCTCGTGTACGCCAAACGAGCAGCTGAAAGATCCGCCCAGGACCTAATCAATAATAAAAAATTCGGGTTATCAAAGGCCCCTATTTGGGATTCGGGAAGCGCCACGGATATTGAAGAATTGGTGGTGATCTCTCATAATTGGGATGAGATTCGTCGATTGATGTGGAATTATGTGGGAATCGTCCGGACCAATAAGCGGCTGGAGCGCGCAAAAAAGCGAATAGACAATATCCAGGCTGAAATAAAAGAATATTACTGGGATTTTACGGTCACTCGAGATCTTCTTGAGCTTCGGAATTTGGCATTGGTCGCTGATTTGATCATTACATGCGCTTCCTTACGAAAGGAAAGCCGAGGCCTCCATTATAACCTGGATTATCCCGAGCATGATGATGTACATTGGAAAAGGGATACGGTGATATGGCTTTGAAAGGGATTATGCAGAACAGAGTTTGGGCTGAATCGGGTATGGGTTCTTCCGAATTTTTTGATCAATAGTATGACCTCTTGATACTGGATGCTGAATCACCCGCCCTTCCGCCGGGAGGTCGAACTCGTCCTTAAAAGGTTAGTACTCCGAATACTTTGAGCGATATGAAACCTTAGGAGGGCTCCCTCCTCCTTCACTTTTCCACCATGTCTTGATATAGGTATAGATCAGACCGCATCCTATGATGATCAAGGCCGTATATAAAAGGCCCATGAAGATAAAATAATCTGCCGTCCAACTCCATTCAAATGATAAGGGCGTCATACATTTTCTCCTTATTAAGAAACGACAATACTTTCCTTGCGACCTCTATATGCCAACGGTATTTAATTCCGTTTCTTTTGGAAAAAGCGGTAGATATCGATATGAAAGGGAAAACAACAACATTCCATAACCAACGACCGCCATGGAAAGGCCCCATTCCTGCCAAGTGGGGAGATAGCTCCAAAACTTATCAAAAGGCATTACCGGAATGGCGAGATTGACCACGATAAACATGAATCGATTAAGAACAATCCCCGTGCAAGTCATTAAACAGGCCGCAATGAGCCATCCACTGTGTTGCCTGGTCTTTGGAATCAACAAGATGATCATGGGAATGATTCCCAAAATGATGATCTCGAATACGAGCAGCCATAACCCATAAGGACCTTCACGAAAGAAATCCATGAATTGTTGTCCAGCCTTTGGAACCACACCATAGATCCAGCCCAGGGTATCGGCGATCTTTAAAACCATATACAAGGCCAGCAACCAACCTGATATCTTGGCAAGTAATTGTATGGCACTTGAGGGTACAAGCTTTTTTCTGGTAATGGCCTCCGTTAATTTGGTGCAAAGAATAGTAAAGCAAGGTCCTGCCGCGATGGCGGACAAGATAAACAGAAAAAAGGTCCAAGGCCAGACATAGAAACCCGCCCTGGCTGCGAAAGGCCTGGCATACATCACGCCGTACATCCCTCCCAACGAACCTTGGTGAAAAAATGAAAGGAAAACGCCTGTTGCGGCGAAAAGGGCCATAATATGATGCAGGTTATGACCGAATAGACGAAATTCCTTGATCTCACTCAGTTTTCGATTTTCAAGAATGATCGGTAGATACTCGATAGCCAATACACCCATATAACAAGTGATACAGAAAGAAACCTCCACCAACATCGAATGGATATTAGCATGCCAGAATATAAACCAACTCCTCACGGGCTGTCCGAGATCAAACGCCAGCATACCCATGGCCCCCGTATAACAAATAAACCCAATAACAACGGCGGCGTTAATAATGTTTTTGAGTTCTTTTTTTCCAATAATGTATGTTAAAAAACCGGTAAAGAATGCACCCGCACCCAAAGCGATGATAGCCAGATCAAAGACGATCCATAGGGCGAAGGCGAAGATATTACTCATGTTGGTCTGATTCAGGCCTAAACCAAGGCAGAGAATCGCGGAGATACCACCCCATGCAAGAAGGGCAAGCCAGGGTACTGTCCAAAGGAAAAAGGATGTGGGTGAACACCTTTTTACACCATCCGGTATCAATGCGGAATCCATCTCATTAGCCTCCTCATAGTAATCCTGAAATACTTATATTGCTTAGCGTGAGCCTACCGCAGCCGTGCTGATAGGCTTAAATTCTCCGGGCAGATAATTATCCGCCATCTCCCGCACCCAATCCTTTTTGGAGATATAATAGACTTTGGGTTTGGTATTCAACCTTTCCAATAACCTAAAGGCATAAGGGCTCTTGATCAATTGTGAAACCTTGTGATTCGGATTATTGAGGTCCCCGAAAGTAATGGCTTGGACGGGACAGGCCTCTGCACAGGCCGTGATATATTCACTTTCTTCAATCTCCCTTCGACCTTCTGCATAGGCCTTGTTTTTGGCCCGCATCAAACGGTGGTGACAAAAGGTGCATTTTTCCACCACACCCCTTGTGCGAACTGAAACCTCCGGAGACAGAGAACGTTCCATGCCCTTGGGAAATGGCTGAATAAGTTTATATCCGTCCCACCAATTAAAATACCGGGCATGATAAGGGCAAGCGGCTTGGCAATAACGGCAGCCCACGCAACGAGTATAGATCTGACTCACTATCCCGGTATTGAAATCGAGTCGCGTGGCCGTTGCCACACAAACGGTAACGCATGGGGAGGTGTGGTGACCATGTCCATCTTCATCACAATGCATGCACGGTCGGGGGAAATAGCTTACCTCTGTGTGTGGAAAAGCCTTGCCGTTGGTGATCTTATAAAGTTGCATCCACGTGATACTTCGTTGCTTGTCGGATTCATCGCTTCGAACCGTGACATTATTCTCCGCAGCACAAGCCACCATGCATGTGCCGCAGCCGGTGCATTTATCAATATCAATGACCATCCCAAATCGATGTCCGTGGGCCAGATTATTTTCCATGATTTCCCTCACAGCAGTATAAGCAATATTGTCATTAGCATTTATTCATCCCGCATAAAAAGACTATGAAGAACCTGAGGAATGTTTAATAAAATTGCTGGACGATTTTTTATATTTTAGTCAGTTTTACCGGCGTACTCCACCATATAGAATAACCGCTTAGAGGATCTCGCCCTCCTGCGATAATCCGGTTTGGATTAACGCCTTTTCCCCGCAAAAAATCGTCATAGGCCGTGTGCCCGAAACCCAACGGCATATAGACAATGCCCGGCATGGCCCCTTCAAAAAGATTCACACGAACCTGAACCTCTCCCCTAGATGATCCCACCACAACACGATCCCCTTGCCCTAAATGATAATCGGCGGCGGTCCTGGGATTGATCTCAATAAACGACTCATCTCCAAAAAGCTGATTATCGAAAAGGGTTTTATTAAGATAAGGCGGATTCGGATAAGGACCACTGGAAAGATTGATCATCTCATAGGGCACCATTTTTAAAGGATAATGCCCATGATCTTCTTCGGAAACAAGGGATTCAAAATGGGGCATGAACGCATCATCACCCTTTGCATGAATTCCCATGCTCATTAAAACCGTTTCTTTGTCCTGTTGTCGAGAGGCCTCATCGACAGCAAGATCAATCTGCATGCTGAAAAACTCGAATTTCCCTGTAGGTGTTTTAAAAATCCCACCCCAATTTCCATATCGGTGCGCAGGGCGATACCATAGATTACCGGATATCATCTTCTTCCACATCTCATCAAATGACTTGTAATCAGGGGTGAAGTTTCCGCCTTCACTTATCCGGGACCATGCCTCCGGTCCATTATATTCCGTAAGACCCGATGAATGATCAAACAAACCTTTTGCCCGGACCTGTAAAACCTCTTCATAGTTTTTCCATGGGAAAGCTTTTCCCACGGTATCACCCATTTGGGCCGCTAATCGGATGATGATATCCCCCGTGTTCCGGGTGTCATATAGGGGGTTCACGACTGGTTTGGTGATACCATAAAGGGGATACTGGAGACCAATCGGCCAAACCACGTCATCCATCTTTTCAAGATAATGGTGATCAGGCAAAACCAGATCCGCCATATAAGCGGTCTCATCATGATAGGGTGAAAAACTCACAACAAAAGGTATCTTTTGAAGTGCCTTATTGAATGCACCTCCATCCGGCATGGTATAAGCTGGATTCGATGAAAAACAAAGAAGCGTGTCCACGGGTGATTTTTCAGCGCTTATGACGGCATCCGAAAAATTTTCGATCAAGCTCTGGCTGAAGGGATGGGCGGAACCGCCGATCTGATCCACACGAGGCGTTTTAAGCCCGGCCGCTGCAACGGCATCCGGCTCTAATTGAGGTAAAAGACCTAAAGGGAGTGGATCATGAAGAAATATCCCACCGGGTGTATTTAGGTTTCCCACCAAGGCGTTGAGCGCATGGATGGCCATACACTCGAATACGCTTCCGGGTAAAAACCCTTTGCCCCGTCCGCAAAGGGCAATAGGTGCTCTGGCTCGGCCAAAAAGATCGGCAAGGCGGCCGATCTCCGCGGCATCTATGCCGGTTATCTCGGCCACCTTTTCGGGAGAATATTTCTCCAGGACCAAACGCCTAAATCCGGCTCGATCTTTGCCATCGGAGGTGATCCAATCAGAAAAACCAAAGGCAAATCGATCCACAAATTCGGAATGATACAACTTTTCTCGAATGAGAATATGGGCGATGCCCAAGGCCAGCGCTGCTTCTGTGCCAGGCTTTACCGGGATCCACTGATCGGCTTTGGAGGCCGTGTTGGAGGCCCTTGACTCAATCTGTACAATCGTGATCTTTTTCTGTGCAGCATTTTCCTTCCAGATCTTCCAGGCATTTAGAACCCTCCCCGGGGACCCCCATCCCTCGATCAGCCCGCTGCCGAAGCTGAGAATGAAATCAGCGTTCTCCAGGTCATATGCCATAGGGCCATCGTTTCCGGTCATTAGCATATTCGCCATAGAGTAAGTGTCTTCAGATGTAGGGATGCGCATATAATTGGGACTTCCAACGGCATTCATGAAGCGTTCTATTAAAACGGACATGGTGGATCGGCCGGGATTTCCATCGATAGAAGCAAGGGCGGCTGGTTGTCCGGCCTGTCTGAGGCCTTTGATCCTGTCGACTAGGATCGCCATGGCTTCCTCCCAAGATATGGAAACAAATTTCCCCGCCCCTCTGGCACCCACACGTTTCATAGGACTTGTAAAGCGGATCTGCTCATTGTAAAGTAATTGCAATCCTCCCATCCCCAAAGGACACATCCCTCCAGGATTAACCGGAAAATCAGTGCGACCTTCAATCTTGACGGCCCGGTGATCCACTTTCCGGACTTCAATTCCGCATCCGCCCGGACATAATTTACAGATAGTTTTTTCGTGAACATATTCGCCCTCGGGGGGAACAGGCACCCATGGCCAATTTTGTGTCCAAATAGCGGTATCATCCGCCAATTTCCAAGGAATGGGGGACAAGCCGGTTCCCACGGCCCCGCCTAGGATTAATTTTACGAAATTTCTTCTGTTTAGTGCCAAAAGTTCGGTAATATCTTTTCCATTGAATTTCATGTTCTCATTCCCCTTATTTGTGGCAAACAAAACAGGCGTTGTTTTCTTCATGGCCTTTTTGGGTATGACATTCCGCACAATCATCCATCTTCATACGATCCCACGTGTTGGATTTAAGGCCCAAGATATTCTTGCCCCATATATTAATGCTATAACCGGTTATTCTATTTTTTTGAAAAGGCGGTAGTTCCAATGTCTTCCCATGATCTCCATGGCACACTTGGCAATCCAGCTCCCCTTTTTGGACATGTGCAATGTGGGAAAAATAAACGCAGTCCGGTTGTCGTGAATATAAGAGCCAGGGCACTTCTTTTTCCTGGGCAACATACTCTGTCATGAACTGTTGTTCAGCTTGTGTCTCACCTAATGGTGAGTCCGGATCATCGTGGCACTCCATGCATAATTCCAACTTAGGGATCCCTGCAAATGTCCCGTCATCACGAAATGAATGACAATATAAACACTTTTCAGCCTCCGTATCACCTTCAATACCATCGGCAATATCCGAATCCATATGAAGGGCATGATTAAAGGAAATAGGTTGTGGCTGCTTTGAATATAGGGCAAAGGGGAAAAGAATCCAACCGATAAAGAGTGCCGGAATCAGACCTGCGGCAAAATAGGCCAAACCACTCTGTAAAGGATTTGATATCAACCTTGCATAATAAGATAAGACAAGGCCGATCAATAAATCTATGACGAATTTGAGAGAGGAACGTCTAGGTTTTTCCATGGAATTAATCCTCTTCTGGCGTTTTGATTGGATGGATTACCCCGCAGCTATAAGCGGGGTATGAAACGGAACCTTTCTGATCGCCCCAGGGTTCGGGGAATTCAACACTTATCCGCCTCCGGCGGATACAAATAAGGCTTATTGATTTTTGGCTATGTACCTAACTCATTGGTCTTTTGTCAAGGAGAAAAGCCTTGGAGCCACTCGATCATACCTCTATGTTATATGACCCCGACCTTCTGTTCGGGTGGATTAAAATCTGGGAATTTTCCTCATTCGTTTGCGCCGCCTTTTGGCCGCCTTTGCCTGCTTTTTCTTCTTTTGAATACTGGGTTTATCATAGAATCGGCGCTCTTTGATTTCTGAAAAAAAACCTTCTTTGGTCAATTTTTTCTTGAGATCTTTGATTGCCCTCTCGATCTGATTGTTTTGCACAATGACTTTCATGTAGTTATCCTCTGAACATTTAATGTATTTATTATTGATCAAATAAAAAAAGCATCCCTTTTAAAAGGTGATGCCTTTCTTGCCTTCGATGCCGGCCATATGGCCTTATAGGGTTTCATCTTGACTATAGCAAGTTACCAACCACCTCACTCTCTGAATAGAAGGTTTGAAAGCATCCATTTATATAAAAAGGACATACCAGACCCCTGGGAAAAAGATTGGTTCGTGAATGAGCCCGATATGCAGTTTTAAGATAAATTTTGATCACCCCCTTCTGTGACCTTATTCAATTATCATCCATGGTCTTGAAAAATAACCGAAATAAACCATTGGAATGCTAAGACCTAAACGCTAGACTTTATATAATGATTGAATATCTTGTCAATCATTTTATTTCGTCACCCTGGTTTTATTCGCCTTCGCCAGAATTCTCTACTGCTTACCACAGGTATGACCAGCCTTCGTACAAGGCTATGCTTGAAAAAATAGCGAGATGAGCAATGACGCAATTCCACTTCCCTACCGCTGGCGGTGAGGGAGTTTCATTTACGAACCATCTTGGCTACTGACTCTATATGATAGGTGTGTGGAAACATATCCACAGGTTGAATCTCAACCACATTGTATTTCCGAATCATTTGGCCCATATCCCGTGCCAAGGAAGCGGGATTGCAGGAAACATACACTATTCTCGCCGGAGCCGCTTCCATGACACCCTCCAGGACATCCTTGTGCATACCGGCCCGTGGGGGATCAATGACGATCACATCCGGTGTTACCTTGAGTTCGGATAACTTCTCTTTGATGTCTCCCAGAATAAATCGGCAATTATGGACCTGATTGGTCTTGCAATTATTGTATGCATCCCTTACGGCGCTCTCTACAAGTTCCATGCCGATGACCTCTTTGGACCGCTCTGATAAAAATATGGGGATAATCCCCGTCCCGCTGTAAAGATCCAAAACCATCTCTATTCCGCTTAGTCCAGCATAATCAACTACTGTCTCATAAAGTCTCTGCGCCCCCCGGGTATTGGTTTGAAAAAATGAGTTCGCGGATATCTGAAATTGAAACGGCCCGATCCGATCTAAGATAGATCCTTGACCTTTAAGGATCGTTTCTCTTTCGCCCACAGCAATGGCCGCCTTTCGCGTATTGATCGAATGGACTATCGTTTTGATGTTGGTGATGGTTTGGCACAATTCCGTGACAAGGGATAGGATCACATCTCTTTTCTCTTCTGATGTTATGATATTGACCATCCATTCATCAAAGGCATGAGAATGCCTTAAGGTTAAAAACCGCCAAAACCCTTGATGGCTCTTAAGACCATAAGGTGGCAGACCGCTACCCTTTGCGAATCGTTTGACCGCTTGAAGAATTGAATTTCCCGTGTGATGTTGCAAGAGGCAGGCATCCACGTCAATGACCTTATGAAAGGTCCCCGGGGCATGAAGGCCAAGCCCGAAATCAGACTTTGCAATCCCTCTTTTAAACTCATCCGGTAACAGCCAGCTTCGATCCGAAAAGGAGAATTCCATCTTGTTTCGATATTCAAAAATATTTTGAGAAGGGATGGTTGGGTGAACCAATACATTCGCAATCCCGCCGATATGGGCCAAGGTTTCCTTGACATGATCTCGTTTAAAGTCCAATTGTTTTTGATAATCAATATGCTGCCACTGACACCCGCCGCAATAATCGCTATATGGGCATGGCGCCTGGACCCGATCAATGGACGGGCAAAGAAGGTTAATCAGACCCGCCTCCGCAAAATCCTTTTTCTTTTTTGTCACGCGGGCCAAGACCCGATCACCCGGTATGGCACCCTTCACAAAGATCACCAGGCCGTCTGATCGGGCAATGCCGTGGCCGCCAAAGGCCATCTTATCCACCCATAATTCAACAATATCGCCTTTTCGAAGTTTCATGTCATCATCATATCATCATGATGCCCTTTGGACCAGAAAGATTATTTTATGGTTCAATAAATGTAAAATTTATCAGCCCATATAACCTTTCTGAAATTTTATTGATGATAAATTTCTAAAATTCTAATATAGATCAAGTATGCACAAAGCATGACAAGAGGTATTGAAAAACAATCATTATCCAACCCTCATTATCCGGCATGATGAAGACACCCTGACCTGGAGGAAGTCATGGACAAAAAAACAAAACAAGAAGACCCTCAGGAAATTGAAATCATTGTCAACAACATTCCTTATTCATTGACCATTGGGATACATCCCGATCAGGTCGGCCCTTCGGACACCTTGGCCAAGACCCTCCGTGAAACCCTTGGGTTGACAGGGACCAAGGTGGGTTGTGACCAAGGATCATGCGGCGCCTGCACCGTGATTATGGATGGTTTACCCATCTTGTCGTGCCTGACCCTGACGATCGAATGTGACGGAAGGCATATCACCACCATAGAAGGACTTCAAGAACCAAAAACCGGAAAGCTGGATCCTTTGCAACAAAGTTTTATAGACCACACGGCCTTTCAATGTGGTTTTTGCACACCGGGGATGATCATGGCATCGCGGGCCTTGCTGGATAACAACCCGTCGCCGAAGACCCATGAGGTAAAAGAAGCCTTGTCCGGTCACTTTTGCCGGTGTATCAGTCATTACCATGTGTTGGATGCCGTGCTATCCGCATCCAAAAAAGGGGGTTAAGCCATGCCAAAAGAATATCGATTTATCGGTAAACCCACCCCGCGAAAAGATGCATTGGATATCGTAACAGGCAGGGCCCGGTATATTGATGACCTGGTCCTGCCGAGAATGTTGCACGGGAAAGTCTTACGCAGTCCTTTCCCTCACGCAAAGATCAAAATGATACAAACCGACCGGGCCGAAGCGATGAAAGGGATTCGGGCCGTGTTGACCCATTACAACGTTCCCACTTGGCAAACAGGAATCCCCCGACATGTAAAAGTGCTTGACTCCAAGGTGCGTTATGTGGGGGACGCGGTGGCCCTGGTAGCGGCTGAAACGGAAGAGATCGCCAAAGAGGCTCTTGACCTGATTGAGGTGGAATACGAGGAGTTACCCGCGGTTTATGACGTGGAGGAGGCCATACGGCCGAATGCTCCCCAATTGTATGAGGAGTTCCCCGGGAACCTCCTCCCCCTTGATGTCCCTACATTCGGCCCCAAAACCCTTTCACAAGTGGTTTTGGGTGATGTGGAAGCGGGTTTCCAAGAGGCAGACATCATCGAGGAAGGCGTCTATTCCTATGAAAATATCCCCAATCCATTGCCCATTGAACCGCCTGGAGTAATTGCTCAATGGGACGGTCCAAAACGTCTAACAGTGTGGTCCGCGACCCAAAGTGCATCCTGGCATCGGTTTATCATGCAATCCAAGATGGGATTTCCGGATATCCGGGCCATAGGGACCCATTGTGGCGGTAGTTTTGGATCAAAAAATTACGCAGCCCAACCCCTGTTTTATGCCGCGGCCCTGGCACAGGTGACCAACAGGCCGGTAAAGGTATATTACAGCAAGGAAGAACATTTCGGGACCTTTTCTCTGCGCTTGGGATCCCGCTTTCGGGGCAAAGTGGGTATGAAAAAAGATGGAACCTTAACGGCCGTATCAGGAACATGGTTTGTGGACACAGGGGCCTTCTCCGATATGGCCCAGGCCCAGGTGGCCGTAGGTTGCGGGGAGGCTCAACTCATGTTGAGATGCCCCAACTGGGACCTGAAAACCAAACTGGTCTGTACCAATCGAAGCGCATCCGGGGTGATTCGCGGTTTTGGGGGTCAGGAACTGGAGGCTGCTCTCATGCCCGTTGTAAAAAAAGCACTGGCCAAACCAGATATCGATCCGGTCCAGTTTATCAAAAAGAACTATGTTAAACCGGGCGATGGCTATTTCTGGCGAGAAGGAAACTGGTGGGTCTCTGAAGGCATGGATTATTCCAAGGCCATCGAGGCAGGGGCTGCGGCATTTCAATGGAAAGACAAATGGAAGGGATGGTTTAAACCAACGGCCATAAACGGCCCAAAACGAATTGGGGTCGGTGTCGCGGCACACGGGAATGCGGATGTGGGGGAGGATGAATCAGAGGCCTATGTGAGATTGAATCCGGATGCCACAGCAACCATCCACGTAAGCGTAGCGGAATCGGGGATGGGACAACGAAGCAGCCTATGCAAGATGGCCGCGGAGGTCCTTCAAATACCCCTTGAACAGGTTCAGATCACACCGGTGGACTCCTTGGTCAACCCCTTTGATTTCGGTCTTGTGGGTTCACGGGGAACCTATGCCGTTGGCTCCGCTGTAATTGAGGCTGCCGAAAATGCCCGACAAAAACTCTTTGAACTGGCCGCCCCCATGCTTCAGGCATCCCCCGAATCCCTTGATACCGAAGACGGCATGGTTTTTATCAAGGGGCAGACTGACACCGGGATCCCTTGGCGGCGCATCATCGGTATTGCACAAACCTGTACGGGTTTTGGCCGATTTGAACCGGACTATTCCAAACCCAATTTTCTCATCCTGTTTACTGAAGTTGAAGTGGATATGGAGACCGGAAAAATCGACTTGCTCAAGGTGGTGGCGGCAACCGATGCGGGACAGATTATCGATCCCCCATCCTTGAACGGCCAGATCTATGGAAGCCTGGGCTCTGCTGGCATCGATACAGCCATTTTTGAGGAATCCATTCTGGATAAAAAGACCGGTCAGATCCTGAACATCAATATGATGGATTATAAGTGGCGGACTTTCTCGGAATTGCCCGAATTTCAAAATGTTATACTGGAATCAGGCATACGAACCCATCGATACGGGGCTGTCGGCGTGGGGGAGATCGCCACCTCACCGGGTCCGAGCGCTGTTTTCATGGCTGTTTCAAACGCTATCGGTAAAACCTTTACGGATTATCCACTGACGCCTGATAAGATTCTTGCGGCAGTCGGGAAAAAGCATGGAGAATAAAAAATGAAGGCATTTCATCATTATAATGCACGATCCATTGACCAGGCCCTGTCTTTGATCAAAGATCACGACGGACAGGCCCGTTTCATTGCCGGCGGGACCGATCTACTGGGTGTGCTGAAGGATGATATCCTCCCCCGATATCCGTTAGCCATTATCAACATCAAGACCATTCCTGGTCTGGATGAGATTGAAGAAAAGAAAGATGGGACGATCACCATCGGAGCTTTATCCAAACTGGCCCATGTCGCGGGTTCTCCTGTCATCCAGAAACACCTTCCCGCCCTTGTGGAGGCCGCTCAAGCCGTGGCTACACCCGAGATCCGTAATATGGGAACCATAGGCGGAAACTTATGTCAGGACACACGATGTTGGTATTATCGGTATCCCCATCAGATGGGTGGACGCATTCAATGTTTCCGAAAAGGGAAGGGCCCATGTCTGGCCCTCAAAGGTGATAATCGTTATCATTCCATTGCTGGAGGCAAAGGATGCGTGGCGGTTTGTCCATCCGACACAGCCATCGCCCTGGTCGCCTTGGATGCGAGAATAGTCATCATCGGACCGCAAGGGGAAAGGGAAATCCCCATAATGGATTTCTATACAAACATGGGGACCATATTGAAGCCGGATGAAATATTGAAAACGATCATCATTCCACCCGTACTCGCTGAATCAAAACAAATATTCCTGAAGTTCACGTTAAGGAAGCCCATCGATTTTGCCGTGGTCAGCGTCGCATCGCTGATTAAGGAGGAAGATGGAATGTGTACCGACGTTCGGATTGCCCTCGGCGCGGTGGCACCCACACCTGTAAGGGCCTATAGTGCCGAGGATATGTTAAGAGGAAACTCTATTGATACGGCCTTGGCCGAAGAGGCAGCACAACAAGCCGTTAAGGGATTCAAACCCCTCAGTATGAATGCCTACAAAATCGAAATCACCAAAACACTTATCAAAAGGTCCTTGGTTCAATAGATGAGTTTAAATCTTGGAATTTGAAATGATAAACCCGGAAGACTAATGTCTAAACGCCCTCTGTCCCGTAAAAACCATGGTCACTTTCGGATCAGCCTCATTGCAGGCCTTGATCACCTCAAAATCCCGTAGTGATCCTCCCGGTTGCACAATAGCCCGAATCCCCTCTTTTATCCCGACATCTACACCATCCCGGAAAGGGAAAAACGCATCCGAAACCATGGTGGAACCAATCAATCCGGCCTTGGCTATCTGGGTCTCATGATCTATTTCTTCCAGCAACCCCCTGTCTTTCTCACCCTTTTTCACCATCAATTCAAAATCTTTGTGTGGTAACCCGTGTCGCTTAAAACACAGCGCATCGGCATATTTAATATATGCTTTATACACCGCAATCTCCGCGACACCGACTCTGTCCTGCTCTCCTGTACCGATCCCGACTGTCACACCGTCCTTGACATATATCACGGAATTGGACGTAACGCCCTGTTCCACCTGCCACCCGAAAAGCATATCCGCATAATCTGCTTCGGTTGGTTCTCGCTCAATGCGATAGGGTATCCCCTTATATTCCGCGGTGGCTATTTGAAAGTCAACGGATGTTTTTATTCGATTAACGGCTGACTGCTGGATAATGATTCCACCATCAATCAGGCTTTTAAATTCAACAAACCGGGTATCCTGATAATATGAGAGATTATCAATCCGATTGATTCGTACGATTCTCAGGTTTTTTCTTTTTGCAAGGATCGGCACCGTACCTTCTTCAAAATCAGGGGCAGCCACAACTTCAACATAAATCTCCGAGATAAGATCTGCCGTTTCTTTATCCACTGGCCTGTTAAACACGGCGCATCCCCCAAAAGCCGCTACCCTGTCGGCCATATTTGCCTTACTAAAGGCATCGGCAACGCTGGTGCCATAGGCGACACCGCAAGGATTGTTGTGTTTGACGATAACCGCTGCAGATCCCTCTGTCAGATATTTCAATATATTTAATGAATTATCAATGTCGGTCAGATTGGTCTTGCCCGGGTGTTTTCCAGATTGGATCATGTCTTCCTCGGTAATGGCTGAAACCAGACCTTTGCCCGGATCGATAAACCGGCAATCCCCTAAGACCAGGTTTCCATTCACCAGCTCATAGAGAGCCGCCTCTTGCCCCGGATTCTCACCATACCGGAGACCCTTCTCAATCAACTCCCCTGACTTTTCATCAGGTATCTTCCAGGTCCGTTTCCGATAGACAAGTGTCTGGTCCCCAAAGGATATCTTTATTTCAGGGGGAAAATGATCGTCCATTACGGTTCGATACATTTGTTTAATATCATTTATCATATAAACCTCATGGTTGTTTGTCGTGGATTGTTCTTAGTGGATTGTTATTTCAGGTTATTTTTTAAATCCGTAATTCCCTTTATTTTTTGTCTAAGGAATGAATAAATGCACTTGGTTTTGGTGTTAACTCCTCTGCAACCACCCTTAATGAAGAAATCTCATTTTCCGATAATAATTTTCTGGTATAGGCTCTTCTAAGCCAGTGTTTAACTTCATAGAGAGATACCCTGGCTATCTTAAGGAATCTTTTATTTTCAGCCTTACTAGATCTGCCGGCTCCTTCTGCTCTATTGTCACCTATATACTATCGACAGCCCTAATCAGTTGTGTACCTACTGTACTCT
Source organism: Deltaproteobacteria bacterium (assembly GCA_016930835.1). Classification (GTDB taxonomy): domain Bacteria; phylum Desulfobacterota; class DSM-4660; order Desulfatiglandales; family HGW-15; genus JAFGGA01. The sequence goes on from JAFGGA010000147.1 coordinate 32,366, forward strand.
GGGCCAAATAATTCCATCCATTTACAAAAGACCAGATTTCATCTGAAAGCTCGTCTTGTCCATATAATCATTTTAATATATAGATTACAGCTTTCTTATAATTAAACGATCATATTTCAAAAATTAAAAAACCGTCGACAACCAATAACGGACAATCAACAACAAGCAAGGCAAAAATCTATCTTGATTTTTGTCGTTCTATATAGGCATATGCATTGTGGTTGTGAATGGACTCAAAATTTTCCGATTCCACGGCAAACCAGGTGATATTTGGATCTTTTTTCAACTTCTGGGCAATATCCCTGACTATATCTTCCACAAACATGGGATTGTTATAAGCACGCTCTGTGACATATTTTTCATCTTCCCGTTTGAGCACAGAATAGACATCACTGGAGGCCGAATTTTCAACGAGCTTTATCAAATCTTCGATCCAGATAAATTTTTTAAACCGGACCTGGAGCTTTACCTCTCCGCGTTGATTATGGGCGCCGTAATCACTGATCTCTTTAGAGCACGGGCATAGCGTGCAAATGGGGACATGGATGATGGTGACCAGATCACTGCCGACACTTAATGAGCCTTTAAAAGTACATTTATATTCCATGAGACCTTCACTGCCGGATACCGGGGCCATCTTTTTAACAAAATAAGGAAAGGTAATCTCCATGTGAGCGCTTTCTGCATCCAATCGCTTCTTCATCTCCTCTAAGATTTCGCTAAAATTCTGGAGCGATATGCGGTTGCTGTGCTCGTTCAGGATCTCCACAAAACGGCTCATATGGGTACCTTTATAGTATCGGGGTAGATTCACATACATGTTGATCTTAGCAACGGTCTGCTGTTTGCCCATATTTTTATCAAGGACCGTGATGGGGTAACGAATCCCTTTCACCCCCACCTGGTCAATGTCTATGTTCCTGTGATCCTTATGATTTTGAATGTCTTCCATAACTCCTCAATGTGACTCTATAATGATAAATCACTTTTAGATTTCTTAAAAATTAAAGTCAATAAAAAGATGGGATAAAAACTCTCTGGTGAAAGCGGCGAAGCCGCGTTATATAAAATCGCAAGGCGATTTTATCCCTTGATTTTATCAAGTGAAAGATATACCTTACAAAAAACGCGGGGCGTGGCGCAGACTGGTAGCGCGCCTGCTTTGGGAGCAGGACGTCGGGGGTTCAAATCCCTCCGCCCCGACCATCCTTCGTTCGAAACGAAGTGGCAGCCGAAGGCGGCCGCGAGAAGAAAACAGCTTGATGAATTAGAGTCGGCGCCCGCCAAAGGCGGGTAAAGCAATCCCCAAGGGGGCTTGTGCGCCTCGGGCGTATTCAAATCCCTCCGCTCCGACCAGCAATTATGACATAATTTCAAAAAGTTATAGATTTTCAACATTGTCCGAAAGCCTTGCTGCTCGTCCAAAAGGTGTCCTCTTGAAACAACCTTCCCACTATCTAAAATTGTCGTTATATTTTCTCTTTTTCTTTAATGAATACCAAAGTGTGGCAGACAGCAACTTATATGATAAGATTATCCAAAAAAGAAGCGATTGCAATAATTCAGGGTGAGGTCACAGAAATCTCGTGAATACCCTAAGATTCAATTCACAGTTCATGTCGGTTAGGTCAACGGAAAGATTGATCGGTAAGAACTGGCATCACCTCCCGGAAGATGAGGTGCAGGATATATTAGCAGTAACTTGGAGAAGGTCCTGGATGTGTATCTAGCCATACCTCGGCAGGAAAAGTTCGGACCGAATATCCTCACCAAAGAAAAGACCAGAGGCTGTTTGTCCTCTTTCTACTCTAGTTCCATCAGTCTGAATAATACCTTACACAAAGGAGCAAGCATGAAATATCTAGAGAAGGTTGAAAGAATGATAGTCGTATCACTCTTGTTTATGATGTTATTGGTTGTTATTCTTTCCACAGTTGATCTGGGATGGGTTACCATAAAAGATGTTATCACTCCGCCTGTAATTTTGCTAGATATCGATGAAATGTTAGAGGTGTTTGGCATGTTTTTATTGGTGCTAATAGGTCTTGAGCTATTGGAGACTGTGAAAATGTATTTCAACAAAAAGTCGGTGCATGTTGAAGTCGTGTTCACGGTTGCCATGATTGCCATAGCACGCAAGGTCATCATTCTGAATATACAAGAGGTTGCGAGCCTCACCTTAATAGGAATCGGCGTTATTATTGTCGCCCTCGCGGTCGGACACTATCTTTTGCCGAAAAAACGGAACAGTTAATGCAGGATCATGATTTATTAAGCGAGCCATTA
>JAFGGA010000148.1 GCA_016930835.1 Deltaproteobacteria bacterium
ATTTTGATCCTCACCATATCGGTAATATGCCTGCGGGTCAAAATCACTCCAACTTCGCTTTATAGTCAGGCTTTCGGCGCCTCGCTATGATAATGGGTGCAAGATTCAGGTAATAATATATTAAATCGAATATAAAAATGATCTGATTGCAAGAAGGGTTTGAATCATTATCAAATGGAAACAAGTGCCGTTTTTTGGGAACCCAAGATCAAAACCTATGGATTTCAACTGGAAAAGGATCTATCATTATGGGAATTGGAAATCCAATGGCTCGAGAGGGATTCCATGGATGCACTTGTGGAGATCCTTGAAAAACGGGAATTCGCCTTCAGCCTGCTACTGGGACAAGTCACCAATGATGCTCATTTGAATCTTTATCTTGTGGTTAAACGAGAGATCGAAGATCTTTTTCTTGATCCCCAAACCATGTTCAAGGAAAAAAGTTTTCACCATGGGCATTCATGTGATGAGAGATCAGTCATGAATTCCTCACCCGAGAATGAGAGAAAACGGGATCGTAAGGTTGTTCAAACGCCTGTGGAACTTGTTCATTTCCAGGGCCCCCATTACTGTGATCGTTACGGCATCGCGTACACCGCATTCAAAGCAATTGAATCAAAAGGAATTTCAATCATCGCCTCCGGCTGTTCCGTATCCTGTGTATATTTGCTTTTGCCTGAAGGGTATGGTGAACAGGCACGTCAAATTCTAAATGAGCGGTTTGAAGTGCCAAAAAAAAGGCAAACAAAAGTTTAAAAATATATCCCGGATGAGCCTTGGCCTGGAACACGTACTTACCGGCAATACATGATAAGCCCAGGATTTGGATTATTTTCAATCGTCTGGAAAATATCTAAAAATGTCTTTAAAAGTGAATGCAAAAAATGATGAAAAGATGGATTGGCGGTACAGGGTCTTCGACTCTCTCTCTTTCCCCACGCTGATCCTAAAACCGAACAAGGTCATTATATCCGCGAATCGGATCTTTTTGGAAACCTTTCACATGTGTCTTGAGAATGTGGTGGGGAAGGCGTGTCATGAGATCTTTTTTGAGTCAAAGGAGCCTTGTCCGGAAGACTTATGTCCCCTTTTAAAGGTCTTGACCAATAAATCCGGACAATCCGTTCTAAGAATGAGATCAGTGGGTGATGGGGAGGACATATGGGAGGATCGTGTTTTTTCACCGATCCTAGGGGATGATGGTGAAATCATATACATCATGGAAAGTATCCGAGACGTCACCCGTGTGAAAAAGCTTGAAAAGGCCCTGCTGGAGGCCAAGGAATTTCTTGAAAAGATTATATTCAGCTCTCCAAGCGCTATTATGGCCGCCGATCGCAAGGGGAATGTCCTTTTGATGAACAAGGCCGCCGAAGAACTTTTCGGCTATACCATTGAAGAGATTGTGAAAGAAAAAACCGTTGAATCAATCTATCCGCCCGGCGAGGCAAAAAAGATTATGAGGGCACTCCGGGACGAGAGCTATGGCGGAAAAGGGAAACTTCCCGTTCGAAAGGCAAAGATCATCAATGCGAAGAATGAAGAAGTTCATGTCGAGATGACCGCGGCCATCATCTATGAAGGCGTCAGAGAAATCGCTACGATGGGTATTTATAACGATCTGACTGAGAAGCTTGAAGTGGAGAGAAAATTACGAGAGACACGCGCCCAGTTGGCTCAATCCGAAAAAATGGCTTCGCTTGGGCAATTGGCTGCGGGTATCGCCCATGAGATAAACAATCCGCTCACGGGGATCCTTTTTAACGCAAGCATGGCGGCGGAGACCCTTGAAAAGGATGATGCTAATCTCGAAAAGATGAATTTTATCATCGAGGATGTCAACCGATGTAAGGAGATTGTTAAAAATCTATTGGTGTACAGCCGTCAGGTTACTTCTTCAAAGATATTGGTCCAGATTGAAGATGTTGTGAACAACAGTTTAAACCTTATTCATGATCAAAGGCTGTTCGGCAATATCATCATTGACAAGGATTTGTCCAAGGAGACGATCTTGATAAATGTTGATAAAAATCAGATTACTCAGGTCTTGATCAATCTCATCATGAACGCATGCGCGGCTATGGATGGGGAGGGGGTATTGACCTTGCGCACATATAGGGACAAAGCCGAAAGGAAGGCTTATCTGGAAGTCGAAGATAACGGATGCGGGATCGCTGAAGAAAATTTATCAAAGATATTTGATCCCTTTTTTACCACAAAGGAACAGGGAAAAGGCACCGGTCTGGGATTAAGTACCTCTTACGGCCTGATCAAGGAAAATGGAGGAAGCATATACGTTAAAAAGACAGACCCCGCGGGAACGACCTTCTGCGTGGAACTTCCACTGTTTGTTCCTGACGAGAGCCATCTTTTTGAACAGGGAAGGGATGCGGAAAAAAATGAATGAAAAACGAGTCCGCGATCTTTACGATGATATAAAAATCCTGGTTGTGGATGATGAAAAGCGCATCAGGGATGTTTGTCAGACCATGTTAACCAATGAAGGATTCCATGTTGCAGCCGTGGAAAATGGGTTTCGATGTCTTGAATTACTGGAAAAGGATAGTTTTGATATCATCCTGCTCGATTTGATGATGCCAGGTCTGTCGGGAATGGATATCTTGGGGTATGTGAAAGAAAAATATCCTGATATCATGGTTATTGTGATAACCGGATACGCGACCATTGAACATGGCGTCGGCGCCATGAAAAAAGGCGCCTTCGATTTTCTTCCCAAGCCGTTTTCACCGGATGATCTGCGATTAATCATTGATAAAGCCATTGATTATATTAGGACACTCAAGGATATCGCAAATGAAAAATCCCGCATGAGGACCCTTATTAACAATCTCGCAGATGGTGTGATGGCTACTGACGCTGAAAAAAACATTGTGTTAACCAATCCGGCATTGCTGCGAATGATCGGGCAGACGGGGAAAGAGATCGTAGGTCTAAAGGCAGACGAATTGATTGGAAACCATACCTTGAAAAGAATGATTGATCAGACTTTATCTGCGTCAAATGAAAATTTTGCAGGCTTGGCGGAGGAATTCAGCCTGGGTGATCTGGGAGGAGATAAAGATCGCATTCTGGGTGCGAGGTGTATTCCCTTTCGGGATGGGCGCAATCGGAATCTGGGGACAATCACCGTTTTGAACGATATTACCGCCTTAAAGAAGATGGATCAGATGAAATCGGATTTTGTTTCAATGGTTGCCCACGAGATAAAAGGGCCCATGAATACGGTCTTGATGCAGATTAAGGTCGTCCTTGACGGGTTGGCCGGTCAATTAACGGAAAAGCAGAAGGAGTTACTGGAAAGAATAAACCATCGAATGAAGTCCCTTTTGGAATTGTCTTCCGAACTTTTAGACATTGCCAAGATTGAATCCGGTCTCATTAACCAGAACAAAGAAATCCTGGATATGAGTGAAATACTATTGGATCAGGTCACCTTTCATCAGCCAAGGGCCGAAGCGAAAAAAATTGATCTTAAGCTGGATATCCAAGGGGAGCTGTCTCCGATATTGGGCAATCGATTGAATATGGAAGAGGTCATATCCAATTTGATCAGGAATGGGATCAAGTACACGCCTGAGGGTGGGAAAATAATGGTTACCGCCTCATCCGATATGGATTATGTCTCCATTGATGTCAGTGACACAGGTTATGGAATACCCAAGAAAGATATCGACCATATTTTTGAGCGATTCTATAGGGTAAAAAATGAGAGGACCCGATTTATCATCGGAACCGGACTCGGTCTGGCTATTGTAAAGAGTATTATAGACGCTCATGATGGCGTGATTCATGTTGAAAGCGAAGTGGATAAGGGGACGACGTTTAAGGTTCTTATTCCAACCGCGGGATCCAATCCCCCCTAAGATTCTTTGGATCTTGGATTCAAAACCATTTTGCCCGTTCAAGTCGCAAAATCCGAACCGGACATGATCAAAAAAACATCGCAATAAATGGTGGATACGATGGATCCTTTATTCTGGATAGTGATTATCGCGGTTTCAGGTCCTATCATTGGTTCGGCAATAGGTATCATCAAGATGCCTACCTTCGGTTACATTTGCAATATGCTTTGTTTCGCGGCCGGGGTCATGCTGGCCATCTCTTTCCTCGAACTTATTCCAGAGAGTCTCACGATCTCATCGCCTTGGATATCCGTTCTGGGTGTTGTTTTGGGTGCATTGGCCATGTACGCCTTAGACAAGCTTATTCCACACATTCACCCCCGTTTGTGCGCCCAGGAACAGGGGTGCAATCTCGAACGTACCTCGGTTTACTTGATATTGGGCATGTTTCTCCATAACTTCCCGGAGGGGATGGCCATTGCGATCGGATCTGTAACCGAAACAAAGCTCTCCATCACCATTGCCCTGGCCATCGCCATCCACAATATTCCTGAAGGAATTTGCACATCAGCACCCTATTTTCATTCAACCCATAAGCGATTGCGGGCCTTTTTGCTTTCGGCCGCCACGGCTGTTCCCATCCTAATCGGATATATCACAGCACGATATGTCTTCCAGCAGGTATCCGCTCAGATGGTCGGTCTCCTGATTAGTGCAACAGCAGGTCTAATGATCTATATCACAGCGGATGAACTTATCCCCCACTCTTGTGTCGGCACCAACCACCGAACCATCTTCTCCTTGATGCTTGGGGTGGTATTCGTTATCCTGCTGGGGGGTATTTGAAAAAGCAGTCAAGATGATGGTTCGAATCAAGGATAAAAAAGCCCCGGATAAACCTTTTTCCACGAATGATGAGACCCGGCAGATCTATCGGATTGCAGGATGTGCCTTTTTGTTAAACATCTTCCTCGCGGTGATGAAGGCCATATTGGCCTTTGTTTCGGGCAGTCTCGCCATCACTGCCAGCGCCATTGACTCGGCGACTGATGCGGTCGCATCCATTGTTATTTATGGCGGGGTCAGGCTATCTACAAAAAAGACGCGCACATTTCCTATGGGTCTATACAAACTTGAAAACGTCGCTTCCGTCATCATTGCGCTGTTTATTTTTATTGCGGGGTACGAGATTATCCGGGAAATCTTTTCATCGGTCGGAGATGTGCTCCGCCTCTCTCCGTCTTATATTATCCTGCTTTTTTTGGGTACGGCATTCACATTCCTTTTCGGCCGCTACGCCACATCCATAGGTCGACGGACGGAATCGCCCACGCTCATTGCCGAGGGACGTCACCGTCAAGTGGATGTCCTATCCTCTATCGTGGTCTTGATCTCGGTAACTCTCAGCTATTTTGATCTCCATTTGGACATTTTGGGTATCACCATTGACCAGATCGGTGCCTCCCTGATCCTTCTATTCATTGCCCGTGCGGGTTGGGACTTGCTTTCCAACGGCATGCGGGTGCTTCTTGATGCGTCCATGGATTTTTCCACTCTTGACCACATCCGAAAAATTTTCCAAGAAGAGCCTCTGCTGGGTGAAATCAAATCTCTTGTAGGGAGAAACGCCGGTCGCTTCCGGTTTATCCAGGCAGACATTACCTTAAAGACCGAAAATCTGGAAAAGGCGCATCAAGTCAGTGAAGAGATTGAAAAAAAGATCCGAGATCAGGTCCCTCATGTTGAAAAAGTTGCTATCCATTTTGGGCCGGAGATGAAGACTCATGACCGGATCGCTCTGCCCCTTGAAGACGAAACAGGCCGAATAAGCCTGCATTTTGGGGAAGCGCCTTATTTCGGCATCTTCCATATCAGTCGAAAAGACAAGAAAATTGAAAAAAAACGAATCATGGAAAATCTACACCGATCATCGGGAACCGCAAAAGGCATTCGCGTAGCCGAATGGCTGGTCGAGCAAGGGGTGGAACATGCAGGGATGAAGGAAGATGTTTCCCGCAGAGGACCGGGTTATGTGCTTTCCAATGCGGGAGTGAAAATACATGTCCTATCCGCGGATCAGATAGACCAGGCCATTCATCAGATCATCGATAAAATGCATGACTAAAACAAACAGGGATTCGAATGGGTCACTTCGTCAATCACACTGAATAGCTCCGCTACCTGGATAGGTTTGGACACATATCCATCCATGCCGGCCGCGATAAACCGCTCTTTATCCCCTCGCAATGCATGGGCCGTCATGGCAACGATTGGGATATGATACTCCCCCATCCCCTTTTCTTTCTCCCGGATGGCTTGGGTCGCCTGAATGCCGTTCATCTTGGGCATCTCCACATCCATTAACAAGATATCGAAGCGATTTTTTCCCACGGCCTTTACGGCTTCCTCTCCGTTCCCGGCCACGGTCACGCGGTGCCCGCGTTTTTCTAATAATTTTATGGCCAATTTTTGATTGATCAGGTTATCTTCTGCCAGGAGGATATTGAGCCGGGAGCGCACTTCCCTGACCGTATGCCTTGTGATCAAAGGCGCATCCGCCTTTTTAGGAAGCCCCATAATAATCTTGAGAGCATCCAATAGGTCAGCTTGCTTGACCGGCTTCATTAGGTAGCCGGAGATCCCCATCTCCCTGCAGCGTGCCGCATCACCTTTTTCACCAATGGAAGTGAGCAGAATGATTTTGAGATTTTGACCGGATTTTCGCTCTTTGATCCGTGCGGCGACCGTAAAACCATCCATACCGGGCATGGCCCTATCCAGGAGAACAACCTGATACGGTTTCCCTGCCTCATAGGCCGTGTCTGTTTTAAGAATCGCATCTTCCCCGCTGGAGGCTTCAGAGGGCTTAAGTCCCCAGGTGGCGACCATTTCTCGAAGTACAAAACGGTTTGTTTGATTGTCATCCACTATAAGAATAGGCGTATCGGAAAGATTCAATTCATTAAGAACAGTTCGGTCGATATCCTCTGTCCCATTGATGGGGAAACACGCTGTAAAATGAAACGTACTCCCTTTGCCCAGCTCACTTTCGACCCAGATCTCTCCACCCATGAGATGTGCCAGTTGTTTGCAGATAGCCAGGCCCAGCCCCGTCCCTCCATATTCTCTGGAAATGGATCCGTCGGCCTGTTCAAAACTCTCAAAGATCGCGTTCAGTTTATCCGGCGCAATGCCAACGCCTGTATCGGAAACCGAAAAATGCAATAGGGCCTGGCTACCCTCTTCATTTTCGGTCCGAACCTGGATCAAGATTTCGCCTTGTTTGGTAAATTTGATAGCATTCCCCACCAGATTGACAATCACCTGCCGAATACGTACCGGATCTCCTATTAAGGCCGTCGGGACATCAGGAAGGATACGACAATTCAGGATCAATTTGGCCTCATATGCCTTTAATGCCATTATATCCATTACATCTTCCAATGTATGCCTTAGATCAAAATCGATCTGATCGAGATTGAGCTTACGCGCTTCGATTTTGGAAAAATCCAGAATATCGTTGATAATCGCCAGAAGGGAGTCACCAGATATCTTGACGATTTCCAGATATTCCCTCTGTTCCGGAGTGAGATCCGTATGGAGTGTAAGTTCGGTCATGCCCAGAATTCCATTCATGGGAGTGCGGATCTCATGGCTCATGTTGGCCAGAAATTCACTCTTGGAACGGTTGGCGGCTTCGGCCATTTGAATAGCCTCCCGCAGGGCCTTTTCGGTCTTCTTCTGGTCGGTGATATCGCGGGCGATCACTACATAGCCGGCGATGCTGCTGTCTTTTTCCGTTAACACAGATACAGCGATGCTGGCCGGAATGATGGTACCGTCTTTGGCCTTTAGGCTTGTTTCCATGTACCGAATGCCCTGGTTTGGGATCGAGCTAGGAGTGACGGGCGATGTACCTTCAACCCGGGGATTGCTTAAAAGAAATTGTGCCACTTCATGCGGCATAATATTTGAGAGCGAAGCGCGAAAAAGTTCCTCTTTACGGAATCCCAAGACCTCCGTAACGGCCCGGTTAACGGAGACGATTCTTCCTTCCGGCCTTAGGAGGATCAATAGATCCGACATGGTCGAGACGATATTTTCAGCGGCCGTGGCCGGGTTAAGGGAAAAAAGATCATACCTCCAAATAGCGTAACCAATAAATATTTCTTGCAGGGCCGCGGCGGGTACTGTTAACGGCGGAATCGGAAAATGCATCAGCGTTGTTATCATGCCTTGGGTCGCGTTCGCTAACACGATGGGAGTCAAACAGCCCAAAGCAACAAATAGGGCCTGCATTTTTTCTTTTCTATCTTTCAGCCTAAAATAATGGACGATTGAAACGATAATAGCCAGTATCCCCATCGACCCGATCGATACAAAAAAAAGATTTCGGACAGGTGAACTGGGCGCATAGATTAGGGTGTATCCCCAATACATTTTGGTTACACCTGAAAAAATTTTATCGGTGAACAGGATTGCAAGGGAAGATAAAAGAGCCGGAGCATATAATATGATCCACGTCCACCATCTCCGGATGAACTTCGGTATATCCGTGTAAGCCATGACAAAATGAAGCGCTACCGGTACGGTCAGGATGACAAAGGCCCCCACTCGTACCCAAAACAAGGCGGTGTCAATGTCGCCGGATTGACGAGTCATGAATTCAACCAAGCCCCAATAGGCGTTAAATAAACACAAGACCCAAAATAGTTTATGGACAAGCCTTTTTCTGCTGTTAAAATAGACGAAAATGCCGACGGATAGGCAGATTATAGCACTGAATAGGGAAATGAGCGGAAATATCAACATATTAATGCTCTCCAAATCAGATCGTGAAGATTAAAAGAGGTTAAGCAATTCATATGCCAACATAGCCAAATGTGATATGGGTCTTTTATAAAATCCCTTGACAATATGAAATGGGAGCCTCAAAAATTTTAGAAGATCAAAAAGGGTTGACCCCATTCAATCTTATCGACAAGTCTCGTTTTGGGTTCAAGGGGTTTTGTAAATCGGGTGCTGTTGCGGAATAACATCAAGAAATTGGAGCGCAATGAGGGGTTGAGATAGGTGAGTTCGGAATCTTCTTGACCATTTGATGACAATCAATGTTTGATGGTCTCGTAAAAAGTCGAAAAACACTTATTTTTGTCATTCCGGTGAAGACCGGAATCCAGTCTTTTCGAATAGTTACAAGGACTCTGGACCCCGGCTTTCGCCGGGGTGACGACTTTTTACTAGATTGTCAATGTTTAGCAAAGGAGAATAATTACATGGCGAGAAACCTCAATGAAGTGATGGTGATCGACGCCGTTCGAACGGCCTTCGGGCGCGCCGGGGAAAAGGGTATTTTTTGGAAAACCAGGGCCGATGATCTTTCCGCTCCGTTACTCAAGGCCTTGATAGAACGTAACCCACCGGTGAGACCTGAGATGGTTGAAGATATCCTATGGGGGGCGACGAATCAGGTGAAGGAGCAGGGCGGGACCATCGGGCGGTTCATATCCATGTTGGCCGATTGGGGTTGGGAGATCCCGGGTTGCTCCATTGATCGAATGTGCGCAAGCGGGCTGACGTCCATCGCCCTTGGCGCTTCCTACATCGCAACCGACATGGCGGATTGCCTGATTACGGGCGGGGTTGAACATATGGGACATTTACCCATGGGGTTTATGCGTGACCCCCATCCCAGGGCCGAAGAGGTCATGGGGGATGCGTCGGCTTTTAATATGGGTATGACGGCTGAAAATATCCATGACCGGTACCCTGAGTTCACCAAGGATATGGCGGATCAATATACCGTTGCGTGCCAAAATAAGGCCGATGCGGCCATCCGCGCAGAGAAGATGAAGGACATGATTATCCCCATTGAGGTGGAGTTGGCCGACGGCACCAAGATGATAGCCGACAAAGACCAGCAGCCCAGGCCGGGCACCACCATGGAGACCCTGGCCACACTGAAAACGCCCTTCCGACAAGAAAAGGGGCGAGTGACCGCCGGAAACGCCTCAGGCCTCAATGACGGGGCCGCCGCTGTTTTGCTCATGAGTGAAAAAAGGGCCATTACGATGGGGTTGACCCCCAAGATGCGCTGGGTTTCCTCGGCCGTGGCGGCGGTTGATCCAAGGGTGATGGGCACGGCCCCGGTCCCAGCCACTCTAAAGGCCTTGGCAAAGGCCGGTTTGACCATGAATGATATGGATATTATTGAAATCAACGAAGCCTTTGCGGTCCAGGCACTGTATTGTCTGGATCGGTTGGGGGTAAAGCCGGATGATCCGCGGGTGAATCAGTGGGGAGGGGCGATCGCGTACGGGCATCCTTTGGCTGCCTCCGGTCCCCGTCTGGTGGCCTTTTTGATGGGATTGTTTAAGGAAAACCCCGAAGCCCGTTATGGGTTGACTACCATGTGTGTGGGAAGGGGGCAAGGATGCTCCGTTATCTGGGAAAACTTATTGGAGAAATAATTCCTGAGCATTTGGGATCGTATTGAATCGCCTGAACCTGCGCATGTGGCGGAATGTCTGAAGAAGCGGCATCAACGATCAATGCCCGTATGAACTCCGATCCCCTCCAGTGGGCATCCGATACCTATCCGGCACTGACGGCATTTAGCGAAACCGTAGCGGTGTGGCGTCTTTTGGATATGGCTGTTACCGCTCAAAATTCTATCCAAAAGGGGAAAAAGAATGACTTTTATCTTGGGAAGGTGCTATAGGCAAACTACTTTGCGGATATGACCCTTCCCCACACCTTGGCGACGATTGGAACATGCCGCCGGGAAGGGCGTGAGATCATCGATATGCCGGTGAATGCGTTTTAAAAGAGGGGTACAAGATGTAAGGTATACGGAGTAAGGCATCACTTTCAAACTCCTATTTTGGCATATCTTTTTTCCGTAAACCGTAAACCCTAAACCGTAGACCTTGCTTTCAGGCATAACCCCCGCGAATCAATATATGAATGATGACACTACTTGGTTTTACGCTGCGGCCGTTTCAATGAATTCGGAGACCAGGGACTTGACCTTGGCGTCATCCCATTTCCTGGAATCCACATTATGGCCGGGGATCTCAAGCAGAGGGATCCCTGCCTTTTTAAATGCAGGCTCAATGGGGGCCGGATTGGCACTACCGCCCGGAAACCGGACCGCGCCTTGACATTGATGGAGTTTGGCTTCTTTAACCAGCCAGGCGGGATCCCCCAACCCGATAAATAAATGGCGGGATGCCAAGGCCCTGAGCGGGTCATCCTTGATCTTCCGGGGATATCCATCACCTGCTATGCCGGTGTACATGGAACAGACGAATGTGGCGCCGTATTTTTCTTCAAAGTATTGATAAAAGGCCGTGTTACTCCAAAGGCCGGGTCCGATCCACATCAGGCGAATCCTCTCATTAGGGCATGCTGCCTCTCCATTTTGAACCCGTTCTTCCACCTCTTCATAAAATCCCTTAATCAAATCACGCCCATGGGTCGTGCCCCGATGCCACTGGGCTGGATACATGGATAATTGATCAGGCAGACTTACCGGACAGGGAACCGTTTTGGCAATGAGGTCCCGTGCCTCGCGCCAGTAATCATTTTGTTCATTGGATAGCTCCAAGACCCCACGGATACGCGCCAGGCTTAATTGCTTTCCCGTCATCACTTCCAGAAATTTGATCAACTCCCGCAATTGTTGAACCCTGAAATCCAACAGGTGCGGTTCAATGATTTCATCCCAATGGTCCCGGATGTTTTCCCACCAGTTTGGTCTAGATAATGTCGTGGTCTCACCCTTTTCCATGGGGAATAAGGGACAGCCGAATTCCTGGGCCCATAGCTCTTTTGATTTGATACTATGATCATTTTCAACACTGCCGATGATGACCGCCGGTTTGGGAAGCCCCCCCCAAGGCGCCGTCTCGGGGTTGTTATCCAATGTACAGCCAAGTCCTATGGAGTTATAATGGTCCATGTCATAACCCCTTTCGGCCAATACTTTGCTGTAGTGCTCGGACATGCGTTTAGCTGCGATCACCGCGGCCCACCACTGAACAACGATCACGGGCATGCCGAAAAAGGTAAATACCTCTTCGACCTCATCGGCGTTGCAGATGCCATAGGGCTCGCCCCCTTTTATTCTTGCTTGTATATCCTTAAACCATTCCTTTTGGAATTGCTGCATGGCCTGTGATGAGCGTAACTGTTTTTTGCTGGATGTTTCGTTCATTTTTTTCCTTTTTTACAATGATTCAATAAATTGCTTGATGGTTTTTCGTAAGCTCTCCGCATCTGAGATCCGATAGGGCTGCTCCTTGAGATAGAGTGAAGGGATTCCTTTTTTTTCTAATGCCTTCACCTGGTTAGGCACTTCCCATGCCTGGGCATCGTTTTTATAGATATTAAAAATAACCCCCTGGGCCTTGATATCCAATGCATTTTTCAGGAGATATTCCGTGCGTCGGGTCATGGGATAGATGCGAGAGCATGGGGATTTAAAATGGTACCGATCCAACACCGCATCCATGGGGGCTATGGATGTCGAAACAGGCACATCCGAATAACGGTTGCCCCAGCAATGGTCTTCGGCGACTACAGTGGCATTGCATGACTCAATGATCTCATAGAGCTGTAGATTGTCCAGAGGACTTGACTCCACAAAAATCCTTGTCCTCTCTGTCGGCGCAAATTTTTCGGCCTCATCCAGATATGCTTTAAGGAGATGGTATGAATGTTTAGCTTGAAGGTGGTATACTCTAGCAGAGGTATTGAAGAGCTGGAGTAGACGGGGCACAGGCTGG
>JAFGGA010000149.1 GCA_016930835.1 Deltaproteobacteria bacterium
TCAGGGCCATGAGCTTGTCGAATGGCCGTTCCATGACATCCTGACAAATGGTGTGAAATTGAAAAGAGATCCCCGTACCCCCTTTCTCAATCGATAAAAAGAGAAACCTGAAATGAAAACGGTTATGGACGTTATTGAAAAACAATCACTGAAATAAACAAAAATCTCGAATTGAATCTATTTTGGACACCGATGATGCCTTACCAAATCTAGACCGGCACGAAAATCCTAAATGATTGGAGCAGGATGAGGATGGAAAACATAAAACGCGATCTGGCAGTCGTAATCATGGCGGGAGGGGCGGGGACCCGGTTCTGGCCTTTGAGCACAGAGCAAAAACCCAAACAGTTTCTCAACCTTTTTCATGACAACCGGAGCTTGCTTCAGAAGAGTTATGATCGGGTAGCCGGTCTTGTCCCCGATGACCGTATCCTTGTCCTGACCAACAAATCTTTCATGGATATGGTGGCGGAGCAGTTGCCGGAGATTCCCAGCGAAAATATTATCGGAGAGCCGATGAGAAGAGACACGGCTGCGGCGGTCTGCCTGGGTGCCGCTTTATGCCAAGAGCGTTTCGGTAACCCGGTCATTGCCACACTCACGGCCGATCACATGATTGAACCGATTGAGCTATTCCGGGGAACATTACTGTCGGCCATGGACGCCGGGCATCAAAACAGTGTTCTTTATACGTTTGGGGTACAACCGTCGTATCCGGCAACGGGTTATGGATACCTGGAACTGGGCCGGAAGGTTCATGAAGACAATGGAATCGAACATTTTGAACTCCTGCGCTTCAAGGAAAAACCGGATCTTGAGACGGCAGAAGCTTACCTGAGGTCCGGCCGATTCAGATGGAATTCGGGGATGTTCGTGTGGAGGACGGATACTATCCTCAAAGAGATGGAGAGACACATTTCCCGCCACCTGGAAGCCATCTCTGACGCAGTTAGGTATGATTGCACGCCTCAGTGGCCTGAGATGCTGGAAAAGGCCTTCTCAGCCCTTGAGGCCATCTCCATAGATTACGCGGTGATGGAGAAGGCACAGGAGGTAAGATGCGTGGATTGCCGCTTCTCGTGGTCCGATGTGGGTGGCTGGAATGCCATGAAAGACTATATGCCCCGGGATAAGGCCGGCAATTATCTCAGAGGACAGGTAAAAAGCATGGACTCAAACGGGAACCTGGTCTTTTGCGAGGATCGGGACGAAAAGGTTTTGCTTATCAGCGTAAAGGATCTCATTGTCGTCCGTACTGGTGGTAAAACTCTTATCACGCATAAAGATCATACGGAGGATATCAAAAAACTCGTTCAGGAAGATTAGTTTGAATGCCCTATCAAGGTAAAGGAGAAGGTTAGTGATGAAGGAGACAAGTTTATCACCATTCATGAGGAGGTTACAGGAAGGCAGCGAAATGCCGTAAATATATCAGCAGCCCCATGCGGCATGGTCGCTTAAGCGCCGTTTGCTCTTTGTGCTTGTCCTCAATTCCATTGGTCGCGGCGATGGGTGCGGGGAAAAAGTCGTGTCGGCTTTTGGGCGGCGGACTTGAAAAGAGACCCCCTTACCAGCGAAAATCGTTTTTGGACAAGACCCATATATATTCTAGCCTATATATTACCACTTAAAGTCAAGTCTTTTATGGCAGGAAACACTTTTCAGAAAAACGCCATCCAAACCGCTGAATAAAAAAGCCGATTTGATCCAGTTCTCGCAAAAAACGAAAAGACATTTGCTTCCCGTGAAATGAGGGACTTGCAGTTGTTGAAAACAGGAAGTATATTGCGTCTTAGACCCCATGGAGAGAAAAACGCATAATTTTCTGGATTGCTTATGAAATCCGTTGATTTGATCAAACCTTATTTTGTTGAAAATTATCTGAAGATTATCCTCGGGTTGTTGTCCCTGATTGTCGTGGACCTTTTGCAACTTTTGATTCCCAGGGTCATCAAGCGCGTGGTGGACGGGCTTACGGCCTTTCAGATCACTACGGGAGAACTGTTGCGATACGCCCTTGTGATCGGGTTCATCGCTCTTATGATGGGAGTTTTTCGCTATGTTTGGCGACGCTGCCTGCTGGGGACCTCGCGGCGCGTCGAAGAGGGGCTGCGCAACACGCTCTTTTCCCACATCCAGACCCTTTCCACCTCCTACTTTGACCGGGCCAAGACGGGGGATCTGATGGCCCATGCCACGAACGATATCCAGCAGGTGCGTATGGCGGCCGGCATGGGCCTGGTGGCCTTTAACGATGCCGTGGTGATGGGGGCAGCCGCCATCGGCTTCATGCTGTATATCAATGTCCGCCTCACCCTGTTCGTACTGATCCCCATGCCGTTGATCGTGATCGGCACCCGTTTTTTCAGCCGGAAGATGCACAGGCGCTATCAGGATGTTCAGGCGGCATTTTCGGATGTCACGGAAGCGGCCCGGGAGCGGTTTTCCGGCATTCGCGTCATCAAGGCCTACAATCTGGAAGAAAACGAGTCCGGCAGGGTCGAGGAACTGTCCAGGGATTATATCCGTCGCAATCTCCGGCTGATAAAAATAACCGGCCCATTCGCCCCCATGATGATGCTTTTCTCCAATATCAGCCTTGCCATTGTCCTTTTTCTGGGCGGACGTGAGACCATCACCTTTAACATTACACCTGGAGATTTCGTGGCCTTCATCAGTTATCTCGGACTGCTGACCTGGCCCATGATGGCCATGGGGTGGGTCACAAACCTCATTCAGCGCGGGCGGGCTTCCCTGGACAGGCTCAAAAGCATCCTGCGCAACAGACCGGAGATCGTTGAGTCAAAGAAGGCCGCATCAGTAGAGAGGTCCAAAGGGGGACTGGTTTTTCAAGAAATCTCTTTTGCGTACCCGTCTTCCAATGGCCCTTCGCCATCCGTCATTGTTGATATCGATGTCAGCCTCGAAGCGGGGAAGGTTCTCGGGATTATCGGCCCGCCGGGGAGCGGTAAGACCACCCTGTTGAACCTGATCCCCAGGCTCTACGATGTGGGGAAGGGCAGGATTCTCCTGGATGGCCGGGATATCCGCGAGATCCGCCTGCGCGACCTCAGGGCTCAGATCGCCTTTGTGCCCCAGGAGCCGTTCTTGTTCGCCAGGACCATCCGGGAAAACATCGCGTTCGGACTCCAGAGCGTGGATGAGATCGATCTGTCCCGGGCCGTGGAAAATGCAGCGTTGCGGGATACCATCAAGGGCTTTTCCCATGGTCTTGATACCCTTGTGGGGGAAAGGGGGGTCATGCTGTCGGGCGGGCAAAAACAGCGCATCGCCCTGGCCCGCGGGCTTCTGGTGGACAGGCCGATCCTCATCCTCGATGATCCCATCAGCCAGGTGGACTTTGAAACCGGGGCCATGATCGTCAACACCCTCCGGTCGTTGACAGGCAGCCGGACCCTGATCATTGCCTCCCACCGGCTTTCGGCCGTTCGTTTCGCGGATCACATCATCACCCTTGAGCATGGGCGTATCGTGGAATCAGGGGTGCATCAGGCGCTCATGGAAAAGGGCGGATACTACGCGACCACTCACCGCCTTCAGGAGATCGAGGAGGGCATGGATGTATTCTGATTACGGATATTCTGAGGAAAAGCATCTCGGTAAGCCCTATGACCTGAAGCTGCTGCGCCGTCTCTATCCCTATACCCGGCCCTACCGCCGCCTGCTTTGCATCTCCATTCTTATGGTCACGCTGATCACCCTTTTCGAGATCGCCCTGCCTTATGTCACCAAGATCGCCATTGACCAATATATCGTTCCCCGGACCGAATCCAACACCGCCAAAGAACCGGAAAGGCAGTTCGCCGTGGATATGGACGATCCCATGGCCGCGGCCGTGGTCCATCAATATCCGGGGCTCTTTACCATCAAAGGATCTTCCGCCTTTATCCCCTATGATGAACTTTCCGGGTTGAGCAAAAAGGATCTGTCGGTACTCCGAAAAGACGACCTCAACGGCGTGGCAGTGATCTCAGTGGTCTTTCTGGGCCTGATACTGGTCAATTTTTTGCTCAATTACCTGCAGGTCCTGATCATGGAATATGCCGGCAGGAGAATGATGCACGACCTGCGCATGAGGCTTTACAGGCACATCCAGGGGCTGTCGTTATCCTTCTTCAACAGAAACCCCGTCGGGAGACTCGTTACGCGGGTCAGCAATGATATCGACAACATGTATGAACTCTTTACCTCGGTGATCGGCTTTGTTTTTACGGATGTCCTCCTGTTCCTGGGCATCGCGGGGGTTCTGATCAGTCTGAACTTCAAGCTCGCGGCAGTCTCGTTCGCGGTCATCCCCCTGGTGATCCTTGCATCCATCCGTTTTTCCCGCCAGGCAAGGGATATTTTCAGGATCCTGAGGATCAAGATAGCGGAGATCAACACCTGGTTTTCCGAAAGCATCAGCGGGATCAAGGTGATCCAACTGTTTAACCGGGAAAGGGAAAATTATCAGGCCTTTGAGCGGCTGAACCACGACAATTACCTGGTGGGCATGCGTCAGATCCATGTGCTGGCCGTCTTCCTGCCGGTGGTGGAATTGCTGGGGCTATGCGCCATTGCCCTGGTTGTCCTCCATGGCGGCAACAAGGTCCTGGATGGCTCTCTCACATTGGGGGCAATGGTGGCCTTTATCTCCTACATGCGCATGTTCTTCAGGCCGATCCGGGACGTGGCCGAAAAATACAATATTCTGCAGAACGCCATGGCCTCCGCGGAGAGGATCTTCCAGATCCTGGATACGACCAGTGATCATCCCGGCCTCTTACAGGGCTCCCTTTTGAAACCCATATATTTGGACAGAATTGAAGGACTTTCTCTGGAAGAGGTCTCCTTCAGCTATGTGCCCGGTGAGATGGTATTAAAAAACATCTCTTTTGATCTGCGGGCCGGAAAAACCATTGCCGTCGTGGGTCCCACGGGGTCGGGCAAGACATCTCTCATCAACCTGATCCTGCGGTTTTATGACCCCATCGCGGGGCGGATCTTGGTCAACGGCCGCGATGCAAGGGATTATGATAAGGCTTCCCTCAGGGCCCGCATGGCCCTGGTTATGCAGGACCCGTTTCTCTTCTCGTCCACCATACGGGAAAACATCTTCCGGGGAAAAGGGCGAGTCTCAGAAGCTGTAATTGGCCGTATCCTGGAAGCCGCTAATTGTAAATCCCTCGTGGAGCATCTGCCGGATGGATTGGATACGGTCCTGACGGAGGGCGGCGGATCGATCTCCAGCGGGGAGCGCCAGCTCCTCTCCATTGCCAGGGCCCTGGCCCATGATCCCCAGCTTATCTTGTTTGATGAGGCCACCTCATACATTGATTCGCAGACGGAGATCAAGATTCAGGAGGCCATGGCCAGGCTCATGAAACACCGGACCGCATTGATTGTTGCCCATCGCCTCTCCACGGTGCGGAATGCGGACAACATCCTGGTCATCAACCGCGGTGAGATCATCGAATCCGGCCCTCATGAAGCCCTGATGCGCCGCAAGGGATTCTATTTCAAGCTCTATAGGCTGCAAAATGCGCTTTGAGTTTTTCCCCTAAGTCAGTCAACATGCCCCGGTATCCTGCCGCCTCCGGGGAGTTCTTTCCGCTTCCATGAAGATCAACCTCAACGCCACTCGAACATATTTTTCTTGACAACAGACAAGTGGATATTCTAAAAAGAAAAATAATACATTATATATAGTGTATAGTATAATATCTTTACCTTTTTTACCTGTTCTTTTTTGTGCGGATTCCAGTTGTCTTATCGAAACTCGACCCAAAATGCGAGGTTGTGAAGGCAGATATTGGGGAATTAAAAGGATTGAAGGCCGCTAATGAAGGAGAAAGGATATATTATGGAGAAGGTTGTCATCATTGGATGCGGGGCCTATATGGACAGTGGATACGGTTGCCCAGGAGAATGGCGATGTCTTAAGGCCGCCTCGTTGGGGCAGGGGAACTTTAACGGAGAGTCCTCTGTCGTATCCTTTGTAAGGTGTGAATGTCCCGGAAGGTCCCTGGTTTCAAATGTGGGCATGGCCATCAGATTATCCGAAATAAGACCCGACGTTATCTATTTGAGTTCCTGCCTCGTAAACGCCATGCCGTCTTGCCCTTATTCAACCCCTCAAGAAATAGCGAAAGCACTTGAAGAAAAAACCGGGATAAAGGTCGTTCAAGGGACCCATGACTATCATTAGATTTGCAGTCTGGATGTATTTTGCATGATATTACTCGAAATAAAACTTATAGGGATCGATTTTTATTAGATAGCACATTGAGAAATTTCCAAAGGATAATCCATGAATGTAAGATTGCAGAATAAGGTCTCAATAATAACCGGTTCATCTTCAGGAATAGGAAGAGAGGCTGCTTATTTATTTGGTAAGCACGGGGCGAAAATAGTGGTCGTTGATATTCATGATGCCGGTGGTGAAGAGACGGTCTATCATATCAGGGCCAATGGAGGTGAAGCGATTTATGTGAAAGCGGATGTCTCAGGTGCTACTGATATGCGGAATGTTATGCAGAAAACGGTCGGGACATTTGGTCGTATTGATATCCTTTTTAACAACGCCGGTATCCCAGGCAATCGGGCCAAAGTGGAGAATGTTGATGAAGAATTTTGGGACAAAACCTATGCCGTACACGTTAAAGGGATTTTTCTTGCCGTTAAATACGCCGTCCCGGAGATGCGTAAGACGGGTGGAGGGGTCATCCTCAGTACCGGTTCGATGCAGGGAGTCAGACCCCGTGTCGGATATGCGGCTTTTGCTAGCGCAAAGGGTGCAGTTAATGTGCTTACTAAGGAGTTAGCTTTAGAATTAGCCCCGGAAATCAGGGTGAATTGCATTAATCCCTGTCCCATCTTTACGCCAATGACCGGGGGGTCGTTTACGCCGCAGATGGAGAAGGATATTTTGGAGCTTCCTTTGAAACGCGGGGGAAAGCCCGAAGATGTCGCATACGCCGCACTATATCTATCGTCCGATGAGTCTGCTTTTATTACCGGTTCGTGCATCAATGTAGATGGGGGGCGCGCCCTGTAAAAGCCTTTATATTATTATAGTGACTGTTTTGATTTTCCAGCGTTCATAGCTCATGACATCCCGATTCTAACAACCTGCAGGGTAGCAAGGTGTGCCGGTGAAACATGGGCTGATAACCTTTTAAAGACTGTAGCATTCCAGAGGATGACTCCTAGCGCCAGTGCTGGGCTGGAAAAAATCCGCGAACAATCAGTGCAATATGGAGCGAATGCTGGCGCATGGATTCACCGCGCGTCGAAGAGTGGACCGATATTCGTAACCAATTTTTAAATTTGTAACCTTTTATTTTTTCAAAACCTAAACATTGATGGTCTCGTAAAAAGTAATCACCCGGGTCCCGTATCAAGTAGGGGATAGACTGCGGTCGGGTCCAGAGCCAATGTGACTATCTAAAAAGACTGGATTCCGGCCTTCGCCTGTCTGCGTGCGGACACGAACAGGCAGGCCTGAATGACAAAAATGCGTTTTTTCTGACTTTTTATGAGATCGTCAAACATTGGATTCCGCGGTCAAGCTGCGGAATGACGCGCCAAAAAGAATAATGACAAGTTATTGTTCCGTAATCGAGAACTATATTGGTCATTCCGCGGCTTGACCGCGGAATCCATGAATTTGGCCAAGGTTTTCAAAAATTTGAAATCAGACCTATTTTCATTTTTGGGAAGTCTTGTCTTGCCGTATGGATTCTTAAAAAAAAGAGGGGAAAATTTCAGAAGTTTGGCAAGTGGTCACAAACAACCTGTAACAAAGTTAGGAGGGCATTATGTGTAGAGGGCAAAAAAACAAAGTTATGGTGATCTTATTATCCTTGATTGCAGTTGTAATGTTCATTATGACTCCACCCGTTTATGTTCAAGCACAAGAAACCTTTAATCTCAAATACGGAGGAATTCACAATTCGAATGATCCGATGGAAACCGCCCCGGCTTGGTGGGCTAATGAGTTAGAAAAACGCACCGGGGGAAGGGTTAAGATAAAACTGTATTTCAATTCCGCTTTAGGCCAACAATTTGATACGCCGAAATTATTAAGGTCGGGTATTGTTGATATCGTTTGGTTGAGTAATGCGATTGCCGAATTTCCCATGTTGAAGATTCTTAATATACATACTCCATATATTATACCTGATTGCGATCTGCGTAAGACTCAGGAAATATTTTGGGCTCTTTATGATAAAGGGTTTTTCAAAGAGCTGGATGATTTCAAGCCTCTCTGGTTTCAGCCAAACGATCCTTTTTATCCGGTTTTGCGCAAGAAAAAGGTGACGACGGTAGAAGAACTGAAAGGGATGAAGATGAGGGGGCTGCCTGGAACGAGTTCCGAACTCTGGGATGCCCTCGGTGCTACCGCAGTAGCCATGCCTGCCGCTGATGTTTATACTGCATTGGAGCGTGGTACCCTTGATGGACTGATGACGGTGCCGGCTTTTGTTCTGTATACCATGCCTCTCCACGAAGTCGCAAAATACTGGATCTGGCAGCCCATGATGGGAGGTGGAAATCTCGTGGCCATGAGCCAGAAACTCTGGAACAGTTTTCCTCCCGATATTCAGGCTATTATAGAGAAGCTTAACAAAGAAGCGGAAGTCTGGTACGCAAAAAGTCTTCCAACGCCTGTCCAGCAAAGGGAGATGCTCAAGGAAAAAGGTTGGGAAGTCTATGATCTGAGTCCTGAGGTACGTGAGAAATGGAGAAATGGTTGTTACCCCGTTATTGAAAAGTGGGCTGAAGAAACAGAGGCCAAGGGACTGCCTGCCCGTCGTGCCATCGAATTCCTGAAGACGGCCAAATGACTAATGACTATGATAGGGGTGGACCGCTCGCTTTTTTCGGTCGCTGATTCGGTCCCCCTTATCAACGGTTTTCGAGTCTGCGGCTCATAATGGTGGCCGACCCTCACGTTTACACGTTTAATGGGAATGATAAGAATTTTCTTTCACAAGCTTCTCTCCTCGGGCTAAAACTATTGATCATCTTTTTCTCCTCAAAGAAATTTCTTCCTTCATTCCCTCGGTCAATAATGTGATGCAAGCGGTCCCTGCCCACGGTTACAGCAGACGGAGAATGTCATTTTTGGTCAGATCAAAGTTTACAACGATAACTCTTTAACCCTGTAAAAAGGAGAAACTAACAATGGCTGAAAGTAAGCCGCTGGAAGGAGAAGAAACTCATATTGTTCAAATTGGAGTAGTAGTCAAGGATATAGAGAGAACGATTGAATTTCTTACGGGATTGGGGTTAGGACCCTTTAAGGTCATGATCAATGATCACCCAACTGGTCAAGTGAGGGGTAAAAAAGCTTATTGGCGATCAAAAATAGCACTTTCACAACAGGGACCCGTTGAACTGGAATTGATCGAATTTCAAAAAGGCACAAGTATCCAGAAAGAATTTTTGGATGAGAAGGGGGAGGGAATTCATCATATCCTTTTTCGAGTCAAGGACATTCATGCGACACTCGAAAAGTTTTCTGAAAAGGGAATACACCTCATTCAAGAGGATTTTGCTCGAAAAGGAGGTTATCTGGATACATCCGCAGTTGGAGGGATTGTTTTCGAGGTTTTTCAGAAGTGATTTAGGTCGTTTGAATTTCCAGCTTGAGAAAATGAAGAATCGGTAACACGTTAGCTGTTTTCAAAAAATCTAAACAACTGGATTCCGCGATCAAGTCGCGGAATGACCTGTCTACCGTATCGGGCGCGGCGCAGGTAGGCGGAAAAGGGGAAATCATAAGAAAAAATAAAATGCGTGCTTCATCAAGGTATAGCGATCGTAAGATCAAACGTCATTCCGCGGCTTGACCGCGGAATCCAAGCTTTGCATCTCATAATTTTCAAAAGGCCAAACGGTTACAAGAATGGGTGTTTCCCTTTTCGGCAATTTAACGGTGCAACATATTGATTTCATTTTTGGTTATATCATTTAAGGGGTGCTGTCCAAGACCCATAAGTGATAGCGGGTTTTCATTAAAAAATATGAGACAAAGGAGAATATTATATGGGGACTATCAATATTGATACCCTTAACAAAAGCGAAATGCCTTTCGGAACGCTGAGTCAGATCGGGATCATTGTAAAAGATATGAATAAGGCTATGGAATTTCTCAAATCCATAGGGTTCGGGCCTTTTATTCCCCGTTTCAGAGAACCCTGCGATGAGGTTCGGGAAGGGGAAAAACGTGTTGATATCAATCTTGAGTTGATGTTTACCTACTTCAATAATCTGGAGTTGGAACTCATTCAACCAAAGGGAGAAGGCTTGCACATGGATTTTTTAAGGAGCACCGGAGGGGGTATCCATCATCTTGGCTTCTGGGTGGACGATCTTGATGCTGCACTGACCAATTTGAAAGAACAGGGAGTGAAAATTAAGCAAATTGGAAGAAGGAGCAAGGCGGGTGGCGGATTCGCTCTCTTAGACGCTCGGGATGATTGCGGATTGATCATAGAGATCGCACAAGGCCCTGTTCGTCCGGGTAAGACTAAATAAATCGTTTTCGTAACAGGTTAGCCTTTTGAAAATTATGAGATGCAAGGCTTGGATTCCGCGATCAAGTCGCGGAATGACCTGTCTACCGCGTCAGGCGCGACGTAGGCAGGCGGAAAAGAGGAAATCATAAGGAAAAACAGAATGCGTGCTTCATAAAGGCATAGCGATAGTAAGATCAAACGTCATTCCGCGACTTGATCGCGGAATCCAGTTGTTAAGATTTTTGAAAATAGCTAAAGTGTTACTGGTTTTCTTTGGTCTCACAAGTCGCCATCAATCATGTATATTGATTCATTTCATAACACTTTGCTCGGAGAATACATTTTCGCATAAACATCCCCAACTCCATGCTATCAACCATTATGATTTGATACCCGAATTTTCCACCTGGAAAAAAAATGAGTAAAAGGCTTTTTTTTATTGACTAAGGGTTTATTCCACCCTATTATCATAATACATTATATATAGTGTATAGTGTAAAGTCTGTGTTGTTATCCTCAAAAATTATATTTAAATCCTTTATATTCAGCAAAGCTTAATAAAAATAGTATTAAATTTCCTTTTTATCAATAAATTACCAAATGAAAGGAGGTGGTGAAAGAAACATATCGACGATTAGATGTCGTTTGATCGGGGTGGGCTTTGTATGTTTTCAGTGATTAATTATTTTATAAGGGGGAAAAAATGGATATGAAGAGAAAAAACAAATTATTGATATCGGCGGTTTTGATGTTTTTGTTGGGCATCAATCTCATCGCAGGCTCCTCAAATCTTGTTCTGGCACAAGAAAAGACCTTTAATCTAAAATATGCCGGCTTCATGCCTGCCACAGACACCCATGAACGTGTTGCTGCTTGGTGGAGCAAGGAAGTTGAAAAACGCACCAACGGCAGAGTAAAAGTCACCCTTTACCACGGTGCAACTCTTGGCAATTTATTTGACTTTCCAAAGATGTTGAAAGCGGGTGTATGCGATATTTCCCTGCTTCCTACGGCAGCAGCGGAATTTCCAATGTTTGCCCCTTTCTATGCTCCTAACATGGTTCTCAACAGTGCAATTGCGACTGATGTCTTCTGGACACTATATTACAAAGGACTATTCAAGGAATTGGATGACTATAAACCTCTTTGCTGGCAGTCGAACGATCCGTTCTATTTTCTTTTCAAGGACAAAAAGGTGACCAGGATGGAGGACTTAAAAGGCCTGAAATTGAGGGGCCTTCCCGGATTTGGGGCTGCATATAATAATGCACTGGGGGCAACCGGGGTTGCATTGCCTGCTTCAGAAGTCTATATGGCAATAGATAGAGGGACCTTGGACGGGGCAAGTACAACAGCGAATTTCAGCAGAGGTGCAAAACTGCATGAAGTGATGAAATATTGGCTTTGGGAACCTCTTTTTACGGGGGGCAACATCCTGGCCATGACGAAAAAAACATGGGATCGCTTTCCAGCGGATATCCAGGTTATCATGCAGCAGCTCAATGATGAAGCAAGAGTTGTTTACATGGAAGGTATGAAGACACCTCCCCAGGAAAGAGAATCTCTAAGACAACAAGGCTGGGAAATTTATCAGCTTAGTGATGCCGAGCGCATGAGATGGCAAAAGGTGGCCGATAAACTAATTGAAGATTGGATAGCTGAAAATGAAAAGAAGGGTTATCCAGCTAAAGAAGTGGTAAGTGCGATTAAGAGGGTTAACGAGTACTTTCAATAAGAATCAAATAGATAAAGACCTTCAATAGTTGTCATATATATATGAGTCTCGAAATAAAAAGGAGGAGTAAATATGGGTTTAGATCAAAAGAAAAAATTCCTTATTAAGAAAACATTTATACCTTTCGTTTTGGTCATACTTTTAATATTCATCACCTCGATATTTCAATCCGTTCCGGCTGCGGAAAAAACCTATAAGCTGAAATACGCCGGTGGATTGGGTCAAGGCACTGCATTGGAAGTTATTCCCGAGTGGTGGGGTAAGGAACTGGAAAAGAGGACAGGCGGAAGAGTTAAGGTGGAATACTATTTCGGTGAGGCGTTGGGGAGACAATTCGATTATCCAAAGTTGCTCAGGGCTGGTGTCTGCGATTACGCGCTCCTCACCACCGCCATTGCGGAGTTTAAAATGCTTGGAGTCAGCATGGCCCCTTTTCTGATGGCGAACCGGGCGGTCAATATGGAAGCGACCATGACACTGATCAATAGGGGATTGCTCAAAGAATTGGAAGATTTTAAGGTATTGTTTTATGAGCCGACCGACCCGTTTTATTATTTCTTTAAAGATAAAAGGGTAACCAAACTGGAAGATCTCAAAGGGCTTAAGTTAAGAGGTCTGCCCGGTTTCGGTTCAGCGCTGAACAACGCATTGGGGGCGGTAGGTATAGCCATGCCGTTCCAGGATGTTTATACGGCTTTGGAGCGTGGGACTTTAGACGGACTGAGTACAACAGTCGAAGCGACCCAGGTGATGCATCTTGAGGAGGTGTTGAAGTACTGTCTTTGGGAACCGCTTTTCGGCAGCGGCAATATCGTCGCAATGACCAAAAAATTATGGGATAGTTTTCCGGCTGATATACAGCTCGTCATGGAACAATTAAACGCCGAAGCCAGGCATCGGTTTATGGACAGCATCAAGACGCCGGCTGAACTCAAGGCGGATTTGGACAAAGCAGGGTGGATCGTGACCTCTCTGACTCCGGAAGAAAAGGCACGCTGGGAAAAAGCCAGTCAAGGGCTTCTGGAAGGATGGATAAAAGAGAACGAAGCAAAAGGTTATCCTGCCGCAAAGATCGTCGAGGTCATTAATAAAGTTAAAGATTATTATGACTAGGGCGCCCGAATTCATCAGAAGGGATTAGAACCAGGTTTCCCTTCTGATGAATGGAGTGCTATCCAAGGTGAGATGCACACTATTTTTGATGGAGGTTAAGTCGGATATGCAGCGCATCATTAATACGATAGAAAAGATATTTCTTTCGATCTCTCTGGCTGTTCTTATCTTGATGACCTTCCTTACGACCTTTGATACGGGAGGCAGGTATTTGCTGAACAGCCCGATTCCGGGATCTTATGAGTTGATTGAAAAATATTTTATGATATTCGCCATATTCTTGGCTCTGGGAACAACCTACCGTATGGGGGGGCATATACGGTTAACCTTCATCGAAGGCATGCTCGTTAATAAACAAAGAACGAAACTGGCGTTTAACTATATTGCCCAAGCCATCTCAATATTTTTCAATGTTTTCCTCCTTGTCTCCTTAATCAAGCTTTGCATGATCGGTTATCACGAGGTTTGGGACGCCACCAAATTTAAGATTCCATTGTTTCCGGCCTATCTGGTCGCTACGATAGGAATGTTTTTTGTCTGTGTATGCATGATCATTGATTTCTGGTGTATCAAAAGCGGCCAATCCTGTTTGTTTAAAGATGGTGAATCTGAAAATATAGAGGAAACAACCGTGCTCTGAGGTTTGAGTCATATTCGATTCTATTAAGGAGAAAACCCGAATGGACATAAACATCATCATACCATTTGTGCTTTTAATACTCTTTTTTTGTTTAGGTATCCCCATATCCTTCAGCCTGGGTGTGGCCGGCATTGTAGGTATCCTATTGGAGACAGGGAATCTAAACGCCTTGTATATGATGACGGGGTTAGTGACGTACAATTCCGTTGCGAATTATGTTTTGACTACCATTCCCATGTTTATCCTGATGGCATTTCTGTCAGCCGAGGGCGGACTTGCCAATGATCTATTTGAGGCTGCTTCGAATTGGTTTTCAAATTTCAGGGGCGGCGTTGGAATCGCGACCGTATTTGCATGCGGTGTCTTTGGCGCCATGTCAGGCGTAACCTCCGCGACCGCATCCGTGATGTCACAGATCGCGGTACCCAATATGCGGCGTCTTGGGTATTCGGATGTCTTGATAGGCGGTGTTATAGGCGTGGGGTCCACATTGGATCTTCTCATTCCACCGAGCATTGCCTTTGTCGTTTACGGCCTGATTACGAATACATCCATCGGCAAGATGCTTATCGCCGGGGTCATGCCCGGTATTATCCTGGGGATCATCCTGATTATCATCATCTCCATATGGGTCCATATCCGGCCTCAGGATGCTCCGGATACTTATGAAGTCTCCTGGCCCGCGCGTCTTAAGAGCCTGAACAAGGTGTGGGGCTCTTTATTCCTGATATTTATGGTTGCCTTTTTGTTGTATAGCGGTATCGCCACGCCTACCGAGGTCGGTGCCCTGGGGGCGTTTATCGCGGGAGTGATCGGGTTTGCAACAAGACGCCTGACCATCCGCAGGGCCATAAGGGCATGCAAACAGACCCTTCAAGTTTCCGGAATGATCTTCATGATCATCATCGGGGGCATGCTTTTCGGCTATTTCATTACCCAGAGCGGCATCCCCGAGAGAATAATCAACTTTGTCACCGTATTGAACCTGAACCGGTGGGTCGTTATGTGGGGTATTATCATGAGCTACTTCATCTTGAGTATGTTCATGGATGAGCTTCCGCTAATGCTCATATATTTGCAACTCACATTCCCATTGGTCATCGAGCTCAATTTTGATCCCATTTGGTACGGGATCATTACGGGTTTCATGATTATGATGGGGTTGGTATTTCCACCTGTCGGCGTTTTGGCCTTTATCGTCAGCGGAGTCGGAAAGATAGACCTGGTCAAGGTCTATACGGGGACCAGTATTCTGATCATCGCCATATTTATTACCACAATATTATGCATGATCTTTCCCCAGATCATTTTATGGCTCCCATCGACCATGAGATAGGATTGAAGGGAGTGATTGAACCAACTCCATGGAGGTCACAATGAAAACATCAAAAAAAATTCTCAACGACCCCAAAAATGTCGTTTCAGAGCTCATTGAAGGATTATCCGCGGCATCACATGGAAAATTGATAAAGATCGACGATGTCAATGCACTGATCAAATCCAAACTTCCATCCAATAAAGTCGGATTATTGATAGGCGGCGGCAGCGGACATGAACCATTGTTCCCCGGCTTTATAGGGGAGAATATGGCGGATGGAGCGGCCATGGGGAATGTATTTGCGGCTCCTGCTCCCGACATTATTCTGGCAGCCACCAAACGACTGGATCAGGGGAATGGCGTACTTTACGTATACGGAAATTACGCGGGCGATAATATGAATTTTGATATCGCCTCCGAAATGGCCCTCGATGAGAATATTAATGTGAAAACAGTCCGTGTGTGGGATGATGTGGCTTCAGCGCCCCTGGATAAGATCAGCGAGAGAAGGGGTATCGCCGGAGACCTGTTTGTCATCAAAATCGCCGGGGCTGTTTCTTCCGTAAGTGCAGATCTAGAAGAGGCTTACCGTGTAACAGCCAAGGCACGCGATCATGTACGCTCCATGGGAGTGGCGGTGTCAGCCGGATCTATCCCGGAGACGGGGGAACCGACATTTGAGCTTCCTGATGATGAAATAGAAATCGGCATGGGGCTTCATGGTGAACCGGGTGTATCCAGAGAAAAGATGATGTCCGCTGATGAGCTGGTCGAAAGGATGATGACAAAAATTATGGATGATTTGCCGTTTCGCAAAGGTGATGAAGTCTGCCTCCTCATCAATAATCTGGGTTCAACGACATTCATGGAATTGCTTATTGTTAATAGAAAAGTCAGACAAGTATTGGCTGATGCCTCCGTTACAATCTACGATACCGTTATCGGCAGCTTCTGCACTTGTCAGGAGATGGCGGGATTCTCCATTACCATGATGAAGGTGGATGATGAATTAAAAAAATATTATGACATGCCCGCGAATTCCCTGGCATTTGTAAAATCATAATACAAAGGAAAAGATCATGTTAACGATGGATAAGACAAAAGAGATGTTCATCCACGTATCCAGAAATATGGTGGAGAGCAAGGATATCCTGACACAAGCGGATAAAGCCATCGGAGACGGTGATCACGGTATAGGGATGGCAAGAGGTTTTGAGGCCGTTGAAAAAAAATTGGCGAATCAAGACTATGAAAATCTAAGCGATTTATTGGCCTCGATCGGCATGACCTTGATGGGTTCTATCGGAGGGGCTGCCGGCGCGGTTTTCGGGACGTTTTTTAAAGGCGGGGCTAAAAACTTAAAGGATCAAAAATTTTTCGATATAAAGGCTCTTTCAATAATGCTCCAAGACGGGCTGCAGGCGGTGGAAGAAAGGGGCAAGGCAAAACCTGGTGATAAAACAATGATCGATGCCCTTGAACCGGCAAAAATGAAATCCATCGAGGTGTCATCTCAACCACTCGTCGATGCTATTGAAAACATGGCCGAAGCCGCCCGGCAAGGCATGGAAAACACAAAAGACATGATAGCAACCACAGGGAAAGCCAAGACATTGGGCGAACGGTCATTAGGGCATCCGGACCCTGGTGCTGTTTCCATGTACCTGATCCTGAAATTCATGCATGAATATGTATTAAAGGTCTCAAAATAAGCTGGAATGTTCCACCCCCCCTCACCCCCACCCTCCTACCTTCTTCCCCAAACCCGGGGGAGAGGCCAGGGTGAGGGGGATTTACGACGGAGAGATGATGAAAAAGATTTGGTTGGGCTCGGGATGGAAGATGAATAAGACACTTGAGGAGACCCGGTCTTATATTGGGATCCTCAAAGGTTATCTCAGTCAGGGAAAAAATGACCTGAACATTTTTATCGTGCCGCCTTTCACTGTTTTGCATGAGGCTGGTGACCTGATAAAGGGATCGCCCATCAGCCTGGGCGCCCAGAACATGCACTGGGAAGATAACGGAAGCTTTACAGGGGAAATTTCTCCGATCATGCTTAAGGATTGTGGGGTAACCCTTGTCGAACTCGGTCACTCGGAAAGGCGTGCGAATTTTGGCGAAACCGATATATTTATCAATATAAAGGTTCAAGCCGCCATTAACCATAATCTGAGACCCCTTATATGCGTGGGCGAGCGTGACTTTGAAAAGCAGTACGGTGCAGCAAAAGAATCGGTTATTCGGCAGATTAAGATTGCGCTAAATGGTGTCCCTGAAAATAAAGTCGAGGAAATCCTGATTGCTTATGAGCCTGTTTGGGCTATAGGGGATAACGGCACGCCGGCGGAACCGGATTATGCGAACTGGATTCAGAGACGGATCAAACAGGAAGTATCCGAATCATATGGTGAAAAAACAGCATCCAGTATTACGGTTCTTTACGGCGGCAGTGTCAATCTAAAAAATGCCCTGAGCTTTATTCAACAGCCGGATATCGATGGCCTTTTTATCGGGCGTGCATCCTGGGATGCAAACAACTTTATCAAAATTATTGAACTCATTAATGGAGGATAAAATCAAGTGATCGAACAGGTTCCAAAAGATATTTTACAAAAGATGTATCGTGATATGGTCACGGGCAGAAAATTGGATGAATTTTTTTTGAAGCTGGCGGCTTCAGGAGATTCCGATAAGGATGTGCCGCATCGTGGAGCCGGAGAAGAAGCTGTTGTCGTGGGGATCTGCGCGAACCTGAGAAAAGATGACTATATCAAGGTGACTACTCGGACAAGGCATTGCCTTACGGCCAAAGGAATGTCAATAAAAGATGTTTTGGCTACCAAATCTTATAGAGATCAAAGGGGCGTTGGAGGACATTGCAATTATTACGACCATGAGTACGGTATTATACCTTACAGTGGAACACTGGGCGAAGATGTAATGGTTGCCACCGGCGCTGCTCTCGCCGCTAAACTGAGAAATACCGATCGAGTTGCGGTTGCCATCTATGGAGACGCATCGGGAAATCGTCCGAGTATTCATTCGTCCATGGTTTTTGCTTCGGCCTGGAAGTTGCCCATCATATTTGTCATTCAGAATAATCAATACGGCATGGGCACTTCGGTTCGAAAATCTTATGCCATTGAAGATCTATCCGATAGGGCCAAAGGTTTCGGCTTTCCGGGCAAAACCGTCGATGGTAACGATGTCCTGGAAGTTTATGAGGTGTCGAAAGCCTTTATTGAAAGGGCTCGCGAGGGGAATGGGCCGGCGTTAATTGCCGCTGAAACGTATCGCCTTTACGGACATTATGAGGGAGAAGGACAAAAATACAGGCCGGAAGGCGAGGCCGAGGAATGGTCAAAAAAGGATCCGTTGCCGCGATACACAAAACAGTTGTTGGATATGAATGTTCTCACAAAGAGCGATATTGAAAAATTGGACCATGAAATCGAGGCTGAAATAGAAGAGTCAATGAATTTTGCTCGATCCTTACCAAAATGGAAGATTGAAGATTATCATAAAAATTGCATTGCTGAATTATAAAAAACAGGGAGATTCAATACATGGCTGCTAACCAATCAGTGACCTATGTCGAGGCCATTAACCAGGCCATTAAGGAAGAAATGCGGCGTGATGAAGATATCGCGGTATGGGGGGTGGATGTCATCGGTGACTTCGAAGTCACCACCACCTTAGGGATTCTTGAAGAATTCGGTGAGCATAGGATTATGGATACACCCATCACGGAAGAGGGTATTGTGGGGTTGGCGGCCGGAGCGGCTTTTGCCGGTTTGAGGCCCATCGTGACGCTCATGCACGCTTCGTTTGTACCGCTCGCGCTTGATGCACTTTTTTTGAAACTCGGCTGCAATTACCAGGAATGGGGTTATGCCTTTCAACTTCCCGTTGTCGTCATGACACCGGTTTCAAGCGGCATAGGAATGGGAGCCGACCTTGCTTTGTCACCCGAGGCATTGGTTGTTCACAGCCCGGGCTTAAAGGTGGTGATGCCTTCCACCCCTTATGACGCAAAAGGTCTTCTGAAGACCTGTATCCGAGATGATTATCCGGTGATCTTCATGCCGCATCTCGGACTGTATAATGATAACAAACAAGAGATCCCCGCTGATGAGTACACCATCCCGTTGGGAAAGGCCGATATCAAACGGAAAGGTGCTGATATTACGATTGTTACCTATTCACGGATGGTTCTGACGGCACTTGAGGCATCCAATCGATTGAGTGAAGAAGGGATAGAGGCCGAGGTGATTGATCTAAGATCTCTCGTTCCCCTGGATATTGATATGATTGCAGCCTCCGTTAAAAAGACCGGCCGCCTGATCATCGTACATGAGGCTTATAAACGGGGCGGATTTGCCGGTGAGATTCTCTTTCGCCTCATTGAGAAAGCCCCAGAACTCATAAAAACATTGAAACATGACATCAAGCGGCTGACCGCTCCCAATATATCATTGCCGCATACCGCCTATCTTGAAAAGCAGATGATCCCCCAGGTTGAGGATATTTTCAGGACAGTAAAGGAGATGTTTTAGCGAAGGATCTTCTTACATGGATATGAGATAATTTGGATGAAATTTTCGCAACAGTTTAGCCTTTTGTAGATTGTGAGATGCAAGGCCTGGATTCCGGCCTTCGCCGGTCTGCGTTAGACACGCACAGACGGGCCGGAATGACAGGGGTGTGGAGGATTATGAGACAGTGAATAACCATCGTAACGAATCATCAAAGCGGAGGTAAATGATGGCAGATTTAAAGAGAAGATTGGCGCCTCCTGAAGGTTCCAGCAAGTCCTATGACGAGTATGTCCGTTTTCTTGAAGAGTGCTATGAACAATTCAGGAAGCATTATCTATATTTTGCACCCGAAGAGGATATCAATTCCATTGAACTGACCCACCTCATCCCCGAGGTTAATGAGACGACTCTTGCGATCTATTTAGGCATAAATGACGCCGTTTGCAACAAGGGACTCATTGCCCCGGTCCTCCCCCAGCACAGTCATAACAATGTTTTTGTCTTTGATAATGATGTCTATGGCGGTGGAAGTCATGTCCCTGACGGCACCATCGATGCAAAAGCCGTTCTTGCTGAATTCCAAACACCCAATGACACATGGGATGATCAATGGACCTATGTCATGATAGCGGACAAGAAAAGATCGTTTCAGAGTCTATGGCAAGAGAAGGGCTATGTCGATATGATCCCCGCAAAATTTGAAGATTTTACCATGCTAAGCGATCCCGAACGATCAAGGCTGTGTATTTTTGTTTCGGATAAATGCTTTGAACACCCCGTCAACCAATCAAGAGAATACCTGACAAAAGCCAGGAAGCTCGGTGAAAAAACGGCGGGTTCTTTTAGAATACCCGATGGGATAAGAGATGAATTTGAAGGACTCGTTCCGGTATTATTAAAGAGGGGCCAGAAATTATATATCGCAACCACCGATTTTTCACCGTGTGCGCACGGATGGTCCAATGTACATCCGGATAATACCGAATTAGCGGTCGTGAATGAAAATTCCGCGGTGCCATTGGATCTGGTTATCGCAAAACCGACCGTACACTCAAAATATGCAAAGAATCTCATTCCTCCTAAGGGTAGCGCCGACATGACCACAGATTGGTGGTTCAGGGGAAGGAAAACAATACGAAAACCCTTGCTGGAAGGACTATTTAAAGGATGATATTCGATGTTCAATCCGGAGGTGAAAATGGTTACTGAAAAAAAATCAAAGTTGGGGATTATCATCGGAGACAGAGGCTTTTTCCCCAGGCACCTGATCAAATCAGGCAGGGAATCCATATTAAAGATCCTTTCAAGAGAAGGCATTGATGCCTTGATATTAAACGTGGAGGACACTGCAAGCGGAGGCGTGGAAAGTCTCGGAGATGCAAGAAAATGCGGTGAACTCTTCAAGCAGCATGCCGGGGAACTGGATGGCATATTGGTCTCATTACCCAATTTCGGGGATGAGAAAGCCGTAGCGAACAGTATAAGGTTCTCAGGGCTCAAGCTTCCTGTGTTGGTTCATGCATTTCATGACACCCCTGATAAAATGACTGGTGAAAACCGCAGGGATGCTTTTTGTGGCAAGATCTCGGTATGTAATAATTTAAGACAGTATGGTGTGCCATTCACACTGACCAAGAATCATACCACTGATCCTGATTCGGACGATTTCAAGGAAGATCTGCATCGATTTATTGCGACCTGCCGCGTCGTCAATGGATTGAAAGGTTTGAGAATCGGGGCCGTAGGTGCGCGACCCGCTGCTTTCAATACCGTTCGATATAGTGAAAAAATGCTGGAACATTACGGCATATCCGTGGAACCCCTGGACTTATCAGAAATAATCGGGATGATCGATACTATATCCGACAACGACCCGCAGGTTACGGAGAAGGTCCGGGAGATCGAAGATTACGCTGTAACGCGAAATGTCCCGGCCCTGGCTTTAGTCAAGATGGCAAAATTAAGGATCGTCATAGAGAAATGGATGAATGAAAATGGGCTCCAGATCTTGACGATACAATGTTGGACCGCGATGGAACAATATTTTGGAATCACCCCCTGCACCGTTATGAGCATGTTGAGTGATCAATTGATAGCCAGTGCCTGTGAGACCGATGTGGTTGGCGCTATCAGTATGTATGCCTTGTCCCTGGCTTCTCAACAGGCCGGTATGCTCCTTGATTGGAACAATAATTATGGGGAGGATTTGGAGAAGGCGGTTGTTTTCCATTGCGGCAATCTCCCTTCCCAGGTGCTCGAAGGTAGACCGGAAATCAAATATTCGGAGATATTTGCCGATTCCGTAGGGGCGGAGAACGCATACGGGACCATCGCAGGCAGGATAAAGGAAGGCCCTTTTACGTTTTGTCGCGTTTCCACGGATGATCTCAACGGAACAATGCGAGCATATATCGGTGAAGGTCGTTTTACTTCCGATCCCATGAAGACGTTCGGCTGCTATGGAGTGGCTGAGATACCGGGCCTGCAGGATTTGATGAAGATCATATGCAACAACGGATTTGAACATCATGTGGCAGCCACCTTGAGCCGAGTCGGCTCATCCGTTTACGAAGCCTTGGATAAATATCTCGGATGGGATGTTTATAGCCATTATATCGGACCTCTTGCACGCGGTCTTTAGGGCTTGTTTTGAGATTGATTTATGAGAAAGGCGAATATTCCACTATGAACGTTACGGACACTGTCGCGGGCTTTATCGCTGAGTCGTCATTTGATAGGTTCCCGGAAAAAGTCGTTGAAGTCGCTAAGCAGGCTATACTGGATTGGGTCGCCGTCACCCTGGGCGGTGCAAGCGATCCTGTCGCTAAGATATTGATCGATCACATTGAGGAGATCGGGGGGGAAAAACAATCGACAATCCTTGGATATGGCATCAGGACCAGTACCTTGAATGCCGCTCTTGTCAACGGCGCCATGTCCCATATCCTGGATTTCGACGACGCTCATGACGATGTAAGGACTCACCCGAGCGCACCATTGCTGCCGTCGATTATTGCAATAGCCGAGTATTATGGGCTGAGCGGCCAGGATCTATTGACGGCCTATATTATCGGTTATGAAGTCACGATACGAATCGGGCTGGCCCTGGGAAAAGAGTATTATGAAAAAGGGTGGCACAGCACTTCCATACTCGGTCGTTTCGGAGCTGCCGCGGGCGTTTCAAAATTATTGAGACTAAACCCGGAACAAATTTCTAATGCCCTGGGTCTTGCAGCCACACAGACGGGAGGGATAAGGAGCACATTCGGGACCATGGCCAAGCCTTTTCATGCAGGGAAAGCCGCGATGGACGGGATGCTTTCCGCAATGCTCGCAAAGCGACATTTTACGGGCCCTCATCATGTGCTCGAGGAACACACCGATTTTGTGAACCTTTTTTCCGGGGAATATCATTCCGACAAGATAACGAAGATGCTGGGCCGGGAATATCATGTCTTGCATAATCATTTCAAAATGCATGGGGCATGCCTCCTTATACATCCCGCTATAGATGCCTTGATTTACATCAAGGAACATTTCAAGCCGGAGCCCGGATCAATAACCTCGATTGAAATTGAAGTGGCGCCCCTTTGCCTTGCGGTTACGAACCGGGAAAAGGTTACCGACAGCTACGAAGCGAGATTCAGTATCCAGTTCTGTTCCGCCGTGGCATTGCAAAAGGGCATTGTAAGCCCCAGGGAAGTTTCCGGGGGACTTTTTTGGGAGGCCGATATCAAAGAATTGATGAAAAAAGTAAATCTCACGGTGAACGAGCAACTGGAAGAATGGGAAGCGGATGTAGTGGTACGGACTCGATCCGGTGAAGAATACCGTAGGCACGCTTCCAATCCTAAAGAGAGGCTGGGAGATTCTTCATCTTTTGATGATATCATGGAAAAATTGAGGGGACTAACCATGGAATCGCTATCCGCAGACACTATTGAAGAGATCGGCGCAACCGTGAAGCATATTGATAGTTTGGAAAATATTTCACGGTTGATGGATTTGTGCATTTTTCAAGATATCCGGAGGAAATGAGTTGAAAGAAATAGCTTTGGGGAGTGATCCCAACGCCTCTGATCTCAAAGAGACGATCAAAAGGCACCTTACTGATCTGGGCTATAAATGGAAGGATTACGGAAGCGACGATCCCATTTATGCCAATGTGGCATTCGATGTGTGCAAGGCCATCACGAGCGGGCAAAGTGATCGCGGCATACTCATGTGCGGAACGGGGATAGGAATGTGTATCGCGGCCAACAAGGTTCCCGGTATCTATGCCGCAAATTGTTGGGACGCGTATTCGGTCGAACGTTCCAGGAAAAGCAACAATGCCAATATCCTCACATTGGGGTCTCAGGTCCTAGGCAAAGAAACAGCAAAGGTCCTGGTAACCATCTGGCTGCAATCCGAATATTCGCCCGGCGGCAGATCGGAGCCGAAAATAAATCGGATCATCGAATTTGAGAAGAACCGCTTTCATCAGGGAGGAGGTGTCATCCATACAGGGTAGGTGAAAACGATCAGGATTTTCCCGCCTCTTGGAATGAAAGGGGAATAGGGTTTGGGAATCTCAAGATCAAAAAGGCCATCGGTTTTATTCTTGAGCTTGAACAAAATAAAATGATACTGTATATAGTGTATATATTATTGATTTTGAAAACAATATTTATACACTTTCGGCACAGGAAGGGTTGAGAAATTCTCTTTTCCTGGATTTGAACGGTATAGCTCATGTCAATAATGCACAATCAATTCATGGGATGACATTCAAGAAAAATAGGAGGCATTATAAATGAATAAAACGGCTGGCATAAAAGACATAATTGAACCTATGGAAGCATATTCCGCAAATAATTTATCGGTTGCCAAGAAAAGTCTCAATGATATCGTTTATGAAGATCTTAAAAAAAGGATATTAAAGGGAGAGATTACACGTGAACAGCGCTTGCAGGAAGATAATCTTGCAAGGAATTCCGGTCTAAGTCGAACACCTTTTCGAGACGCACTTAGACGATTGGAGCAGGAGAAC
Organism: Deltaproteobacteria bacterium; assembly: GCA_016930835.1. Classification (GTDB taxonomy): domain Bacteria; phylum Desulfobacterota; class DSM-4660; order Desulfatiglandales; family HGW-15; genus JAFGGA01. The sequence goes on from JAFGGA010000149.1 coordinate 24,906, forward strand.
ATCCTGATCAAGCTAAAATACGGTGGTTATCAGGTTAAAGATTTGACGTTGGATGAGGTCAGTGAATTATTCGGGATCCGCAGTGTGCTTGAAAGTTATGCCGCTTTGTTGGCCGCGCAGCGTGTAACAAAAGCAGATATAAAAAAGATGGAGAGTTTGATAGCCAAATCAAAGGAAGCTTCAGCAAAAGAAGATTATGAGATGTTTACGGACCTGAATACACAATTTCATGATTATTTATATGCCGCCAGCAAGAGCGAACATCTTTTGAAGATTCTGCAAAATTTGCGGGATTATTTTTACCGATATCGGAAGGTCATCCTTCAAACAAAGACCAATCTGGAAGATTCGATACGTGACCATGAAATGATGATACAAAAGATGAAAGAAGGTGAGTATGAAACCGTGGAAAGGTTGGTAAAAGATCATATCAATCGTGCGCTTGAGGCTCTTAAAAAAGAGAATAAGAAGAAAAAGGTACTCACTTGAAAGCCGATAAGGAGATCATGTCATACCATGCTTTCCATTTAATGGAATAAGACGGAAAGGAAGTTGAAAACAGAGATGAGAAGAATAAGGGTATTATTGGGAAAACCCGGCCTGGATGGACATGACAGGGGCGTGAAGGTCGTTGCCTACGCTTTGAAAGACGCCGGTATGGAGGTGCTCTACACAGGCCTCCACAACACCGTTCAGGATATTGTCAATCAGGCCATGCAAGAGGATGTTGATGTCATCGGCCTTTCAATAATGTCAGGGGCACATATCCCGATTTGCAGGAAACTCATGGAGCTTATCAAAAAAGAGGGTCTCACTGATATTTTGGTGGTTGTGGGCGGGGTCATACCATCAAGAGACATAGACGTCCTGAAGGAAATGGGGGTTGATGAAGTTTTTCCAAACGGAAGTAACTTTGATGAGATCATCCGTTTTATTCAAGAGCATGTAAAGCGGCAAGAGTAGATCGAAGATTTTCACTGATGAAGGTAATCAATATATGAAGAGAAAGAGGGAATATGGGAGTCGCCACTTATATCAAGGATGAGAAGGACGCCATAAAGGAGGTCATCCTGCAGTCCGGGATAAAGGTCAAGCCGGTTTATAAACCCGAAGATCTGGAGAGAATCGGTTTTGATTACGAAAAGGACCTTGGAGACCCGGGGGAATATCCGTTTACAAGGGGGATCCATCCCCTCGGATACAGGAGCAGAAATTGGACGGTTCGTCAGTACAGCGGGTTCGGTACCCCGAAAGAGACCAATGAAAGATTCAGGTTATTGATATCTCATGGCCAAACCGGCTTGAATGTCGCTTTTGATCTGCCGACACAGATGGGATACGATTCGGACGATCCCATGTCTGAAGGGGAGGTCGGCCGCGTGGGCATGGCGGTGGACAGCCTCAAGGATTTTGAAATCGCTTTTCAGGATATTCAACTCGACAAAATCGGATCGAGCTTAACGATCAACGCCATAGCAACGGTTATGCTGGCCATGTATCAATCCGTGGCGGAGAAATTCGGTTATCGGAAAGAAGATATTTCAGCCACGCCCCAGAACGATATCCTGAAGGAGATGATAGGGAGAGGCGCCTGGATCTATCCCGTGGAACCCGCGGTCAGACTGGTCGGCGACAGTATCGAGTATGCCATGAAGGCATTACCAAAGTGTAACCCCGTTTCCATCAGTGGATATCATATCAGGGAGTCGGGGGGGACGCCCGCCCAGGAAATCGCTTACGCGCTCATGATCGCCTTTGCCTATATCGATAATGTCATCGCGAGAGGCTACAAGGCGGAAGAATTCGTCAGCCGGTTTTCTTTCAATCTCAATATCTACGGAAACCTCTGGGAAAATGTGGCTAAATTCCGGGCCGGGCGCAAGTTGTGGGCAAGGCTGCTCAGGGAAAGGTACGGGGTCCGGGACAAGAAATCTCTTTTTCTTCGTGGTATGTTCGGGGGAGGGGGATCGGGTTTGACCAAGCAGCAGCCTGAAAACAATATCATGCGAGGCGCCTATTATGCGCTGACCGCGGCCTTGGCCGGGGGCCAGACGACAGGGCTCTGCTCCTTTGATGAGGCCTATACGATTCCAACGGAACGGGCGGCCCTCCTTTCTTTGAGGACGTTTCAGGTCCTGATGGATGAAATCGGGTTGAGAGATACGGTTGATCCTCTAGCGGGTTCTTATTTTATGGAAACATTGACCAAGGAGATGGAAGAAAAAATTCTTGAAGAGATGGAAAAGATTGAAAAGATTGGGGGCATGATAGAAGCCGTATCTTCAGGGTTTGTGCAGAGCGAAGTCGCGAAACAGGCTTACGAGTTTGAAAAGAAACTCCAGAAAGGAGAGGTTATAAAGGTCGGAGTCAATAAATATACCGAAGGTACGGATATGGAAGTGGAGTTGCATGAACATAACGAAGATTGGGTCCGGCGGCAGATTGACGGGCTAAAAAAATTGCGGAAGGATAGAGACAACAGCGCAGTGGCGAATTCCCTCAAGGCGTTGGAAGATTCGGCAAAGGGACAACAAAATGTCATGCCCTATCTGGTCGATTGCTGTAAGGCCTACGCTACAGTAGGAGAGATGTCCAATGTCTTCAGGGAGGCGTTCGGAGAGCATATTGAGCGTTTAATTTTTTAAGCAATATTTTTTTCTCATTCTGATCTTCATCAAACGAATTTACCCCGGTATTTTTTGATAAATCCTCTTGATCATCCTGTTATTGCTGCATAAACGATTTTCGTGGATGCACGTTCAAAGGGAAGGATCATCGTTCTATATCGGCTGATGCCCATCCGGAAATACCCGAATCTTCTCCTCCTGCCCCCTTTCCACAAGTGGAGGGGGGTAATGGATGGGCATCAGCCAATCAACCAAAAGAGTAAGGAGCCATACTAATGAATATTGGAGACTGGATCGTAAAATGGAGTAGAATAACACCCGATAAAACAGCAATCATGGATGATGAGCAGGAGTTCAGCTATAAGGAGCTTAATGACAGATGCAACAGGTTAACCAATTACCTTTTAAAGCAAGGCGTCGGCAAAGGCGATAGAATCGCGATCATTTCTCATAATTGCCATCAGTTCATGGAAATATTTTTTGCCTCTTCAAAAGTAGGTGCGGTATTTGTTCCCTTAAACTGGCGTATGGCCGTGACCGAGATTGTCGGGGTTCTAAATGACTGCAGCCCGAAATTTATTTTTTTTGAAGGTGAATTTTCCGATTTGATTATTTCGGTAAGGGAAAAGGTCGAACATATAGAAAGATATATCGGTTTAGGGGACCATGGTTTATCATGGGCGGATGCATATGATGATATTGAATCCTTTCCCGCCACGGAACCGTTCGGCCTTGCTCCCACGAGTTTTGAAGATCCTCATATTATTCTATATACTTCCGGGACCACGGGGGAACCGAAAGGGGCCATTCTCTCAATCAGAAAAGCCTTTTACAATACGCTGAATGCAAATATCTTCTTCGGTTTAACCCCTGCCGATATTTTTTTGGTCTCAAGACCATTGTTTCACTCGGGCGGTCTGTTAATCGATAGTCTTCCGACATTATACAAAGGCGCTACCGTCATGTATAAGAGACGTTTCAGCACCCGGGAATATTTGGAGGCAGTCGTACGATATCAAGTTACGATTTCTGAGCCTGCCGCGACCTTCTTGAATTTTCTTCTCAAAGAATCCGATTATGATCTCTCGTCGAATCTCCGTTCATTGAGATCGTTCTACACGGGCGGGGAAAGGGTTCCCCCTACCCTAATCAAGGCATATCATGAAAAAGGACTTCCCCTTTCCCAATTATTCGGGATGACGGAGACATCAACGGTAACTTGGCTGCCAGCCGAATATACCTATCGCAAGATCGGATCGGTCGGGAAACCTGTATTCCACGGTGAGGTAAAGATCGTCAATAAAGAGGGTAACGAAGTGGCCCCCGGAGAGACGGGCGAGATACTGGTCGGTGGGCCGATATTGATGTCCGGGTATTGGAATAAGCCGGAGCAAACAAAGGAGTGCATAAAAGAGGGGTGGTTGTATACGGGGGACCTGGCAACCGTCGATGATGAGGGATTCATCTATATTATCGATCGTTCAAAGGATACTTATATCAGCGGAGGAGAGAATATTCATCCGGCCGAGGTCGAGAAATCACTTTTGACGAACCCAAAAATATTTGATGTTGCCGTATACGGGGTACCGGATGAGAAGTGGGGAGAGGTCGGTAAGGCCTCCATTGTTTTAAAAGACGGTCAGCAAATGACCCAAGATGAGGTGCTGGCGTTTTTGGACGGCAGAATAGGAAAATATAAGATTCCCAAGCACATTGAGTTCATTAAAGAACTTCCCATGACCGCCACCGGCAAGATCAAAAGGTATGTTTTGATCGAAGCGTTTAAAGCGGGGTTGGATCAGAAAGAAAAGGCCTAGGATATTTTTCCCAATCCCACAGGGAGATGCCTGTTGGATTAAAGAACTCATCCCTTATTTTTATTTTGGACTGCAATGTCCATAAATAATGCAAGAGGAGGAAGATTATGAGTGAAATAAGTGTTGCGAGGACTTTGGCGAGATTTTTGGAGAAGATTTCATGTGATACACTTGATACCGAGATCATAAGCAGGGCAAAGAACCTTATTCTGGATGCCCTGGGATGTTCCGTCGGCGGTATTGAAGAAGAGTGCTCAAGGATTGCCCTCAGGGTCATAGAGACGAATAGAGGGGACTGCACCGTTTTCGGTATGGGGATCAAGGCCCCTCTTCAAGACGCCGCTTTTGCCAATGCGGTATCTACAAACGCGTTATCGTTGGACGACTTCCTTTACACATTTCATCCCGGAACGATCAATGTGCCCACGGCATTCGCAATCGCCGAGAAGGAAGGTCTTTCCGGCTCCGAACTGATCGGTTCCATCGTCGCCGGATATGAGGTGATGGGGAGGATGTATCTGGGGGGGCCGACTATCGCACCGAAATTCCGGGCGACTTCCGTGTACGGTCCTTTTGGAACCACGGTGACGGCAGGCAAGCTGTATCAATTCGATGAGGAGCTACTGATGAAGGGGATCTGTTATGCAGCCAATTTCGGGTCGGGATTGACCCAGTGCTGGTTGAACGGAACCCTGGAGGGGTATTTTCATCCCGGCATGTCCGCAAGGGACGGCATATTAGCCGCGAGCCTCGTGAAAGAAAAGGCTAGGGCCGCGGAATTTACACTTGAAGGAAGACAAGGTTTTTATCTCGCCTATGCCGGAAACATGGATGAGATCGGGGCCGTCACCGCTGATTTGGGGTCAAAATATATGATCATGAACGCTTCATTCAAGCAATATCCAATATGTGCCCTATTGCAAATTCCAATCGATTTCATAGAAAAGCTTAAAAAGCAGCATAACATTTCAGCAAAAAAGGTCTCCAACATTGTCATAGAGGTTTCAGAATGGGATGCAAATTTCCCGGGAAGTAACTATGACGGTCCGTTCGAGAACGTAGGGCAAACCCTATTGAGTTCACAGTTCTGCACGGCCGCCGCATTACTGAATCATCCGGTTTGGGCCTATGATTTTTACCCGAAAAATTTTAGTGATCCCGATATCGCGGCGTTGGCCAAGAAAATCAAGCTGGTCGGGAAAGAGGGAAGAGAATTTCCCCTGATAACCGTCAACATGGAAGACGGTGAAACATATCGTATGGAAGCCGATGAGCAAACAGACTCCCTTATCCCGACACCTGAAAAGACACATGATAAGTTTATGAATCTTACCACTGGATTCCTTGGGGAAGAAAGGGCCAAAGAAATCGTCGATATGGTGTCACGATTGGAAGAGATCGCGGACATCCGTGAACTGACGGGAAAGTTTATCAAGGATTGATAGGATTCTTAAAGAAACGATTCATCTTTTAAAAGAGAGAAAATGGAAGAATCTTTTGGAAAAATCCTGAGGGTCGATCTAAGCTCCGGCAACATCAGCACGGAACGATTGGATGAAAAGATACTACAGGACTATGTGGGCGGAGCGTGCTTGGGTATCCGAATCATCTATGATGAAGTGCCACCTGATGTCGCATGGTCTGACCCTGAAAACCGGTTGTTCCTCGGGACGGGTCCATTGGGTGGTACATTAATGGAAGGCTCGGGCGCGGTTGCCGTTGTGACCAAGGGAGCCATGACCAATGGAATAGCAAGTTCCCAGGCCAACGGCTTTTTCGGCGCATACCTGACGTCCTGCGGCCTTTATGGAATCATTTTACAGGGTGCGGCCCGCAAAGAGACATTCCTGCATATTCAAGACGACAGGGTCGAAATAAGGGATGCCTCGCACCTTAAGGGACTGGATACCTTCCGTACCGAAGAGGTTCTCAAATCCGAGCTGAATAGAGGGAAAAAAGACGCAAGTGTTCTGACCATCGGACCGGCCGGAGAAAATCTGGTCAGATTCGCACTGATCTCAACGGATATGGGGCATATGGCGGCTCATAACGGTGTGGGCGCCGTCATGGGCTCAAAAAGGCTGAAGGCCGTCGTTGTGGACAGGGGTAAGCATCGTGTGTTCGTAAAAGATAAAAAGACCCTGATCAATGCTACGAAAGAAGCCCGAAAAAGGATATCCGGAAGCAAATTTTATCTGATGGTTCATACGGAGGGAACCGTTGGTGGGGTCCAGGTAACCGCACCGACAGGCCTGTTGCCCATAAAGAATTATTCCACGAATATCGTCAATATTGAGCCTGAACAATTGGAGCAATACTCTTCCGAGAATATCCGGAACATGTTGGACGCGAAACCGACTCCATGCTGGATGTGTTCGGGTAATCATTGCCATATGGGAAGAATATCCGGAGGAAAATTGCTGGGCCGGGAGGTCGAAGAACCGGAATACGAAGCCATGTCCGCTTGGAGTACACTGGTGGGTATCAGTGATCCCATGGAGAGTGTTTCCATAGCGAATGAGGTTGATCGTCTGGGTCTCAATACCAATGAGGCCGGTTGGGTCATTTCATGGCTGATGGAATGCTATGAAAAAGGAATTCTCAATAAAAACGACTTGGACGGCATCGAGATGTCATGGGGAAATTTTGATTCGATCGTAACCATGCTACGTAAGATTGCCCACCGACAAGGTTTTGGAAATGTCCTGGCTGAAGGTGTCAAACGGGCAAGTGAACGAGTCGGTAAGAATTCATCTTCCCTGGCCATTTATACGAAAAAAGGAAATACCCCGCGGACCCATGATCATCGGGTGAAATGGGTAGAGCTCTTTGATACCTGTGTGTCCAATACGGGCACCCTTGAGATGCATGATATGCCCCCGTTCGATCTGCTGGGATTACCGCCCCTTCATGATCCATTTGATCCTTTGGCCGTTTCAACACTTGTCGCAAAGGCGAAAGGCGCCATGATATTTGAGGATTCAATGGTCACCTGTCGCTTCCGGACCATGACCCAACTGGATCTTTTGTGCCAAGCCATCAATGCGGTTACCGGTTGGCATATGAATGTCACGGAGGCCATGCGGGTCGGCAAGAGGGCGGTTAATGTGGCAAGGGTATTTAATCTGAGAAACGGGATTGGGCCTGGACTGGATTCTCCGTCGCCCAGATATGGTTCAACACCTTTGGACGGCGTTGCAGAAGGAAAGGGGATCTTGCCTCATTGGGATCGCATGTTAAGCAATTATTATCATCTTATGGGTTGGGACTCATCAGGAGTGCCGTTGGCCGAGACACTGGAAAACCTCGACCTTCAAGAGATCATCCCGGATCTTCTTGAATGGAAGGAAAAGGCCGGTTCCGGGAACGAGATGACCGGACAATGATTCAGGCTTAGATCCTGATAATCAAATAGAAGATATATCCGACATAAAAGAACAATAGTATAAAACCGCTACCCCTTGTAACGGTTAGACTCTTTCGCATGAAAAACCACGGCAGGAAACTGGTGAAAAGCATAACCAGGTAATCATAAATCAAACCGCTTTCAAAAAAACCACCCGGTACGGGGATGGGCCTCACCAAAGAGGCGGCTCCTAGCACACCCAGGATATTAAATACATTGCTCCCCACCAGATTGCCGATGCTGATGTCCATCTCTTTTCGCAAGGCCGCGACAACGGACGTGGCCAATTCCGGCAGGGAAGTCCCGAAGGCCACAATGGTCAGACCGATAAATTTTTCATTCACGCCCAATATGGTCATTATCTTTATGGCCGATTCCACCACAATCTGGGCGCCGGCCACCACACCGATAATCCCGACCAATATCAGGGCCACCTGTTTAGGCTTGGAAGACACATAGCCGATCTCTTCCAGTTCTGATTCATATTCTCCAGCACTTTCTTCGAGTTCGAACGGGGCCTCCTTTACGGCCATATAATAATTAAAAAAGGTGTAGGCGATGATCCCCCCGAATAATGTGGCGCCTTCTATCCTCCCCAAGGTGGAATCCAGCGAGATGAGCAGGAGATACAAGGATATCCCCAGCATGATGGGAATATCCCGTCGCACGACATGGCGATGACTGGTAATGGGATGAAACAGGGCGGCCAGGCCGAGGATCAGTGAGATGTTACAGATGTTGCTCCCCACCACATTGCCCACGGCGATCATACTCTTGCCCTGAATCGATGAAATCAGGCTTACCACCAACTCCGGAGCGGAAGTTCCGAATGCGACCACCGTCAATCCGATGACCACCGGCGTGACACCAAGACTCTTTGCCAGGCTGGATGATCCCTTCACGAGCCATTCAGCACCATAATAAAGCAATAGGAATCCGATCAGGCAAAAAAGAATATAGGGTAACATGGGACCTTCCTTGCGATTGGGTTATATTGGGTCGCAAAAACGGAAACAGCAACACTCCTCAGCGGAGAACATTCTACAGGATGCATGGAGCATCGACTTCCGCGGGCATTTTTGGGTGATTCATAAAAGGTCAGTAAACCCTATTATCTAACATTTTTCAAGGAAAACTTCGATCACGTTCGGTTTGTTTGAGTCTATCGCCGAGGTCAGGACGGCCTCTAATTTTTCCGGGCCTTCCACCTTTTGAGCAGAAACGCCCATGGATTCGGCCAATTGACTGAAATCAATCCCGGGTTCCTCAAAATCCGTCCGCTGATTACAACCCGTACCTTCCAGCAGCAACCCATCCGGCCCCATCTTCCTGCCTGCGCGATAGCCGGCATTGGCAATGATAATGTATGTAACCGGTATATGATAATGGGCGGCCACCCATAGAGACTGGTTCGACCACATGGCACTGCCGTCTCCGATCAGAGCCAGGACCGGACGATTCGGAACAGCAAGCTTCACGCCAAGGGCGGCAGGCATTCCCCAACCGATGCTCGCTCCACCACGGCCCCCTATAAAACCCAAAGGCTCAGCGAAATCCATTGTCAACCGAAAATCCGTTCTGTAGGATGGCGCTTCAAATACCAGAACCGCATCCTTTGGAAAGGCCTTTTTCAGTTCATTCGTGAAGCGGGAGAATGCCATGGGCATGTTGTCCTTTTCTTTTTCGGCTTTATCCATGTAAAATTTCATTATCTCCTTTTTTTGTTCGGCAACGGCCGCGGCCCTTTCTTTTATTTCCTCCCTCTTCCGGTCCGTCATCTTGTCTTTTAACAAGCCGTTTAATTCAGTTAGAGATATCTTGATAGAACCAAGCAATCCAGCGGTTACCGGGTAGTTTTTTGCGATCTCCCAGGGATTATCATCAATCTGGATGATTTTGGTGCTTTTCGTTACTAGCGGTTTTTCTGGATGTCCAGGTTGCGCAAACAGCGGAGCTCCGACAACAACGAGAACATCTTTGGTCTTGATCATATCCCGGAGTGCCATGGGACCGTCCGTCGTGGCGAAATAACCATTTTTGCTTTTCGCGTCAAAGAATCCCATATAATGGGGATGATTTGTGGGAAAGTCGACATCCGCCATCCACGGGTGGTATACAGGCGCCCCGATTGATTCGACCAGTTCTACAATCTCGGGTAACGCCTCGTATTTGGTGATACCTTCTTCTACAATGACAAGCGGATCTTTTGCACCCGCGAGCAGTTTTGCCGCGGTTGCAACGGCCTCTTTGTCAGGATGGATGTTGTTGGATACGGCAGATTTTGATACATTTTCAAAATCAATCCGTTCCATCATGAGATTTTGAGGCAAAGAAACGTACACAGGGCCCGTAGGTGCCTGTTTGGCCACCTTAAAGGCACGACGCAGCGTTAAAGGAATGTTTTCCGCGTGAATGACTTCGGTAGCCCATTTGGTCAGATGACTGGTTAATCCAACCAGATCACCACTCATATGCGGCTCCTGGATCAGTGAGCGGGTGTCTTGTTGGCCCGTTATCACTACCAGCGGCTCTCCACCCAGGTAAGCATTCAAGAGCAGCGGAAATGTCGCAGTTAGCCCCGCGCAGGCATGAACAAGAGGAATCGCGAATTTTTTGCCGGACGAGGCCCTCGAGTAACCCATGGCCATACCCATGGCAACCGCTTCATTCAGGGTTATCATGTATTTGATATCCGAACGCTTTTCTATCGCATCAAGAAGCACATTCTCCGTTCCACCCAGTATCCCGAATATATATTCCACGTCTTCCTCACGCAGAAGCTCTAAAAACGCTTCCGCGCCGGTTATTTTTTTAGCCATTATCATTCTCCTTTATCGAATCCCAAAGTGTCCTAAATAATTGGGTTGTTTAATGATAAGATGAATTATCTATTCTACCATACAAAAATTTCCGTCTCCCAAGTTGAAATAAATCCGGAACCGGCTCAACCACGGTTCCGGATGGATTATAAAGTTCAAGCGAGATCTTGAAAATTGCCGGTGGGAAATGTATTGTCGGCTTTGATCGTTTTTAATACATGAAAGAGCCACCGCTTACCACAAGCGTCTGGCCGGTCGTGAAGCTGCTGGCATCCGAAGCAAGAAAGACCGCGGCATTCGCTATTTCCCACGGCGTTCCCATTCTTCCCAGCGGCGTTCGTGCGACGACTTGATCATAGGTCAATTTCGCATATGCGGCTGTTTTCGCATCCTTGTCGGCGCTTGATTCAAGTCGTTCCATCCTTGTCGTCTTGGTGAGGCCGGGTGCAACGCAATTCACCCTTATCCCGGAGGGCGCAAGTTCATTTGCGAGGGTTCTGGAGAAAGCAACAACGCCCCCCTTACCCGCGCTGTACATCGTCGAACCCGGCAAACCCGCGGTCAGTCCCGCCTCGGAAACAATATTCACTATGGAACCGCTTTTCGCTTTCAGCATGGAAGGTAACGCGGCCCGGGTACAAATGATCGTGCCGTGGAGGATGATATTCAGCTCGGGTGAATAGTCTTCGTCCTCTTTAAGGTCTTGGAAAAGCCTGCGCGTCGTAGGTTCTCCATTCACATAGACGATACCCGCATTGTTGATGAGAATGTCCAGTCTGCCGAATTGATCCATGGTTTCCCCGACCATCTTCTTCACTTCCTTCGGGCGCGTCACATCGGCCCTTATGGCCAGCGCACGCACATCAGCCGCCCGAGCCATATCGGCCACAAGTTGCGCTTCATGAAGATCGATATCTCCGATGACCAAATTCGCACCTTCAGAGGCAAATGTCAAAACAATGGCCTTGCCGATGCCTCTGGCTCCCCCTGTGATCACCGCTGTTTTCCCTCGTAACTTTAGATCCATTGATTTACCTCTAAACCGTCTCGAAATCATTTTCACGATGCACTCCCCCTCACCCTGCCACCTCTCCCAAAGTTGGAGGAGAGAGGGCTTCGGCGTGAGCTCAGCCGAACGGTTGGGGTGAGAGGGGTGGAATATTATGCCTGGATTATTTTGAGTTTTTTAATACCTCCGCTGCTCGTGACCCATATTCTCGGTTTGAGCAGAGGATATGGTTATCAATAACCTGATGCATTACTCCTTGATGTTTTTCAGTGCATCCACGGCTCGACGGGCAGGGTAACCCCTTGCTTCCAGGTCCGCGACCGCCTTATCCGTCACCTGTTTCGCTACTTGTTTCCATTTCTCATGTTCCTCAGGGCTCAGGTAGTATACCTCGTATCCCCGTTTCTGTAATTCCGCCTTATTTTCGACCATCTTGGTTTTCACCCTTTCCGCGTAACGGGCTTGTGCCTCACCATTGAGCTGCTGGATTATCTTCTGGATATCGGATGGGAAGCTGTTATAGAGTTTTTTGGTCATGGACATGATATTGCCCCCGTCGGCGAGGTCTTCCCAGAGCCAGTATTTGGATATCTCGAATAGCTTGCCGCCGATCCCGAAGGCGGGCACCGTTATCAGCCCTTCTATGGTTCCGCGATCCAATGCCGTATAGACCTCCGATGAAGGCAAAGCCACACTGGTCGAGCCAAATGCGTCCAGGAGAGCGCACTGCATTCCTGGCAGGCCTCTCATCTTCATCCCTTTCAACTCTTCGAGTTTTGTGACCTTCTTTTTCGCAAAAATCATATTGCGCGGTTCCATCACCTGCCACCAGAGCGGTTGAAAATCATCCAATTCCTTGAGCAGGCCGTTATCGTAAAGTGTCCAGAATGCCTTTACGCTCGTAGTGACGGAAGAGGGGTTCGGGACGACATAAGGGGCCTCCGTGAGACCCAAAACGGCAAACTCGGGAGTGGCATTCGTGAACTGGGCAATATCGGCGACACCCGCCCTGAGCATCTTGGGGCCGTCAAATATCTTGCCGAGCTGTTCACTGAAGTACATCTTGATCTTTACCCTGTCGTTCGTCCGCTTTTGCAGTTCCTCACAATACCAAATAGCTATGACCTCATTCTGGTCATGAGGTGCGAAAAAACCCGAGTATGTGAGATTGAATGTTTCCTGTGCCTGAACCGAAGCGGGTGAAGTCATCATGAACATCATACCCGCGACAATCAGAAACAATGATATTACGAAAACTTTACTTTTTTTTATTCCGTACATAATAGCCTCCTTTGTTTTTTAAGGTTTGTTTGCGACCACCGACATGCCTCCTAAACATTTCCCCCCTTTCTATCTAAACATTCATCTTATAAAATATGAAGAAGCCTTCATGATGCATTTTTTAAGGGAAAGGGCTGGCCGGGAAAAATTCTACCTCATAGAGGTATGTTCCCATGGGCCTTTGGAAACCGTTTATTCCTTCTTTTCGTTGAAAGGAAATGAAGTCCCTGGATCAGGACTTTCCGGGTTTCCCGCGGTTCAATAATATCTTCTATCCCCCAATTCGCCGATATCTCCCGCATCGGGTTTGAATAGTCTTCATAGAAGTCGTTGAGCCGCTGCTGCCTCATTTCATCGGGATTCGGCGCCTTCCTGATTTCATCTCCGAAATAAAGCTCAACGGATGCCTCCGCACCAAGGATTCCGACTTCCACGGTGGGCCAGTAATAAACCAGGTCCGTTCCAAGCCCCGGCATCACACCCATCCCAAGGTTCCCGCCACCATAGCATTTGCGTAAGACCAACGCGATTCTGGGAACGGTCGCCTCGCAAAGGGCGTATAATACCTTGGCGCCGTGCCTGATGATTCCCCTATGTTCCTGGGAACTTCCCGGCAGATAAGCCGGGGTGTCAACCAGCAGGACCAGGGGGATATTGAAGCAATCACAGAACCGAATGAATCGGCTCTGTTTGTCCGAGCTGTCTATGGTAAGACATCCCGCCCGAACCGTAGGCTGGTTGGCCACAATCCCTACCACTTTGTTGTCCATCCTCGCAAATCCCACAATGATCTCCCCGGCGAATTCCGGTTTGATTTCGAAAAATCTTCCCTGATCGACGATGGAATATATGACCCTGTGCATGTCATAGGACCTTTTCGGTGACTCGGGGACTATATCCATAAGGTCCTCATTCATCCTGTCGGCCTTGTCGGCCATCTCATGGTCGGGGGGGGTCTCATCGGCATTGGACGGCAAATAACCGAGCAGTTCTTTGATCTTGTCCAGACATTCCCTGTCGCTTGAGAAGCGACCGTCCGCTACGCCGCTCAACTGGCAGTGTACTTTCGCACCACCTAAATCCTCAAAACTGATATCCTCGCCGATGACCGTCTTCACCATGGCTGGGCCGGTGATGAACATCTCGCTCTGTTTGTCCACCATGAAGATGAAATCATTCAGGGCGGGCGAATAGACTGAGATGCCCGCGCATCTTCCCATAATTCCCGCGATCTGGGGGATGACCCCTGAAGCTTGGGTATTTGGATAGAAAACGGAAGTCCCCGCCTTTTCCATGACTTCCCCATGGACGGTCTTGGCCTCGCTGATCTTCGGCAACCTGCCCCCCGGGGAATCATGCAATCCGATCAGCGGAACCCCCATCTCAAGGGCCCTTTCAACCGTCCTGTACATCTTATATCCATGTAAGGGGCCTATTGAACCGCCCCGAACGGTCATGTCCTGGGAGTATATGCACACCGTCCGCCCGTCTATCTTCCCGTGACCGCACACAATACCGTCCCCGGGCGCGGTCTCCAGGTGATTCAGGATCATATTGAATTCCACGAAACTGCCCGTATCCAGAAGATATTCTATCCTTTCTCTTGCAGTGAGCTTCCCTTTTTTATGTTGAATGGCGATTTTTTCCTCATTCATGCCATGGATTGCTTTGCTTTTTATCTCTCTAAGTTGCTTGATTCGTTTTGACACGCTTATGGTCATTAGCCGTTTCCTTTGATTGATGAAAAAAGAACAGGTTTGGCTCCTCCTGGTCTCTTGGAAGAATTCATGTAAGCTATAAATATGATTACAGAAATTGAAGATTAAACATTATATATAATGTATAGTATCAAGTCTTTACGATTTGTCAAGCAGATTTTGTTTTACTGAAGAAAAGCCACTGCGTTTTGTTTTAAAATCACATGATGATTTCGGTGAAGGCTTTCATTTTTTTCAGTACGCGGGTCTTGGCTCATGGTTTCATTGGATTCGATAGGCGCAATAAATTTTTTGAGATTTGAAAACTGAATCGAATTAAATTATTATGCCATAAGATCTTTTCGATCTGCTTGTCGATAAATGCTTGATGGCCTCGTGTAAGGTCGGAAAACGCCATTTTTCGTCATTCCGGCCTGCCTGTGCGTGCCCGCACGCAGACAGGCGAAGGCCGGGATCCAGTCTTCCGAGTGAGTTATATGATTCCTGGACCCCGGTATTCAATGGGGTGACGACCTTTTACGAGATTATCAAAGCTTGAGATCGGAAAAAAGCTTCATATAAAACCGGCAACCAGGAAGGGAAGCCATTATCTGAATACTTTTTAGAGGATTTGATATGACCGAACAGCCAAATGTCATTCTCCATTGGCAGGGCGCCATTTGCACGGTAACCATCAACAACCCCGAGAAACATAATATCCTGACACCCCCCTGTCTTCAGGAAATCGCCGGGACATTCAAGCGGCTTGGGGAAGAAGACTCCTCGATCGTAGTGATTCTTCGCGGCGCGGGCAGGGAGGCCTTTTCCGCCGGGGCCGATATCAGAACCATGCCCACCAGGACTTCGGACCAGTCTGGCGCAGCACCCTTGCAACACGATGATGTGTCCACCGCTTTCAACGCCATCCTGAATTATCCCCATCCGGTCATTGCCATGATCCATGGATATGCTTTGGGCGCCGGATGCATGCTGGCCCTGGCCTGCGACATTCGGGTGGCATCAGACCGGGTTCAGATGGGCATTCCCACATCCCGAATGGGTCTTATCCCCTCCTGGGAAGAATTCAAACGGTTTTTGATCGTACTGGGCTACAACAGCGCCCTGGAAATCTTCCTAACCGGTAAACAGTACGACGGCGAGACATGTCTCGCCAAGGGGATGATCAATTATCTGGTTGAAGATAACGAATTGGAGACATTCACCCATAAACTGGCCGAAGAGGTGACCCGCTGCGCCCCATTGTCCCTGCGAAGCGCCAAAAATATTCTGACAGCCATCGCGGAAAACCCGGCTCCTTCACCCGAAACGCTCGCACACTTCAGGATGTTGTTGGATCAAGCCAGGGACAGTGATGATCATGAAGAGGCCAAGTCTGCGTTCAAGGAAAAACGGCCCCCGGTGTTTAAAGGGAGATGACCTTTGCCCCGCTCTCAGGCTTCTACTTTCTGATCCCCCTTGTCGGTCAGAGCTGACAGCCCCTGAATCCATTATTGAAGATTTCATGACCGGCACGGTTGGAAACCACGATTTTTCATTGAAGCCCATATATCGGGTATGGTAGATGTTGTGCTTTAACAGCGTTTCCGGATCATTGGTGTCTAAAATAGATTTCATTCGTCGCAGCGATGGGGGCGGGTAAAAGGCAATGTCGGCTTTTGGGCGGAGGATTTGAAAAGAGATCCCCATACCCCCCCGACAGCCATTTTTGGACAAGCATGTTTTCGGATATCAAAATCATATCATTCATTCATCATCAACACACGGGAGGAGAATATTGAAGAATTTGACGACAATAGTGCAACTCGGAAAATCAGGAGGGGACGCGGAGATCACCATTGATGTGCTGAACCCCAAGGGTGTGATCGACAAGGTCGAATGCCTGGGGCTTTCCCCCCGGATAGACGGCCTTGAGGGAAAGAAAATCGCTTTTATGCACAATAATAAGGCGGGATCCATCAACCTGTACAAGGTGCTGGAAGAATTGATCCGGCAGAGATATCCGTTAGCAAAAATTGTTCACGGCTATGAGACGGGGCCGATCAATCCTCCTAAAGACCCCGATATGTACAAGAAGGCCGCCGCCGCGTGTGATGCCTTTGTCTTTGCCACGGGCGATTGAGGAACCTGCACATGGTGGGGTGCCCACCATACCATGCAGATGGAAAAACTCGGCATACCCGGCCTGTTATTCGTCAGCTCCAATTTTCTCCCGGATGCCAAATCCGCGGCATCGGACTATGCCATGCCGGGGATCCGGATGGTCGTGCTACCCTCTGAAAAATGGTACCGGTTGCGGAGGTCGGTGGAAGAGGTCCGTCCCATTGTTGAGGCCGCGTTTGATTCGGTCATCCATGCCCTGACGCACCCTCTTGGGGAGGAAGAGGTCCATCCTCCGCAAAGGGAAAAGCTCGATCTTCCGCCGTTCAAGATTTCGGGCAAAGGATGGTTGGGAGCGCTTGAAAATTTCAATGAGATCTTTCTTGAAAACCAGATGAGCGACGGTCTTCCCCTTGTGCCCCCGACCCGTGAGGCGGTGGATAGGATGCTGCGAGGCACGAAGCGTTCACCCGACGAGGTTATCGGCAAGATCCCCATGAAATTCGGTATCGCCACCATTGAAAAGATCGCCATCAATGCGGTTATGGCCGGGGCCAAGCCGGAGTACTTTCCGGTGATTATCGCGGCCATGGAGGCTTTCTGCGAAGGGGACTTCTTCCACATGATGGGGTCATCAGGTGGTTTTACCCTGATCATCATGGTGAACGGGCCCATTGCGAAAAAGATCAATATGAATTCGGGAATCGGTTTCTTAGGTGATTGCTGGCGTGCCAACAGCACCATCGGTCGCTCCATCCGACTGGCCACCCGGAATATCGGCCATACCTGGCCGGCCGTGAATGATATGGCATTGGTGGGAAGACCTTCCCCTCATATCTTCTATACCTTTGCCGAAAATGAAGAGATGAGCCCCTGGGAGCCTTTCCACGTGAGCCTGGGTTATCAGAAAGAAGACAGCACCGTCACCGTCACCAAGGTCGGATCTTATTCGGAAACCGGCGCGACCGGTCAAAAGATAGGGGGAGGGGCTGTGGCCACATGGAATGAGCAGTCGATCCTGGACGGTATGGCGAAATATACCACCAGCAGCGAGCGCGGTTATTACGTGTTTTTCCACCCCAACGCAGCCCAGGGCATGGAAACGGTGGGCCTCAAGAGCCGCAAACAGGTGCAGGAATGGTTCGCGGAAAGGACAGGGGGATCACCGGATAACATTTCGGTTATTGTCGCGGGCGGCGAACCCGGTTATTCGCTAATTTGGGCCTATGATCTGAGGGCGCATGTGACCAAAAAGATCGAGGTGTAGACCTTAAAATTACCCCCCATTTAGGGGAGTGAGATTTCAATGGGTTACTCAACAATGTTGGGTAGCCCATTTTTTTGACTTGGCCCAATATGACAAGATCAAAAATATATATGACAGTTCGAAAAATTGAATTGTGAAGGAGATCCAACAGAAGGTTTCGGGGGGTCTCACTGGGGTCTGTATGTTTTCAACATGATTTTAATAGAAATTTGTTTGACATTTATTTCCAAATTTTCTATTTATACCAATCAGTACAAATTTTTAGCCCGGTATTGTAAACTTGGAGACGATATGGCCGCGGAAAGGAAAAAAAGCATACAAAAAAAGGAGGCGATTCTGGATGCAGCCATGCAGCTATTCCTTGAAAAGGGGTATAATGCCACTTCGACGAACGACGTTTGCAGGAAGGCGTACATCAACAAACCGTCCCTCTACAACTTTTTTGAAAACAAAAGGAATCTCTTTTTCGCTTGCCATATAAAAAGCATCAATTCACAACTGTTACCTTACCTGGAAAGGGCTTCCTCCGTCTCCGATCCGGAAGAACGGCTCGTTTTTATGGTCCGTGAGTTCACCAGGATGATTTGTGAAAGCCCTGAATTGAAGGTCCTGATCCATGAAACCATGTCTATGACGGATGACTATTTTTGGGAGATCAGATCAATATGGAAAAAACACTTTGAGTTATTGAAAAGTACCATCTCGGAACTTCGTGATAAAGGATTGATCAAAACATCGCTCTCACCTTCAAGGGCGGCTCTGTTCCTGATCGGAATGATCACCTGGATTACATTCTGGTTTGATTACACGCGGGCAGATGAGATAGACGCTATAGCCGGATCTGCGGTGGAGTTCGTCTTTAAAGGGTTATCTTACAAGAGAAAAAAGCTGAATGTCGTATGAATGAAAACCGGGCAAAAAGCATAAAGATAAAAAGTTGTTTTGCCATTTCCGGGCAGAATTCCGAGGATTTGGTTCTTCCGGAAAAAGTGAAGACAGTCCGGGATTTGTTGGCCTTTATAGGAGAGAAAATCGATTACAGTTTCCTGGACCCTCAGAACGATGGGATCGAAGATGACCTGGAGATCATTTTAAACCAAAAAGAGATATGGTTTTATTCAGAGGCCCTTAAGACGGAACTAAGGGATGGGGATATGGTGGAAATCTATCTGCTTCCCCTCGGGGGCGGATAGGGTATTCAAATCAGGAGGAAAGAAAGATGGTTACATTTTATCGAAGACTGCCGAAGATGGGTTATGTGAAGCCGGGAAGTCTGGAAGAGGCGCTTGAGCTTCTGGAGAAGAACCCGAATGGCCGGTACAGGGTCTATGCCGGAGGGACGGATGTGATCCCCAAATTGAAAGGAAGGGTGATTCAATCCCCCGAGATCCTGGTTGATCTGAAAGGGGTTTCGGATCTGGATCATATCGATTTTGATGAGCAGAAGGGGCTTTATATCGGTGCCCTTGCAACGGTCCGCTCGGTGGAGACATCGCCCGTCATTAAGGAGAGATACCCGATCCTTTCTCAGGCCGCGGGGAGCATTGCTTCCATCCAAGTCAGAAACAGGGGGACCATTACAGGCAACATCTGCAATGCCGTGCCGTCGGCGGATTCGGCACCTGCGCTTCTCTGCCTCGATGCGAGAGTATTATTATATAGCAAAAACGGCGGCGAACGGACCGTGGATATCACTGATTTTTTTAAAGGGCCGGGGCTGACGGTTTTACAACCCAATGAAATACTCAGGGAAATAAATATTTCCGCGAGCCCTGAAAACAGCCGTAGCGTGTATATCAAACTTTCACCGAGGAGCCGCATGGATCTGGCGGTTGTTGGGGTTGGTGTCCTTTTGACCAAGACCAACGGGACTTTTCGTAATGTCAGGATCGGCCTAGGGGCCGTGGCGCCGACGCCGATAAGGGCGTTGAAGGCCGAGGCCATGCTTGAAGGGTCTGAAGTGAATGATGACCTCATCATAAATGCGGCAAGGACGGCATCCGAAGAGTCCAGACCCATAGACGATCATCGGGCATCGGCGGAATACAGGAAGATGATGGTGGAGGTGCTTGTGAAGCGCGCGATTCATCAATGTCTCTAACTTATTCATAGGAGATAATAAAATGGCCATGAAAAAGATCAAGTTTGTATTGAACGGTGAAACCTGCGAATGGGAAGTAAAACCCTGGAGGACGCTTTTGGAAATGCTACGAGAGGACTTTCAATTGACAGGGACCAAGGAAGGATGTGGTGAAGGGGAGTGTGGATCATGCACCGTGATCATGGGGGGGAAAACAGTCAACAGCTGTCTTGTCCCTGCGGTTGAGGCGGACGGTCAGGAGATTCTCACCATTGAGGGACTGGCCCATGGAGAAAACCTGCACCCTGTCCAGGAGGCGTTTGTGGAAAAGGCCGGGATGCAGTGCGGTTTCTGTACCCCGGGCATGATCATGTCCGCCAAGGCGCTCCTGGATGAGAATCCCGAGCCCAGCGAAAATGAGATCCGGGAAGGCATCGCAGGCAATTTCTGCCGCTGTACAGGATACACGAAGATTTTCGAATCCATACAGGCAGCGGCAGAAGCTATGAAAGGGGGGAAATAGGCATGGAAGAATACTCTGTTATAGGGAAAAGGATTCCCCGTGTAGACGGGAGAGTGAAGGTGACGGGAGAGGCCCGGTATGCGGCCGATTATTCGATGCCGGGGATGCTTTGGTGCAAGATGCTCAGAAGTCCCTATCCCCATGCCAGAATAGTGAGTATCGATACCAGCCGTGCGGAGAAGCTGCCCGGGGTCAAAGGGGTGCTTACGGGCAAGGATTTTAACGGCTGGACATGGGGCTGGATGCCGAAAACCCGGGATGAACCGCCCCTGGCGGTGGATAAGGTCAGGTACCTGGCCGAGGCGGTTGCTGCGGTTGCCGCAATTGATGAAGATACCGCGGAAGAGGCCACCGAGCTGATTAAGGTTGAATATGAAGAGCTGCCCGGGGTTTTTGATCCTGA
This sequence comes from Deltaproteobacteria bacterium, assembly GCA_016930835.1. Lineage (GTDB taxonomy): Bacteria > Desulfobacterota > DSM-4660 > Desulfatiglandales > HGW-15 > JAFGGA01. Next base: position 45,953 of record JAFGGA010000149.1, read on the forward strand.
AGAGGCCATGAAGGAGGGAGCGCCCCGGGTGCATGATTACGTGAAAAACAATCTGAGCTGGGACTTCCATATGGATTTCGGGGATGTGGATAAGGGATTTGGCGAAGCGGATCTGGTTCGTGAAGATCGTTTTGAGACCGGCAGGGTTATCACCGGCTATCTGGAGCCCCCCGCTGCGGTCGCCCTTTGGGACTCCGGCGGTATCACGATCTGGGCCGCAAAGCAGAGCCCCTATTTTGTCTACCGTCATCTGGCCGCATGCTTTAACCTCCCGCTGAACAAGGTCAGGATTATCCAACCTTTTATCGGTGCGGGTTTCGGCGGCACCAAAAACGATTCCCTGGCGGGAGATTTCTGTTCCGTTCTTTTCTCAAAGAGGACCGGAAGACCTGTCAAATTTGTGTACAACATGCATGAGGTGCTGATGACCTGCCGGCGCAGGCACAATATGATCATCCATAACAAGATGGGCATGAAAAAGGACGGGATCATCACCGCCATGCAGAGCAAGGTGATAGCAGACGGGGGGGCCTATACGGCCATCGGACCTTTGACCATGTATCTGACAGGAAGCATCAGCACGCTGCCCTATAAGCTTCCCCATTTCAGGCACGATGCCTATCGTATTTTTACGAATAACCCCATCGGAGCGGCCATGCGAGGGCATGGCGTCACCCATACCCGGTTCGCCGCTGAAATACAGATGGAGATGATGGCTGAGGAACTGGGAATCGATCCCATAGAGGTGAGGCTGAAAAATGCCATCACGGCTCCCTATGAAACCATCAACAAGGTGACGGTTCATACCTGCGGGCTCAAAGAAGGGCTGAAAACCCTGTCCGAAAATCCCAAATGGAAAAAGAGATCCGGAGGCAGCCCCCCCGAAGGACCTCTCTCCCACGGTGTGGGTATTTCGGGAACCGCTTACCTGGGAGGGGCTAGACAGCGGGGGCACCAGTCGTGCGGGGCCGTCGTCCGGTTGTGTGAGGACGGTACCATTGATTATCTGACGGGTGCCACGGACTGTGGCCAGGGTTCGGATACCGTCCTGGTACAGATTGTGGCCGAGGAACTGGGACTTGGTGTAGAGGATGTGGATATCAAAAGGGTAGACACGGCGGTCACCCCCTGTGACGCCGGGAGCTATGGGAGCCGGGTAACGGTCCTGGCTGGAGGGGCTGCCCGTAACGCAGCCCGGGACGTCAAGAGACAGCTTGCCGAGGTGGCGGCAAGGAATTGGGAGGTAGACCCTGGAGATATTATCTTTAAAGACCAGAGGGTTTACGTAAAGGGGGAACCTGAAAAAGCCATGCCTTTTAGAAAGCTGGCCCAGGTTGCATGTTACGCAGGTTCCGGTGCAGTGATTATCGGAAGGGGTTACTCTCAATACGGCATAGAAGAACTTGATTTTGACAAGGGGATCGGAAATGCGGGCACATCCTATAGCTTCACATCCCAGTTGACCGAAGTGGATGTCGATCTGGAGACGGGATTTGTCAAATGCACGGATATGGTGATCGCTCATGACTGCGGAAGGCCCCTGAATCCGATCAATGTGGAGGCCCAGAACCAGGGCGGGGCCATACAGGGCATGGGCCAGGCCATGTATGAAAGATTCGCCATGGATCTTGGGAAGACCCTCAACGCCAATCTTGCGGATTATAAGATGCCTCTTTCTACAGATGTACCAAATATCGAGCTTATTGATATCATAACGGATGACCCAAATGGCCCCTACGGGGCCAAAGAGGCATCGGAAGGATCAACTGTAAGTTCACCGCCGTCCGTGGTGAGCGCCATCCACGATGCGACCGGTATCTGGTTCAAGGAACAGCCTGTGACACCGGAAAAAATAGTCATGGCGTTGAAAAAGAAAAGGGAATAAACAGAGGATGATGGAATAGCGATTTTAGCGATTCTGGCTGAGATTGAACAATTACCAAAGCCAGGATTGGTGAATTTATTGGTGGTTACTGATTTCTCCTCTTTTTTCGATCCTCAGGGCCCATGAATTTTTCATATGGTTACAGTAAAGAAGCCCCTTTTTTATGGATGGATTGTAGCAGGTGCCTGCTTTACTATTGCTACCTTGATTTTTGGATCCTTATTCACCTTTGGTGTATTTCTGGTTCCGTTTCAGAAAAATTTCGGCTGGACGACAGCCGGTGTCTCAGGTGCTTATTCGCTGGGCCTGTTGAATTACACTGTGTTCGGCATGTTATCCGGATGGGGTGTGGACAGATACGGCCCCAGGAAAACCGTCATTGCCGGTGCGGTCTTTATTGCCCTTGGACTTGTGTCTGCGAGCCGGATTAGCACGATATGTGGCCTTTATCTTGCGTATGTATTGATCGGTGTAGGGGCGAGCGCGGGTTATGCACCGTTGACCACGACGGTGTCTCGCTGGTTTTCAAGGCACAGGGGCCTTGCGTTGGGAATATATAGTTCTGGTCTGGGTTTTGGCCCATTGTTGGCTGCGCCGGTATTAAGCCATATCATCGGCACCTCAGGGTGGAGGAGTGCCTACCTGTTTCTGGCTGCGACGACGATCATTATCATTGCGGCGGCTGTTTTTTTGAAAAAAGGCCCGGCGCAGATAAGAGAAGTTTCCGACGGTATAAGTGAGAATAATAATGTTACTGCATCGTCACCAAAAAAGAGGAGAGAGATCATCATAGAAGATTGGGGATTGACCCTGAGGCAGGCAATGGTTACCAGAACATTCTGGTTATTGGCCAGCATGTATTTGATGACCGGCATCAGTATACAGATGGTTATGGCTCATATCGTTGCTTACGGTATTAACACAGGGATGTCACCCATTCGGTCATCGACCGTACTCAGTGCGATCAGCGGCACCAGTATTGCGGGGAGACTGGTTATGGGTACGGCCTCTGATTGGATAGGGAGAAAAAGGGCACTTACCGCATGTTTGGCTACGGAAGGAGTTATGATATTCTGGCTGGCCGGTTCATCCCATATATGGATGTTGTTTTTGTTCGGGGTTGTTTTCGGCTTTGCTTATGGCGGTCATGCCACTGTGTACCCAGCCTTGGTGGGGGAGATTCTGGGACTTCGGCATATGGGCAAAATAATCGGCGTGATAGCTTTTTTTTGGGGAATAGGTGGTGCCTTCGGTCCGTTTCTAGCCGGATATCTACTTGACACTACCGGTAGTTATGCCAGGGCATTCCAGGTCGGTGCCATGGGGATGTTAATCGCGGGAATCCTGTCAATGATCGTTAAAAAACCTATAAGCGTTGAAAGCAATGCATGATCGTGAGAATCTGGTCAGGATGGGACGTCATGTGATGACCGATGCGTGCTTATTCCCCCAGCGGGTAAACAGGTTATGTTCAATGCCCAAGTAATCAAAAATTTTACCGACGGTCTGGTTGATGATATCGTCGATGGTTTTCGGGCGGTGGTAAAAAGATGGTACGGGCGGCAGTATGTGGGCACCCATATCGGCTGCCATGGTCATCAACCGAAGATGTCCTTTATGCAGAGGCGTTTCTCTGATCATTAACACCAGTTTTCTCTTTTCCTTCAGTGTAACGTCTGCGGCCCTGACAATTAAATTTGTCGTATAGGAATTGGCGATCCCCGATAAGCTTTTAATGGTGCAGGGGGCGACAATCATTCCTTGAGTGAGAAACGATCCGCTTGCCAATGAGGCGGATACATCGGAGTTTTCGTAACAGAAATCCGCCATGGATTTTACATCATCAATACTGTAATTCGTTTCTATTCTGAGGTTGATTTCAGCGGCTTCCGACAGTATAAGGTGAGTCTCATAGTCTGTCTCCTTAAGCAAACTGAGTATGCGGATACCATATATCACTCCGCTGGCCCCTGCTATTCCAATGACGATTCTTTTTGACATAATTTCCCTTTCTGATTCTTTCCTTTTCCATAAAGTGTGATGAGTCCTTTTTTTTGTAACCTTCTCAATGAGGATCTCCTTGTCTTCATTAATGATCTTTCGAATTCCTGCAGGAGGAATATCATCCCGGCGAATACCTGCTATGACACCAATGAATGTGTTCAAATCTACTGCTATATTTTCATCAATGGATTTCGCAATTTGGTCTTTCTTATGGCCAAGCATGCATAAAACGAGTGTCGATGCGCTGGTAAGGTCCGGATCTTTCGATCTCGGTCTTGGCTGGGTGACGGCAACGGACCCGTGCGGGGCCTTTCGCCACTTCATACGGCTATCAGGAGATCCTTTCCTATTTTGCGGATCGAGGGATCAAGGTCGTATGATTTCAATAAATTGAATGTTCCATGCTCTGGAGTTGAAAAATCCATTGATCCGGATCATCGCCTGTCCGCCTTTATCCCTAGAAAGGCTCAATTCTTATTTAGTAAAAAGTATTTTGTCCACCGTTAAAATAGATATTATGAAATGGCTTCAACCAACTGGTTGGCGAGTATCACTATTTCTATCAGTGATGCTTCATAAAAGCAACTCAAAAGCTAAAAAAGTCGATACAAATTGTTTTGCGCCGAATTTATAGTGATTTTAAATAGTTAAATCATCAAGAAATATCTTTTTCAGGACAGCACCTGAATTTTTGTGTCGAATTTTATTCTAAAAAATGATTTTTTTTATTGACAAAATTAACCTTTTCTATTAAAAAAATCCACCAACTGGTTGGTGAATTTCAATGGATTTTCATTAAAGTGATCATTTTTTCGAGGCAAATATCTTAATGGATCAAAGAAAAAAAATACTTCAGGTCGCCGGGGATCTGATGAGCAGGAGAGGATATAAGGGGACTTCCATTCAAGAAATTGCCAACCATGTTGGAATACATAAAACCACCATCTTCCATTATTTTAAAAACAAAGAAGAATTACTTTTGAACGTAATTGAAATCGGAATTCAAGAAAGTATCAGTGAACTGGAAAGTCTCATTGAGGACAAATCCCTATCTCCTGAAGAACGACTAAAGCGATTTATCTATAGCCACTTGGATGGGATTGTTAAATATAAGAATAATGTAAATGTTTATCACAATGACGTCATATTCCTCTCCAGAGAGCATCGAAAAAAGTATCTTGGGCTGCGGGAACATTATCGGAAATGTTTCGAAACCGCGGTTAAAGAAGTTATGAATTCAAGCTCGGAAACATTCAAGGAATTAGATCTTAAAATCGTTACTTTAGGGATACTGGGAATGCAGAATTGGGCCGTGAAATGGTATAAGAAATCAGGAAAATACAGCACAAAAGAAATCACGGATATTTTCTATAAGATGCTCGTAAGATAAAGATAATCCAGAAAAATAAAAAAGAAAACTTATGAAAATTTCAGCTATCGAGACAATCCCCTTTCGCATCCCATTGAAGAAACCCAGTAAATGGGCAAGGGGAGAACAACTTGCGGCGGAACACTTGCTGGTAAAAATCTTCACAGACGAAGGTGTTGTGGGTATCTCGGAAGCCCTTCCTCGCCCTACCGTATATGGGGAATCCATTGAATCCATAAAATATGCAATCGATCAGTGGTTAGGTCCCATGGTTATAGGTATGGATCCATTTGAACTAGAGAGAATCTGGGACAACTTTCACAGTATTGCATGGAACCCTGCAGCAAAATCTTCAATTGATATCGCCCTACATGACATCATCGGAAAGGCATTGGGCCAGCCCTGTTATAAACTATTTGGGTGTTGGTCAAATAAGGTGAGTTTATCCTGGAATATAGGCTTGAATTCTCTGGTGGAGATGGTGAAAGAAGGCTTAGAAATGGTTGAAGCCTATGGATTTAAGGCCATTAAATTGAAAACCGGGATTGACCCGGCAAAAGATGTTGAAATGGTCAAAGCTATCAGAAGGGAACTGGGTGAGGATATCTTGATTTATATCGATGCGAACCAGGGTTATGATCCCTATACCGCCCTGAAGGCTATTCATAAAATGATGGAATATAATATCGCTTTTGTCGAAGAACCGTGTCCGGTCCGGGACATAAAAGGACGGAAAATGGTGAGTGAAAAACTCGATATTCCTTTGATGGGTGATGAAAGCTGTCTTACGCCTGCAGATGTTGCAAGGGAAATAGATGCAGGGTGTCTGAGGATAATAAGTATAAAGACGGCAAGAACCGGTTTTAGCCTTTCAAAAAAGATCATACATCTCTGTGAGGAGGCAGGGATCCGTAATCTCCTTGGCTTGCAGGGGGAGACGGGGATAGGGTCCATAAGCAGTGCCCATCTTTGCGCCGCATATAAAAATACCAACTTCTATTACCCGAGTGAAAACTCATTTTTTCTTTTATTGACCGACGATATTTTGAAAAAGCCGTTAGAGATAAAAGAGGGTTTTCTGGAACTAACGGATGCCCCGGGGCTGGGGGTCGAGATCGATGAAGCCAGGTTTAAAAAGTTCAGGATGAATTGAGTGATGATCATGACGGATTACAAAAATATTATTTTTAGTAGGCACGAGTTTATCGGCAAGGTGATATTCAATCGTCCCGGAGTATTGAATGCTGTTGATTATGACACCATTATTGAGTTCAAGGACATACTCGCAAAGATTGCAGAGGACTCGGATATCCGCGTTCTTGTCATTACAGGTTCAGGGGAGAAGTCATTTATCGTAGGCGCTGACCAGAAGGAAATCAAAATGCAGTTCCATGATGAAGAAAGGGCAAAAAGTTTTGAAATGCAGTGCCGTCGCGGGTTTTCGATGTTAGCGGGGTTGGGAAAACCCTCTATCTGCGCGATAAACGGCTACGCCTTTGGACTTGGGTTGCAACTAGCTCTTGCCTGTACATTCAGGATAATCTCTTTCGAGGCAAAAATGGGGTTGCCGGAAATCAATATGGGTTTTTTCCCCAGTATGGGGGCAACCCAGCGGCTGACCCGCATCGTGGGCGAAGCAAAAGCTATGGATCTGATCCTGACCGGTGAGACGATAGATGCCGATGAAGCCTTTCGTATTGGTCTTGCTTCGCGAATCGTTCCGCATGAGGAACTGGATGGATTTGTAGGAAACTTTGCTGAAAAACTTGCGGAAAAGAGTCCCCTGACCATGGGATTGGCCATGGAGGCCGTGAGCAAAGGTGCAGATATGAGGATAGAAGACGGGCTGGAGCATGAGGCGAGGTTGTCGGATATTTGCCTAAAGAGTGATGATGCAAAGGAAGGCATCAAGGCCAGGAATGAAAAAAGGAAACCCGATTTCCAGGGGCGTTAGTGTGTGGAATGCGATATCCGGCATCTGTGGACACTCCATGCAATAGTCAGTGATTTCTGCAACATATGGAGTTTTAGATATGATTTGATATTTTATGAGAAAGGAAAGGAAAATGGCTCATAAAGACCTAAGAGAATGGATAGCAAAGCTGGAAGAAGAAGGA
>JAFGGA010000150.1 GCA_016930835.1 Deltaproteobacteria bacterium
AGTCATAAAAAATATTATTATTACTCAAAAAGGAGATAAAATGAAAATAATTGGCATTGATCATATCGCAATAAGGGTGAAATATTTAAAGAAAGCAATAGATTTTTTTGAGGATCTATTTGATACAAAATTTCATGAACTTGGGGAAGTCCCGGCTTTGGATATCATAAGCTATATCGATCCAATCGGCTTGGAACTAGTCTCTCCCCTGCTTCCGGATGGCCCGACTCGCCGAGTACTTGACCGCCGTGGAGAAGGAATGACGGTGCTTTCTCTTAAGGTTGACGATCTGGACAAGGCAGTGGCTGAGATGGAGGCAAAGGGCGTGCGCATGACCCATCGTGGAAGGAATGGGGATCTCGAAGGCGCGGTCTTTCATCCGTCGGATACCTTCGGTGTCCTTTTTGAGCTGGTAGAGTATAAAAAAGAAGAACATCCAATTCGAACCACTATCAAAAAGAACGTTGGAAGACCGCTTTTGGATCAATAATCTTTTATGATCATTCATCTTTTTTTTATGCGTCACGATCCTTTCTTAAGCAAAGTTGACATACTTGTAAAAAGTCGTCACCCCGGCCTTCGCCGGAATGACAAAAATGCGTATTTTCCGACTTTTTACGAGATCGTCAAAGTTAGAAGTACTTTTTTGAAATGCTACAATAGTATTTAATGAAAGTGAGGGATAACCATGTTTGTTGAGAAAATTGAGAGGATTTCAATAGCTGTAAAAGATCTGGACAAGTCGATCCAATTTTTCTCCGATCTGCTGGGAATACACTTTGATGAGACCTTTGTGGTTGAGCAAAGTGGCGCGAGGGAAGCCATAAGTTCCTTCGGGCTTGAACTCGTAGAGGGTAAACCGGGTACCTGGGTGCATGATTTTATCCAAAAAAAAGGAGAGGGTGTCTTTTCGCTCATGATCAAAGTAAGCGATATGGAAAAGGCCAAAAAGGTTTTCAAGGACAAAGGAGTGCGATTAACGGGCGAAATCAATAGCATTACTGAACCGGGGGGGCCGGGGTTGAGGGAAGTTTCATATCATCCCAAGGACACGCATGGCGTGATGATATTTCTCACCGAGTACACAGAGAAACATCCCGCGACTATTGCCGCCTTGGAAAGACGTGAGGATACCGTCTTTTCAAGTGTTCGAGACAAAAAGTAACTCAAATATTGGCACCTGATGTGAAGAGGATGAGATCAGAGCAAGTTGAATATGCACTGGCCTTACCCATGCCTTCCATGGGTAGAACCAGTCTTGATGACCTGGCCAGAAAAATGGGAAGAGAGCCCTCTTTGGTTGAAGAAAGGATCGAGGAGATGGCCGGGCAAAGATTGATCATGGCCACCAAGAGCAGAAAAGACGGTCTCGTACATTTGACGGGAAATGCGCAGCAAGGCCCCGCCGTGATTTGCAACTGCTGTTCCTGCTGCTGTAATGCCCTTCGAGGTCTCATCGAACTCCATAATCCTCGATCTTTTGTTAAAACCAATTTTTTGCCTCAATTCGACCACGATAAATGTAGGCTTTGCTCTACTTGCAAAAATATTTGTCCGATGGATGCCATTTCAATGCTCCCCGGCGTGGAAGCTGACGGAACAGGCGCATTCATGAGGGTTGAGGAAACTCGATGCATAGGCTGCGGTTTATGCGCATCACATTGTCCTCACAACGCTGTCAGCATGGTAAAGGCATATAATAATATCCCTGCCCAAACGCTTGCTGAATGCAACGAACGATATATGAATGGAAGACTTTGGTAATCAATAAAAATGAAAAGGAGATATAAATATGGGATTAATTACTGCAGAAAAATATAAAGAAAGCCTGGCGGATGGCCGCGTTATCTATTACAAAGGAGAAAAGGTGGAAAATGTGGCAACTCATCCTGATCTCAGTGTCTGTGTAGATGTGATGGCTCTGGATTATCAAATGGCGGAGGCGCCTGAAACCAGAGATCTGGCAGTTGCGAAAGATCCGGAAACCGGAGATGAAATGAGCCGTTACTATTACAAACCTCAAAATGCTGAAGATCTTTTGAAGGCCTATGAACTGATAGTGAAAGCGACTGAACTTGGTGATGGAATCATCCCTCTTGCCAAGGACATTGGCGCGGATGCACTCAATGCCATTAATATCACTGCAAATATAATGGGCAATAAGGATTTCGTGGAGCGCATCAACAACTACCGCAAATTTTTGCAGGAAAAAGACCTGGCTACTTGCGCGGCTGTTACCTGTGTCAAGGGAGACCGTGTACTGAGGCCCTCTGACCCGAGGCAAGCCAACCCCGACTTCTATGTGCGGGTAGTGGATAGAAACAAGGAAGGGATTATTGTTCGAGGGGCCAAGATCCACATTACCGGTGCAGCCTATGCCAATGAGATGTTTGTGATCCCTTGCCGGGCCATGAGCGAGGCAGACAAAGACTATGCTGTTTCTTTTGCGATTCCCATCAATACCAAGGGCGTTACTCAGGTTTGCAGGCCGTTTCAATCTCAATACAGCTCACTAGAATTTCCTGTTGATCGCCCTGTCAGAACACATACGGATTCTTTTGTTATTTTTGATGACGTGTTTGTTCCATGGGAACGAGTTTTTTTGTGTGGAGAATGGAATCATGCTGCCACGATGGTATATAATTTCGCTGTCATGCATAGACGTACCGGTTGTGCTTACCGTATTCCATTGACCGAACAGATTGTGGGCGCTGCTGTCGCCATAGCTGAATACAACGGCGTCGCTGGAGTCTCTCATGTGAAGGACAAGCTGACAAATATCATCATTTATTTGGAAACACTCAAATCATTGGCAAAGACAGCCTGTTATGACTTTGTGATTCGTGGGGACATAGCCGTTCCCGACCCGATTGCGACGAATATGGCCAAATATCACTTTGCTCATAAATACCATGACGTCATCAGGGATCTCCAGGATATAGCCGGAGGACTTCTTGTGACGGCTCCCACCTACAAGGATTACCAGATTCCCAAGATTCATGACGCCATGGATAAATACCTGGTCGGGAAAAAGGGTATCTCCGCGGAAAATCGCCTCCGCATTCTGGATTTCATCAGAAGGCTCGCAAAGACTGAACGTGAGACGATCGTTTTACACGGAGAAGGCTCCCCCATGGCTGAACGGATGACGATTCTCATGGAAGCGCAGCCAGTGCTCAAAAATTGCCAAAAGCTTGTAGAAAAACTCGCGGGGATCGAGAGATAGAGAGATTTTTTGGAAAAGGAGATGATGAGTATGAATTGTTCTTTTCTTTCTTTAAAAGGAAAAGTCGCCCTGGTCACCGGGGGAAGTCGTGGGATAGGAGAAGCGATTGCGCTTACTTTTGCGGATGCCGGGGCCGACATAGCCATATCAAGCCGAAAAATACAGGATCTGGAAAAGGTAGCCGCCAAGATAGAGGGGATGGGGAGGAAGGCCTTAGCCGTATCCGCCCATGCCCGCAAACCCGAGGACCTGAAAAGCCTTGTGGAGCAAGTTATGGAGAATTTTGGCCGCATTGATGTCCTGGTTAATAATTCAGGGACCAATCCGGCAATGGCGCCCCTCATAGATACGGAAAATGACCTTTTCGATCAGATTATCGAGACGAATCTAAGAGGATATTTCATCATGTGTAAGCTGGTCGGAAAAATTATGAAGGGGCAGGAAACCGGTCATATCATCAATATCTCCTCTGCTGGAGGGGTGTCTCCTTCAAAAGGACTGGCGGCATACTGCATGAGCAAGGCGGGAATAAACATGCTGACCAAACAGGCGGCACTGGAGCTGGGGCCTTACAATGTTCGCGTAAATGCCATTGCTCCGCGTTTCGTGAAAACGAGTTTCAGTAAGGCCTTATGGACAAATCCCGAGCTGATGGAAAAGGAAACCCAGTTCACCCCGCTGAAGTGCGTTGCCACGCCCGATGAGATAGCGCAAGCGGCACTTTTTCTTGCCTCAAATGCCGTAAATTATATGACGGGACACATATTGGTCATGAATGGAGGGGCCTTTTTCTGATTTTTCGGTCAGCATTAAAAACACATTGTTGCCGCAGCGGATCACCTATGAAATCCAGGAATGAACCTCGGTCTTAGAGGCGAATGTTGTCAGGTGATCCGCGGCGCGGTGCGACAATTTACTAAAACTAATGGACAAACCTAACGAAAAAGGTATTCGTTTTTTCATAGAATAAGGACACGGATGAAATGAACAGTCAAAAAAAATATACCCTGGAACAATTGAACAGCCTGATCGGACAAGAGATAAAAGTAGGGTATCCCACTCGGATCGAGGTGGAGAAAGGGGCGGTAAAAAATTTTGCGGAGGCCATTCGGTATGCGCATCCGCTTTATGTGAATGAGGCGTATGCCAGATCCAAAGGGTATCGTAGTGTCATTGCACCACCCACTTTCGCGGCCTATGACTATCAAAGGGGTGATGCCGTACGTTCTGTTCCTTTGCCCTTTGAGTGGAGCGGTCTTCATGGCGGGGACGAGTGGAAATTTATTAAAGACATTCAAGCAGGGGATGTGCTGACTCCTACTGTAAAACTTGCTGACATATCATTGAAGGAGGGCAAGAAAGGACAAATATTTTTGCTCAAGGTTGAAATCACATATACGAATCAAGATAACGAGATCGTAGCGATATATCGATCGACAACAATAGTGATGCCGAAGGAGGGCCAGTAATTCTTGGAAAATACAGCTTCGCGAATGAAATTGAGGTTTGATGATATCGTGGTAGGAGCAGAAATACCCGCCCTAGTGCAAGAGAAGATAACCACCCAAATGCTTGTAGAATGGGCAGCCGCGGTTAGAGATTTTTTTCCTGTTCATTATGACCAGAACGTTGCGGAAAAAATGGGTTTTCCAACGGTGATTGTTCATGGGCCTTTGAAATGTGCGCTTTTAGCTCGCCTCATGGTACAATGGATTGGAGAGGAAGGAACGCTGCTGGAGCTTACTTGCGAACATAGGAAAAGTAATTTGGTGGAAGAAACTCTGATATGCAAGGGTAAAGTGAGCGATAAATTCGAAGAGAAGGGTTGCGGTTATATAAGAGCGGAAATTTGGGTAGAAAACGATAAAGGTTCGAAATCCGCTATAGGCTCATCCTTAGTTTCTCTGCCTCTGTAATAAAGCGTACGAAGCGCGCAGTAGGTTTATTCAGACTTTCCTCAGGTATGATATTGTCTATAGATCCGAAAACGTAGTGTCTCCGTCATCAAAATATATGATTATTAAAATTCGATACATTCATTATGGGATAATAAAATTTATGAGAAAATATGGAACCAGCGATTGAAACCTACTGGCAAAAAAGATTGTCCGACGTTCAAAAAGCATTGGAGAAGAATAACTTTGAAGTATTTTTGGCCGTGGATGCCGCGGAAGCGAAAGAAATCGTAAAGGAGAAGATACTTCCTCAGTGTAACGCAAAAACCATATCCTGGGGAGGTTCTCTGACTTTCGGGGCCACAGGGCTTTATGGAGCACTAAAAGAAAATGCTGATCTGGAAATCCTGGACCCCTTTAATCGGAAAGTTTCCCCTGAAAAGATTCAGGAAATGCGAAAAAGGGCTATGGTAGCCGATCTATTCATAACCGGCAGCAACTCAGTCACCACAGACGGAAAGCTTGTTAATCTAGATATGGTGGGGAACAGGGTTACGGGTATTACTTATGGTCCTAAAAATGTCGTCATCCTGGTAGGAAGAAATAAGATCGTAAAGGACCTTGATGCAGCCATGTGGCGGATAAAAAATTTTGTAGCGCCGGTAAATGCAATGAGACTGAATAAGAAAACTCCATGCGTGAAGACTTCTTATTGTGGAGATTGTGCGAGTCCGGACCGTATCTGTAATACGTGGGTTATCACTGAGAAATCATTTCCAAAGGGAAGAGTGAAGGTCGTTTTGATAAATCAGAGCTTGGGTCTCTAGGGCACCTTAATTGAATCTACTGAATGGCGGAATGCATCCTGCAAACATTCAATACCTTTCTCGCAGATCCGTTCACGCAAGCTTCCTGCTGAATTTCGCCATAGATCAACTTTTTCACTGATCTCTTGATCTGAAACCATTATTCACCATGAGAATAATCCTTAAGCATGTGCTCATTTATTCCATATGATCATGGAAACACAAAGGTTTTATTAACTGTCTCATAATTGTTCACACCTCCGTCATTCCGGGCTGCCTGTGCATGCCCGCACGCAGACAGGCGAAGACCGGAATCCAGTGGCTTTCCAGCACTACGGACCGTGAATACGATTATGTGATGATTAATAAGTTGATTTCGTGCTCCATCTGTCCAAAAAATATTTGGAGTACCGGCCATTTGATACGTCTGCATACACAGATCCTGTAAGATATCGTATATTATATTGATTACAAAAGACTAACAATGCTCCGACTTAAATACATGTTTTATGGATGGCGAATCGTAGGCGGCGGGTTTATGCTCCTCCTGATCTATGGAGGGTCCGCTTATTCCTTCAGCATATTCGTAACGCCTCTGGAAGACACCTTCGAATGGAGCCGGGCTGCAATATCCATGGCTATTTCCATTTACTGGATCGGGCATGGCATCTGCGCGCCATTTATCGGACGCCTGCTCCAGGCTCTTGGAAGCAAACGTGTCATGTGTATATCCACCTTGCTCTGTGGTGTTTTTTATGTGGCCCTGAGCCTCACCCAATCACTGTGGTTTTATTATGCGGCATTTGCAATGCTATCGACAGTCACCGTGGGGATTGGGTATATCCCCGTCTCAGATATAGTTTCCAGATGGTTCGTAAGGAGAAGAGGAACAGCTATTGGTATTGCCATGATTGGAATATCCGCGGGTGGACTGATCATGCCTCCGCTGGTCTCTGAGATCGTCCTGCGTTTCGGATGGAGGAGTGCTTTCGTGGTTTTGGGAATTTTGGCGTGGGTGGTGTGCCTGCCTATCGTATTGTTTTTCATGAAAGACAGCCCGCAGGATGCAGGATTACTCCCCTACGGTGAGGAGGAGGTCATTCCGGAGACGGGTTCCGATAAGAAGCCCTATTTGAACGTGTTGAAGGAGGATTGGCCTTTTAAAGCGGCAATTCAAACCAAGGCCTTTATTTTCTCCTCTCTCGCCTTTTTTTTCGCGCCCCTTGCCCAGGCCGGTCTGTTAATGCATCAGGTGCCCATCCTTTTGGATATCGGAATCTCTCCGACGACTGCCGCGACAGCCCTTGGGTTGACCGCCAGCATTGGAGCACTGGGCAAACTGGCATTCGGCCGGCTTTCTGAAATCATCCAGTTCAAATATGCGCCTATGATTTGTTTCGGCCTTCAAGCCCTAAGCATTTTGCTACTGCTTAATGCTGATAGCCCGGTCATGCTGTGGGGTTACGTGGTGCTGTTCGGTTTTTCCATGGGTGGCGTGATCGTGCTGATCCCGCTGACTGTCGGGCATTTCTTCGGTCTGACCGCGTTCGGTGTGATCATGGGAATGCTCTCCTTTATTCAGGCCATGGGTTCTTCCTGCGGGGCCCTGATTTCCGGTATTATCTATGACACCTTCGGAAGTTACCGCCCGGCCCTCATTACCTATGCCGGTCTCTATTTAATCGCCGTTATGTTGATCTTCCTGGCTGGCAAAACCCGCCCTTACGAACAGGGCTTGCCGCTTTCAGGCTAAGAAATCAGATCTGAAAACCTATAGGATGGACACAAAACCCGTCCATCCTATAGCCTCTCTAAAACCTTCTTCATTCCTCAAATCGCACGCCTGCCAACCTTTCAAAATTGTAATCCTTCTGAAAGACTATCGAAAGCTTGATAATTTATAGTGATAAGAAAGATGAACCGGAGCTTGACATCTAGAAATTCATTCTTAAAAAGGATTCACATGGCGAATAAAATATACGACCTAAAAACAACCAAACGGGATCGAGAGCCAAAGAATATAAAAATAAAAGATATCCATGACGGACGACCTTCCGATATTACCCATAGATCGATGAAAGCCAAAAAAATTCTGATTGTTGATGATGATGCCGGTATGCGGGACATGTTGTTGAGTGCCCTTTCATATTTGGGCATTGATGCCGTCGCCGCCCATAGCGGCCCGGAAGCATTGGAGATGTTCTCAAAAAACCACTTCACGCTGGTGATTACGGATCTCCAAATGCCCGGCATGGATGGCTGGGCCCTAGCATCCCGTATTAAAAAAGCCTTGCCGGAAATGCCGGTGATCATGATGACGGCCCAGGCCAAAAGCCATGTAATAAAGGATCTGGAAGAAAGTTGTTTTGATTCAGCATTGTTTAAACCTTTCAAGCTGGAGCAATTACAGCAAGAGATAAAAAGGTTATTGGGAAACACACCCATAAAGAAGAGCCATTGATAGACAAAATGGATCAATAAAGGAGGTAGACATGAGTACTAATCAAAAACATCCATTCAAAAAGCTAACCATTGTCTTTGGGACCCTGCTGTGTCTTTTGGTCGGGTTCAGTGCCATCACATTCGTTGGACCGCTACCGGAAAGCCAGGCTCAGACCAGCGGATTGTTACCATCCGCGCCCGAGTCATTTGCCCCTTTGGTCAAAAAAGCCAGCCCCTCGGTGGTCTATATCAGCACGGTCAAAACCGTCAAAGGGCCGGGTCAGATACCCTTCCCTTTTGGGCCGGATAGTCCTTTTGGTGATTTTTTTGATCGATATTTCAGAGATCAGATACCCCGAGATTTCAAACAAGAGGCCCTGGGTACCGGATTTATCATCGACAAGGAAGGCTACATCCTGACCAATAACCATGTGGTTGAAAAAAGCGATGATATCAAGGTCAAGCTGGCCGACGGTAAGGAATATGAGGCCGACATTATCGGAAAAGACCCAAAGACGGATCTGGCGCTCATCAAGATTAATCCGGATCAGGAATTGACCGCCCTGCCTCTAGGAAATTCCGACGAACCTGAGGTGGGTGATTGGGTTGTGGCAATCGGAAACCCTTTTGGATTGGGCAACACGGTCACGGCCGGTATTGTCAGTGCCAAATACAGGAATATCGGCGCGGGCGCCTATGACAATTTCATCCAGACCGATGCTTCCATCAATCCCGGGAACAGCGGCGGCCCACTTCTGAATACGAAGGGAGAGGTCATCGGCATCAACACCCTCATCTATTCCCAATCCGGGGGCAACATCGGGATCGGCTTTGCCATACCCATCAACATGGTCAAAGACCTCCTGCCCCAGCTCAAAGAGGGCAAGATCGTCAGGGGATGGCTTGGCGTAATCATCCAGGAAATCACATCAGAGTTGAAGGAGAAATTGGATCTCAAGGATGAGAACGGGGCCCTGGTCGCCGACGTGCCGACGGGCGGACCCGCTGAGGAGGCCGGCATTCAAAGAGGCGATGTGATCGTTTCCTTTGATGGACAAGAGATCAAGTCATCCAAAGAACTACCCTATCTGGTGGCATCCACTCCGGTGGGTAAAACCGTGACCGTCGAGGTTGTTCGGGATGGTAAAAAGATAAGCGTGAAAGTCAAGATCGGAGAACTCAAGGAAGGTGAAAGTGGGTATCCATCAGCCGAAGAAGATAAAACAGCCAAACTGGGTATGGTTGTCCAGGAAATAACCCCTGAACTGGCCCGAAATTTTGGATTATCAGAAAAAAGCGGTCTGGTGGTGGTCCAGGTGGACAATGGATCACCGGCGGCTGAGGCCGGTATCCGGTCCGGCGATATCATCCTAGAGGTGGACAGGGTAACCGTTAAGAACCTGGACGACTTTAACCAAAAGCTGGGGTCGTACAAGGCCGGGGATGCCATATTGTTTCTGGTAAAACAACAAGGAAATACCTTTTTCTTGACCGTTAAGGTGCCCAAGTAGAGGGCGTTTGATCAAATGATTTCATGATAATGAAATCTCTCTTTCCCCCTCTCTTTTAAATCCTGTATCGTGTCTTGTTTTGGAAGACACGATACAGGAACAACAAACCGCATTTGCCCTTCCTCCGGTATTTCCCTGAAAAGAAAAAGGGACAGCCATTGTTTCATACCAGTTTGCGTATGACCCACATAGAGGATTTTTTGAATAGGAACCTTGATGTGATGGGATAAATCAAAAATACATCTGGATGCCGGATCAAGTCCGGTATGACAAACGCACCATGCATTTTATGATTTTGAGAAATCTTCCATATTGGAAGGATTTACAAATATCAGACCCGCCAAACAATCACAATAGAATTTTCAGCGTCCTTTCTTTAAATTCCGTTTCCTTCCCCGACTGAAAAGCAAGCCATACGGGATAGGAATCAATATTAGGCATCACGGCTGATCCGGATATCCCTCTTGAATTGAAATCATTCATCATCTCTTTTTCATAAATAGATCGTTTCCGACTCAATTCTTGTTCGACCCGGTCTAACTCCTCCTTTAGTGAGACCGTCCGTATACTGCATATCTTCTCCAATACTTCCCATAGAAGACGATTATCTTTTCCCAGACCTATCATCGATATCAGATCTTCTATGATCGTGTGTCTCACAAACTCCCTTTGATTATCTTCAAAGGCTGTGATTTCCATTCTAAGTCTTTCAAGATCCATGAAGCCGTCTAGATATCTTTGAATGAGACCTTTGACTTTTTCGGTTGTTTCCTTCTCTTTGAACGCCCTCTTCTCTTCATCCGTCATGGTCATACCCTTGGTCTTCTCCATGATGAGATCGAGCGTGCTTTTTATCTCGGCCATACTACTTCCTCACCTTTCATTCGATAAGGCACCATCCATAGACCTACCAAATTCAATCAGATCGTCCACTTTGGGGCTGTTTTCCAGGGATGACGAATAATCCGGGGTGATTCGCAAAAAAGATTCCCCCCGACGCATCAAAACAATATAATTGTCGGTCCAGGCCTTGTCGCCAAGGTCTTTTATCGCCAAGCCCCCGTCTTGCGTGTATTGTTGGAAGATCCCTTCCGCCCCTGAACGGCCTCCCATGTCATAGACTTCTACGATCATTGGAATATTCGTTTTCACATTTTCATATCTTAAGAGATATAAGACTTGAAATCCCAAGGGCAGATAGGCTTCAGCCTCGCCGTTCATGTAGGCAAAGAGATTGTCTTTATTGTAGACTATCAGAGGATCGATCTGCTCGAAGCCGTCAAGTGAGAGGCCGCTTATCATAGGGGGGATATAACGGGTGTGGCACCCCAGAATAAAAAGCCATGGGACAAAAACCAGGAGGGTTATATAATGTTTTATATTCGTTGTGTATAGATTCATACCAATGATTCTTCTACAAACTTATTGTGATGAAGTGGCTGGTTGCTGACCGCTAATGGCTGAAAACGCCAGCCGGAAATAAAATATTTCCGGATGGCCAATTATTAAACCTCAATCAGCCTCCCCCCTTCGGGAAGATCCCTTTCCGTATAGCCGAATTCCGTTAAAAATCGACGGGCCATACCTTGATTATAGGACCATCCCAGCTTTTTGCCCCTGAATTGGGTCGCTAATTGATAATCCACAACAGGGGAAAGCACGCCCATGGCCAAAAAATTGGGCTGATGCGTGGGCAAGCCGCTGGGGCCCGGCTTGCTGGCCCAAAGCGCGTCCACAATACAAAGCTGCTGCCGCGGAAAAAGGACCTTCCCTGTTCTTTCATCCTGCAGGCCGAGGATCTCTGGAGTCTTGTTGATAGCGATGAGATAATCATCCGATCCTCCCTGATGTCCCGGTCCCGGATCAAATGTACCAAAGTGGTTCTTCATGGTCATGGTAAAACCACCGAAATGATTACCATGTCCTTTACACATGGAAATGTTGATGAGTATGTCCACTGTACCGTCCACCAAATACCTTAAGCACCTGGATGCACTCCTACCATCTTTCCACGGCTTTGGAATCGCCGTACGGGCGGTGCTGCCGCCCCAATTATTCTCTATTTGACACCCCTCCGGAAGCCCATAAAAGGGTGTATCACGGCTGAGATTCCGTCCATGACAGGCGTCATAAATATGGGTGTTTGAAGGTTTCACCCCGATCACGTCGGTTAAGGTATGACAAACCTTTGTGATGACGGCACTCCGTGTATGTTGTTGGGCGATATGGTTTGTCTTGATAGCCACAACCGTTTCCGCCCATGTCTTTTGAGGAGGTTGAATAAAGACAGTCTGCCAGGCCTTGACGGGATCTTTCATTTCCGTCAATCCAGAGGCCAACCTGTCCATGTTCTCCCAGACCTTTTCGGAAACAACCAATTCCTCCTGTCTTGCCCACGTGGAAACAGGGTCCAATGCCTTGGTCATGGCATTGTCCGTGATGCCCACGACCCGCGTGTTGTCAATACGGGGATGGGTAATAATCTTTTCATTTGATTCGGCGCCCGCGTTTTTTAGTAAAAAAGTCGGCGATGCCGCTATGGCACTCCCTGCCAAGATCGCCTTTTGTAAAAACAATCTCCGGCTTATTTTATCCATATTGCAAACCCCTGTTTGAAGATCTTTGAAATTCTTCCATGACGGCATCATGAAGGATCGGCCTGAAACCTCTTATCTTTTGATTGTTCCGCGTCGGGTGCACCCTGTTTGTAAGTATAATAACGATGACATCTTTTTCAAGATCCATCCAAACGGAAGTCCCGGTGAATCCCAGATGCCCTACACTGTTTGGGGAAAAATATCTGCCCGCACTCGAATCACTTTGAGACGGGGTATCCCATCCCAAGGCCCATGTACAGCCCGGCACCAGGTCCTGTTTGGTAAAAAAGGTTTTTACCGTTTTTTGACTCAGACAATCATTCCTCGCTCCCAAATAATGCCCCCGCAGCACATCAACCAGATGAAAAACGCCTTCAGCGTCTCCAAACAATCCGGCATGACCGGAATACCCCCCCAATGCAAAGGCATTCTCGTCATGCACCTCACCGCAGAGTACCCGCTTTCTCCAGGGACAGTCTTCGGTTGATGCGATGGACATCGCTTTGATGTCCGCCATCCTTCCGTTTGTAGATAGAAAGAGATTCGCTAGATGAAGCGGTTTGAAAAATAGGTTATCCACAAATGTTTTCAAAGCGGTTCCGCTGATCTCTTCAACGATCCATTCCAATATCATGAACCCGAGATCGCTGTATAAGCATCCGGTTCCAGTTTTGTATACAAAAGGTTCTTCAATAATCTGTTCTCGAATAATATGCTTTCGCTTCTCAGGATTAACCTTGGTGAGGTTAAGATAAAAAGGCCTCCAATCCACAAATCCAGCCGAATGACTCAGGATCAGGCGGATATTAAGGTCTTTTTTATCGCTCAATAACGACACGGGGAGAATATTGGACAGCGGTTGATCCAGATCGATTTTTCCGTCTTCCAGCAATTTCATTATGGCTAGGGTTGTAGCAAGAGGTTTGGTTAGCGATGCGAGGTCAAAGACCGTTTCTTTTCCCATAGGGGAAGGGGTGGGGACCAAGGAAGCATGTCCGACCGCCTCAAAAAAAACGATTTCTCCGGACAGTGCAACCAAAAGCACGGCACCCGGATAGACGCCATCGTCAACACCCTTTTTTAACAAATTTCGTATTCGCGGATGATCTTGCAAGGACATATCCCCATATGATTTTTACCTAGAAAATTGTATTAACCAATGCATACAAGCTTTTCCCTTGCACCTTGCACCGTGGACCTTGCACCTCTTCACAATAAGTAATTACCTATCGTCTAGGAATCTTTCCCTCATCAATATGATCCTTCAAACCTAAGGAAACCCCATATACACACACGCAAAGGCCTTTGCATCGGAAATGAGATTACTCACCAGACAATATTCATTCGGTTGGTGCTCAGTACCCGGGGTGGTTAACCATACGGCGGCAGGAAGGCCTGCCCGGCGAAAAAATGATGCCACGGTTCCACCTCCGATCCCCATGGGCTTGGCCTCTAAACCTTTCACACGATGGATGGCCTTTGCTAACGCCTTCACTACGGGCGCATCAGAAGGGGTGGGATTGACTGAATCCTCCCGATATACAGGTTCGATTTCAATAGAGAGACCCAACTCCTTAGCAATGCCGGCTGCAATGCCCTTTGCTGATGTCAAAATGTGATCCACTTCATAGGACGGTAGAATCCTACAATCCAGATAAAACACGTCTTTTCCAGGGATGGTGTTCACGTTGGGCACGTTGGCTTCTATCTTGGTAGGTTCAAAGGTCGATAATTTGGGGCTGAACATCTCATCAGCCAAGTCAAAGTCCTTTTTTAATTGTTCCAATGCAATGATGAGCCTTGCCGCTCCAAACAAGCTGTTTTTCCCCCTATCGGGCGTGCTGGCATGACACTGTTTCCCTGTAACCGTAAACTTGAGCCAAAGCATGGATTTTTCAGCCACCTCGATCATGGTACCGTCGGCATTACCGCCATCCGGTACAATGATCAGGTCATCTGGATGAAAAAGATCTTGACGTGTTTTCAGCAAGTACTCCAGGCCATATCGGCTTCCCGTCTCTTCATCCGCCACAAACGCAAGACCGACCGGCATCTTTGATCGATGGCATGACTGTTTTATAGCCTTGAGGGCCATATAAGAACTGACGATACCGTGTTGATTATCCTCCACACCCCTACCGATAATCTTATCACCCTCTATGGTGATCCGATAAGGATCTGTTCCCCATAATGTCGGATCTCCGGGTGGGACAATATCCATATGGCTTAACACCCAGACTGTAGGGGACTCAATCACTCCTTTGAATCGAGCCAC
Source organism: Deltaproteobacteria bacterium (assembly GCA_016930835.1). Classification (GTDB taxonomy): domain Bacteria; phylum Desulfobacterota; class DSM-4660; order Desulfatiglandales; family HGW-15; genus JAFGGA01. The sequence goes on from JAFGGA010000150.1 coordinate 14,753, forward strand.
CAAGTTCGGCCGGTATCCTTCCTTAGCATGCTCATCCGGGGCCTTCACCTCCTCCATATCATCCGGCTTAAGGTCTTCCAATTTTCGCTTCAGAAAGTCCGCCTTTTCGTGCTCTCCGGTACCGCCATTGGCCGGACCCAAGGCCACTCTGGATGTTAGATCACCCTGAAACTCAATGATCTCATCACGATACCCGTCTATTTTTTTGAATATGGTTTCCAGATCCGACATTCCATCCCCCTTTCTCAAATCACATGCCCGATAACTTGGCTATTTCAAGCATTATTTTGTCCAAAAAATCTTTTATCTCAGTATCCGGATGCCGGTATAGCGGTATCCCGATTTTGATCCGCACATGAGTCCGTCCCCTGAATCGTGAATACCGTATGCCCATTGGCAAAAAAGGCGGCTCCGTTCTGGATAGGATCATCCGTATCAGACCCGCATGTCCCGGACCCATTCGGTTTTCATAATATGTACCTTCAGGGAATATAACAACCCCGTCTCCTTTTTCTAAAGACGCCATCATCCTTTTCAAGGATTCACGACTTTCCAAGGGTCGTTTCCTGTTTAACGGAATACCGCCCAAGGACGACAGGAACCATCCGGACAACGAATGAATAAACAATTCGTATTTCGCTATAAAATACAGGGGACGTGATACAGCGAGACCAATGATTGGGATGTCTACCCATCTTTGATGTTTGGGCACTAAAATAAAAGCATCATGCTCCGGTAGGTTTTCCGAGCCTTTAATATGAAGTTTAAAGAAAGGAGATAATACGATTCGGCTGATCAATCTGATTATCGCGACAAGTGCAGGATTTCTGGTTCGAACAGATACGGACATTTAGCTTGCATCTGGTAAAAAGATATGTCGTAAAAAGATAATCATATCAACCTTGGATTCTAACCCGGAGACTTCCGTGCCTTGCACCCTGAGCCTTGAACCCTGCACCGATTAAGCTTAATCAGAACATCAAAATCCGAGCAAAGGTAAGATACAAAAAAACATTAGACCTTTGAAAATCCACCTCATTCCACCGTCACGCTTTTTGCCAGATTTCTCGGTTTGTCAATATCTCGATTTAAAAATCGGGCGCAATAATACGCTATGAGCTGGCATGGGACAACGGCCAAAATCGGATTGAGGATATCCAGGGTCGGAGGGATACCAATAAAATCATCCACCATTTCTTTTAACTGTTCATCCCCTTCCGTTCCAATGGCTATCACGAGACCCTTTCGACTCTTGATCTCCTGGATGTTGTTAATCATCTTGTCATACATGGAGTCCTTCGGAGCGATGGCGACAGTGGGCATATCAGGATTAATAAGGGCTATGGGCCCGTGTTTCATCTCTCCGGCAGCATAACCTTCCGCATGGATATAGGATATCTCTTTCAATTTAAGCGCCCCTTCCATGGCAATGGGATAGCAATATTTCCTGCCTAAAAAAAGCCAATTGTTATAATGATAGTATTTTTCGGCTATCGCTTGGATATGATTAGCCTCTGATAGGATGGTCTGGACTTGTTCCGGTAATACCTCAAGGGCCCGGATGGCTTCCACGCCTTCGGTTAATGAAAGATTCTGGTGACGTCCCAGTAAAAGAGCAAGCAGTGTCAATATAGTCAACTGCGAGATAAAAATCTTGGTGGACGCCACACCTATCTCAGGGCCGGCATGATTATAGACACCAGCATCGGTCTCGCGGGAGATGGAACTGCCCACCACATTGACGATCCCTAATAATTTTGCGCCTTTACGCCTTGCTTCTCGAATCGCCGCCAATGTATCAGCGGTTTCCCCGGACTGACTCATGGCGATAATATAAGTATTGTGTGGAAAATTGAGCTTACGATACCTGAATTCGGACGCCAATTCTACTTCTATATCGATCTCCGTCAACTTCTCAAAAATATACCGTCCTACACATCCAGCAAAATATGACGTCCCACAGGCCACGATGACAATATGCCTGCACTCTTTTAAAGTATCCCAGACCGGCATGATACCGCCCAACCTCGGAACCCCTTCCCCTTGTTCGAGTCTCCCTCGCATGGCGTTTCTCAGTGTCTCAGGTTGTTCAAAGATCTCCTTTAACATGAAGTGGGGAAATCCATTTAATTCAGCATCCTCAGGGGCCCACTCCACCGTCTCGGCATCACGCTGAACTGCTATGGCCTGGGCAGTGGAGATAGTGAAACCGTCCTCAGTAATGGTGGCCAGCTCGTTATCATTTAGATGAACCACCTTATTGGTATACCTGACCATTGCGGAGATATCGGACGCGGCGAAATTGCCGTCTTTACCGACGCCGATGATCAATGGGCTTCCCCGTCTGGCCACAACAATCTGACCGGGCTTGTTTCTATGGATCACGGCTATCCCGAAAGTGCCTTCGACCTTGGACATGGTCTTTCTCACGGCTTCGCATAAATCACCATCAAAATATTTGGATATGAGGTGGGCCAAGACCTCGGTATCCGTATCGGAACTAAACCTAACGCCGTTTTTTTGAAGCTTGCTCTTGAGAATCTGATAATTCTCAATAATTCCATTATGGATCACAAATACATTTTTCTCTTGATCCGTATGGGGGTGGGCGTTTTCTTCCGTGGGCTCGCCATGGGTAGCCCATCTGGTATGAGCGATACCCGACGAACCGGTTATATCATGGTCATGTATCTTCTTTTCCAATTCGACAATTCTTCCCACAGCCCTAAAATAATCCACATGGTCACCATTCTGAACGGCCAGCCCGGCGGAATCATATCCCCGGTACTCCAGGCGTTTCAGGCCTTCTATGAGAATAGGCTGAGCTTTCTTCTTCCCCACATAACACACAATCCCGCACATAATAAAACCCCCTTCTCTTATGAGACAAAATAATAATCAATAATATATCTTGCTAGGTCTTTGGCCCGGATGCCGAGCAGTTCTCCGTGAACGGCCAGGACAGCAAGACTGAATTTATCATGACCTCCCTTCGGAATCGCATAGGTAATAATCCAATCATATTTATACTGATCAAGAGAATCATTTATGGTGCCCGTCTTTGCGCCCAACTCAATTTCCCGGAAAAGCTTTTTGGACGTTAAAGGTCTAAAGGCCGTTCGACATGTTCCGGATTTTACGGTATTCGCCATCAATTTCCTCAATTGTTCCGCTGTCTTTTCAGTAATGGGATTCGAGAGCCCTTTCATGTCCGTCCGGTAGATGAGATCACCGTTTTCATCCCGGACACTTTTCACCAGCCATGGTTCCATCATCATACCATCATTGGCGATGGTCGACGCAATCAGCGCCGCGTGCATCGGAGAAAGCCTGGTCTTTTTATTAAATCCGGATGCCAATTCAGCCAATCCGAATTCATCATCCGGGACAATAACATGGCTCATCCCGATGGGCAGGTCAAATGGAATGGGATGATCAAATAAAAACCTTTCAGCATAATCCGCCATGATCGGCCCACCTAAATCGTATATCCCCATTTTACCGAATACAGGATTATTGGAAAGGGAGAATGCCGTCTTCAGATCCGTTTTATATGTATATCGATTTTTGACTTGCTTCAACTGACTCTTGTAGAGTGTGTATCTATTGCCGTTAAAAAACATGGGTTCGTCAATATGGAAACCCCGGGCTTCAATGGCGGCCGAGGCTGATATGACCTTAAATATACTGGCGGCGGGGATATCCGCCTGAAGGCAAAGATTGTTCTGCTTTCCCTCGTCGAATTTTCGATGATCGACCATGGCCAATATTCGACCCGTATCGGGCTCCAACGCTACCACAGCGGCCTGATATGTCCGGGAACGCTTTAAAAGCTTCGTGATATATTCCTGAAGATCCTTATCAATGCCCGTCTCAGCCAATAGCCCGGTCCCTTCCTTTGAAAGGATATACCCTTCTGTAACGTGCGAAGGAAGCAATCGGAAATCACTCATAAGCAATGAAATGTCACGCTTATCCCATTGATTTTTAAGCTCCTTTAAGGGCGGGGGCGTAGTTTCTCTCAAATTGGCGTTGAGCCATGAACCTGAAAAGAAGATAATTGCAAGGATTAAAAAAAGCCCGCCCCCATATATTCCAAGGACGGGGAGTCTTCGCAATAGATACTTCCCCCTTTTTTTCCTTTTAAGCTTTTTTTGATAGTCCTTCCAACTCTGTCGAATGCTTTTGTTTCCAATCATAACAGAACCATTAAGCAATAGAAATCATTCCCCCCATAAAAGACCTTAATGCCTCGGGGATCAAAACGCTACCGTCCGCTTGTTGATAATTTTCCAATATAGCCACAAGGGTGCGCCCCACTGCAAGCCCGGATCCGTTTAAGGTATGGACCAAGGCGGTTCCGGCCTCACCTTTCTTTTTATAACGGATCTCCGCTCGCCTTGCTTGAAAATCCGTAAAGTTACTACAAGATGATATCTCTCTATAGAACTTTTGGCTTGGCAGCCATACTTCCAAATCATAGGTCTTGGCGGCGGAAAAGCCCAGGTCCCCCGTGCATAGAGATATAACGCGATAAGGTAATCCCAATCGTTTGAGGATCTCTTCCGCATTGGCCGTCAACCTTTCAAGCTCATCATAGGAGTCTTCCGGTTTGCTGAACTTGACCAATTCCACCTTGTTGAACTGGTGCTGTCGAATCAGCCCCCTCGTATCCTTTCCATAAGAACCCGCCTCGGACCGAAAGCAAGGGGTGTAAGACACGTAGTATTTGGGCAATTCTTCTTCACGCAGGACCTCTTCCCTATGAATATTGGTCACGGGGACCTCGGCTGTGGGGATAAGGTAATGATCCCAACCCTCGATCTTAAACAAATCTTCCTCAAACTTGGGGAGTTGGCCCGTACCGGTCATGCATGCCGCATTCACCATAAAAGGCGGAAGGACCTCCGTATAGCCGTGTTCCCGAGTATGGATCTCCAGCATGAAATTGATCAAGGCCCTCTCCAGGCGAGCGCCCGCGCCCTTATAAAGTGCAAATCGCGCGCCTGCCAATTTGGCCGCACGCGAAAAATCAAGGATATCCAGTCTCTCGCCTATTTCCCAGTGCGGCAGGGGTTCAAAATCGAATGTCGGGGGCTCTCCCCATTCACGAATAACCGGATTGGAGGTCTCATCTTTACCCACAACAACCGATTCGTCAGGCATATTGGGAATGACCATGAGAAGACGATTAAAATACTCTTCAATATCGGCCAGCTCCGATTCCTGCTTTTTAATGTCCGAAGAGACCATCTTCATCTCTTCGATGACACCGGATGCATTCTCCCCCTTTTTTTTCATGGCGGCAATCTCATCGCTGACGGTATTTCTCTTGTGACGCAGGGCTTCGAGGGTCGCCAACCGCTCTCTTCGATCCCTGTCCATGGATTCAAAGGACGAGATATCCAGATCATTACCCCTATTTTTAAGCATGATTCTGACATCATCAAAATTGGCGCGAATAAATTTAAGATCAAGCATAGGAAAACCTCAAAGAAATACAAGCCGGTTTGTATATTTTTAAATATTTCGTTTGTAGAGTGTGATAAATTTTATAAATTGTATATAATTTATATATATTATATTAAACCATTAAGCGCGATATGTCAATTTCATTATGCATTATCAAGACCTCTTTCATAATGTCGAATGAATATTGAACTTCAAGCAGATATGGGCAAAGGATCATTTCTGGACAAATCAGGTATAGAAATCTATAATGCAAACCCTGTTCCAAGAAAAGGAGCCATACCATGCAAACATATACCATTCACCCCTTGGTCGTGGGAGCAAACGAGACCGACCAGGGGATTATGACCTATCTTAAGGATTATGGAAAGAGAATATGGATACCTATCTATGTCTTCTACATCAAAGGCGGAGATAAACACATTTTGGTTGATACGGGGCTTGACCAATTCGTGGTGCCGGATGGTCTGGGGGAGACATACGGATTTCAGATAATGGAGTTCGAGGATGCACTTTCAACCGTGAATCTAAAGCCTGAGGATATAGACATGATCATTCACACACACCTCCACAATGACCACTGTGAGAATGATTACAAATGCCCCAATGCCCAGGTCTTCGTCCAAAAGACGGAATTGGATTTTTTCAAATCCCCACACCCCATTGATCACCGGTATTATCCGGATATCCTTGATGGTGTCAACGTGATTGAAGTGGATGGAGATACGACAATCCTGGAGGGCATTGATGTGATCTTCAGCCCGGGTCACACCGTGGGCGGGCAATCCGTATCCGTCAATACATCTAAAGGCAGAGCTATTATTACCGGATTCTGTTGCAATGACAAGAATTTCCCCAAAACCGGACCGGCCATTGCGCCCGGGGTACATATTAACGTGATGGACGCCTATGACAGCATTCAAAAAATAAAAGATCTGGCGGATATCCTGATCCCCTTGCATGATCTATCCATCGGCAAGAGAAAAAAAATACCATAAAATGCTCATAAATCAATGAACCGATTCAAGAGGCAAAGAACCGTAATGTTTAACTTTGCGGAATTCAATAAACGCCATCGATCCGCAATTATTGAAGAATGGATCAGGAGGCTGCAAACGGAAGTCGGTGAACAGTATGCGCAAAGGCCCCGTGAAGAACTTGAAGGTACGGTATCCGGAGCTTTCGATGCAGACTATCATGTCATGATCCATAATGACTTCGGTCATATCAACAAATTTATTGAAAAAATCACACGCATGCGATTGGAGGCCGGATTTCGATTATCCGATGTTCAGAAGGCCTTTGAGCTTTACAGGAGGACCGTGGTCCCGCTATTAGCGAAAGAAACCACTACCAATGAATTTCAGCAAAGTATTGTTAAAATCAATCATTGTCTTGCTTATACCATCCATCGTTTCAGTGATTTGTTTCAAAAAATGCATGAAGAAAAAATATTGGAACATAATCGTATACTCGAGGAAAAAGTAAGGATTAGGACAGCGGAACTGAGGGAATCGCAACTCAAATACAAAACCTTGGTTGAAGAAATCACGGATGGGTATTTTGTTGTTCAGGATGAGATCATTGTTTTTGCCAATCAAGCATTTTGCCAGATGCACGACTATGAACCGCATGAGGTCCTTGGGAAGACAATATACCAATTTATAGCACCTGAAAGCCGAGAACACGTCAGTGAAATATATCGTAAAAGTATTAGAAAAAGAGGCGCTCCCCGAATCCTGGAATACTTACGGCTCACGAGGTCGGGAGATAGCTTTGCAACCGAGATCCTCGCCAAAACCACTCATTATGACAACAGATTGTCGAACATCGGCATATGTCGGGATATTACGGAAAGGATTAAGATGGAAGAACGGGTCCGAGAGGCTGAGCGGATGGCCTATATCGGGCAGATTACGACATCACTCTCTCATGAGATCCGAAACCCGCTTTCTGCCGTTAAGATGAATCTGCAGATTCTAAAGAAAAATCTTCCTCTCCGGGGCAACGACTCCCGCCGAATGGATATTTCAATTACGGAGGTCATGAGACTGGAAGGGATATTGAAAGAACTCTTGGACTTCGCGAAACCACTTCAACTGAATCCTGACGTTATTCAGGTCAATGATATTCTCAGATCTTCCGTTGATCTGCTGGACACAAAATCAAGGGAAGAAGATATCTCGATTCTTACGGACCTTGACTCCCAAATGCCCGTTTTTATCGCGGATGGAGAAAGATTACAGCAAGCTTTCATCAATCTGATACTTAATGCCATGGAAGCATCTGATAAACAAGGGAAGATATGGGTTCAAACCTCGTACCGCACAGAAAAAAGTCAAAAAATGGCGTGTATCATTATAAAGGATGAAGGACATGGTCTGCCTGAAGAATTTCTTCCTGAAATATTCAAGCCTTTTTTTACCACAAAGACCAAAGGGACCGGCTTAGGATTAACCAATGTCAATCGCATTGTTGAGGCGCATCATGGATGGCTCGAGGCCCAAAATCGTCACCCCCATGGGGCGACCTTCCAAATAACCTTACCGATGGAAGAAAATCATGGCTAAGATACTGGTTGTTGATGATGAGCAATCAATCCTTGAAACATTAGAAATGTTCCTCGGTGAAAAGGGCCATGACGTCTACACTGCCTCCACCGGCGAAAAAGGCTTTACCCTATTTCATCAACTTGATCCCGAGGTGGTTATTTTAGATATCCGACTTCCTGACCAGAATGGTTTGGATATCCTTAGCCAAATCCAAAAGGATTGCTTTCATACAAAGGTCATCATGATCACGGCCTTTCAGGATATGGAAACAACCATTGAGGCTATGAAAAGAGGGGCTTATGATTATATTCATAAGCCCCTGGATGCTGATGAGATCGAAAGATCCGTGAATCGTGCCCTACACATCTTAAAAGTGGATCGAGAGACCCCGAGCTTAAATGAATTGGAAACGCCTCCCAATCATGAAGTGATCATTGGAAAGAGCGGGAATATGCGTGGGATCTTTAAAATAATCGGGCTTCTTTGCCAAAATCGAGCCACGGTTCTGATTCAGGGGGAGACCGGGACAGGAAAAGAACTCATTGCGCGGGTCATCCATCGCAATTCCCTTTTTGATAAAGAACCATTCGTCACGCTGGACTGTTCTGCGGTTGTGGAAACATTGATTGAGAGTGAATTGTTTGGACATGAAAAAGGCGCTTTTACCGGTGCGCATCAAACAAAAAAAGGCAAAATAGAATTGGCCGGCAAAGGGACTCTATTTTTAGATGAAGTTGGAGAGCTACCCCTGAAAATACAAGGAAAATTCTTGGGATTTCTCCAACGCCGGGAATTTATTCGTGTCGGGGGCCATGAAACACTGAAATCCCAATGCCGTATCATTGCCGCCACGAATCGTGAATTGGCCATGATGGTTAAGGAAGGGCGATTCAAAGAAGATCTGTATTATAGGCTTAAGGTGGTAACCATCCACGTCCCGCCACTCAGGGAACGAACATCAGATATTCCTGATTTGGTGAACCATTTTCTACAAAAAATAAATCTTGAATTGGGTACCGAGGTTTCAAGATTACAGCAGGGTGTGTTGGATCGTCTGATGGTTCACCCTTGGACCGGAAACGTCCGAGAACTTGAAAACGCCCTTGTAGAGGCGGTTGTACGGGCTAGAGGGCAAGTGATTTTGCTGGAAGATATGGAAAAAATATTGAATACGAACCACCTCCTGTCTTCCAAAAGCCCTATTTCCTATTCACTACCTGATATTGAAAAGGAACATATCCAGCACACGCTCTCGCAAGTGGACTGGAATCGGACAAAGGCCGCCCAGATACTGGGGATCTCTCTTCCGACGTTAAGAAAAAAAATCAGGAAATTCGAACTGATGCCCCACAATAATCTTGGATAATATCCAAATCCTGAAAGAAATTTTGCATATATGAAAGCTTTTTTCAGGACCTCTTTCATTCGTATCTCTATCTCCTTAGTACAACCATCTCACGAAACATATCGATCTCAACAACTTAACACGCTTCTATCACTTCAAAACATGCAACCATAGCCCTGGCATGGCCTTTGCTTAATTGAAAAACTGGAACTTTGCGGGATAGGTTGAAATGAAGCTAAAGACCTTGAAACAAAGAGAAAAGGAACATCTTCAGCGAGTCCTGGAAATGACCGGATGGGATGAAGAAAAGGCAAGCCTGCTTCTCAAAATCCCCTTAGCACAAGTTCAACGAAAACTCCGCGAATATGCCATCCAGAAACCCAATGTGAAAGGGCCGTCCAATCATTAATCATCATAAATAAAGGAGGGTAAAACATGAAAACAAAAATTATTTCTATGGTTGTCTGTCTTTTGGTGGCATTTTTAATGATGGTCCCCTGCAGCCAGATATCAGCTGAGGAACCCATTGTTATCGGTGCTCCATTGTCTTTGGCTTATCTTTACGGTTGGGATGCTGAAAGAGGCATGACCCTGGCCATTGAGGAAATCAACGCCCAGGGCGGAGTTAAAGTGGGTGGTGTCAAACGGCCATTTCGGGCAGAGGTCATTGATACACGTGATTTAGAGCCGGGGGTACCTGTCAGTGAAGCCCTTTTGGCCGTAGAAAAATTGATCTTGGATAAAAAGGCCGATTTTATCGTGGGTGGCCCGGTTCGCTCCGAGGCGGCCTTGGCGGCCATGTCCCTTTTATCCAAATATAAAAAGATCTCTATTCTGACCACCGGTGTGTTAACACCCGCCTATCATGCTGCCGTTGCAAAAGAGTATGACAAATTCAAATACTGTTTCCGTATCCATGGTGAAGCGGGGAATCTGGTGGGAGAGATGTTCGCCAATTTTAAGGAATTGAGGGATGCGTACGGGTTTAATAATCTGTTTATCATTGCCCAGGATGTCTCCCATGCGCGAGGTGCGGCGGAGGTCATGAAAAAGGTGGCTGGAAGCCAGAAATGGAATGTGACGGGTCTCGAGATCTATCCTACTGGTGCCAGCGATTTTTCAATGGGTCTGCTCAAGGCCAAAAGGACTCAATCGCAAATTATTAACATCTGGATGGATATGCCGGAAAGCGCCATTTTGTTAAAACAATGGTATGAGATGAAACTCCCCGCCTTGCCATTTGGTAGTACGCTTGCCGCCGCGGAACAACCTGGCTTCTGGAAGGCCACTGAGGGCAAAGGGGAATACACACTTTGCAATGTCGTTAATGCCGGTAACGCGCCCAGTGAGGCCACACCCTGGACCATGAAATTTTATGATGCTTACACAAAACGGTGGAATGTAGAACCGGAGGGTCTGGGTACTTCCAGCAGCTATATGGCTGTCTACGTATTGCGGGACGCCATTGAACGCGCCGGAACCCTTAACTCGGATCAAGTGGTAAATGAGCTGGAAAAAACGGATCTAGAAAGTGTTTACGGTCGACTTCGTTTTGATCCGAAAAACCACCAGGTCATCCCGGCCAATGATCCGAAAGAAGGCGCCGTGGGAAGCATTTTACAGTGGCAAGCGGGAAAACGGGTCGTGGTCTATCCGAAAAGCATTGCCAAGGGCAGCATTAAACTCCCGCCCTGGATGAATAAGTAAGTCAGCAGGCGCATGGCGCAGGGCATAAGGCTTATAAAAATAAAATCTCATTACCAAAAGCCTTATGTCTTAAGCCTTCCACCTCGCTTGTGGGGAAACGAGCTAATAAATAATCGATCACAATTCGCGATCTGTAAAAACTAATCAACCAGGTTTATGAATACAAAGGCCTATTTGTAAAAACTGGATTCCGGTTTTCAAGGCTGAGTCGTAATTCGTCATTCCGGCCAATCCCCGTGAAATGGGGTGCGAGCCGGAATCCAAAAATTATTACACGCGACCCAGGTTTAAAAAAAATAGAATATCAAATTGATAGATAAAATAACTTAAATTTTAAAATCACAATTTTTACTCCCATAAAAATCACTCTTCAAATCAGGAAAGACAATGGATATCTTTATCTATGGCACGATTAACAGTGCCGCATTGGCACTCATGGCCTTAGGGTTTGCCCTGGTTTACGGCATCAGTCGCATTCCGAATTTTGCCCACGGTGCTCTTTATGTCATCACAGGTTTTGTCACGTGGATCTGTCTACGATCTTTTCATCTCAATTATTTTCTCAGCATCCTACTGGCCATGATCATCACCGGCGTCATTGGCGCACTAATATATCAGTTCATATTGATACGTGTAAGAGGGATGTCCATCTCTGAAATTATCGCCTCTTACGCGATCGGATTGGCCATATTGGAAGGTTTCAGATGGGGCGGATTTAAAGGAATGACCTACACACTTCCGGCTTTCGCTGACGGAACCATTATGATAGAAGGCATTCCGGTAGATATGCAGCGCCTGTTTGTCGTAATCATCGGCGCTGCTGTCGTGGCCTTTCTTTGGGCCTTCACGCATTTTACTCGTCTCGGTCTGGCCCTTCGAGGCATGGCCCAAGATGAGCGGGCCGCCTTAATGCTGGGTATTGATTCGGATCGAATGGCGGTCGTGGCCATGGCCTTGGGAGCCATGCTTTCAGGGTTGGCGGCCATTGTTCTGTTACCTTTAGGGAATATCGTGGTCGAAAAAGGGTACGACGTCCTCATCCAGGCCATAGCCGTCTGTATCGTAGGTGGCCTGGGTAGCTGGATGGGCGCTGTGTTGGCCGCATTTATCATAGGATTCGCCCAGATTTTCACGGTGGTTTATTTAGGTGCCCACTTTCAAATGGTGGTCGCTTTATTGGCCATTATCCTAACCCTTATTATAAGACCATCAGGCCTGTTCGGCAGGCAAAAAGAACTGGAAGAGAGGGTGTAGTCTAACATGGAACAACGTCGCAAGGAAAGGCTGGATCGGGGTATTAAGGTCCGTTCGGACGGACTCTACGCCCTCATGTCCTGGAGGGAATTATCTTACCTGACACTACCCCGATTGGTTCTTATTATCGGAATGCTCATGCTGCCTTTTTTGATGCCTAATAGTTATTGGCAGCGGGTCATCTCCATAGTGTGTCTTTATGCACTTCTCGCCCTCAGTTTCGATTTTCTGGCACACTTTTTGGGTCTGGTTTCCCTCGGAGGGGCTTTCTTCATTGGTGTGGGAGGCTATCTCTCTGCCATTATGAATACCTCCCTCGGGCTCCCCCCCTTCATGGCCATCCCTCTGGCGACCCTTCTGGGGGCGGGGATTTGCACCCTTTTTCTGCTGCCATGCCTTCCCCTTCGAGGGGTCTATTTCGCGATCGTCACGCTGATGTACCCCCTTGCACTGGCAAGAGTGATTGAAGCCATGGATCTATTCGGTGGGACGGATGGGGTTCTGGGCGTGGATAGTTTTCCCAATCCCTGGGTGGAACAATATTTCGTCATCGCCATGGTTTTCCTTTTCATGTTCGGTACACGGCGGTTGGTCAATACAGATCTGGGACTCGTGCTCAGGGCGGTCAAGGACAATGATCAAGCCGTAAAGGCCTCGGGGATGAGCATCACATATTACAAGGCAATCGCCGTATTCATCGCATCCGCCATGGGTTGCTTGAGCGGTGCCTGTCTCGTGCATATCTATATGTGGGCGGGGATCTCGCTTTTTGCCTTGGACTTTTCCATACTCCCCATCGCCGCCACGGTTATTGGCGGCGGCGGGACTTTGGTGGGTCCGGTGTTGGGATGTTTTATCCTGGTCCCTATCTCCGAACTGCTCCGGGAATTCGGCACCCTTCGTATTGTTTTTTATTCATTGGTGCTGATGGCCTTTATTGTCTTTCGCAGCGAAGGCATTATGGTGTACGGGGAGCGAAAATACCATCAATTTGAAAGGTGGGTGAAGGTATGAAAAACGACCAGGCGATCCTGAGAATCGATCATATCACCAAGGCCTTTGGGGGTATCTTGGCCCTCAATAGCGTGAGTTTTGATGTTCGCAAAGGCGAGATATTGGGTATCATAGGACCGAACGGTTCTGGGAAAACCACCATTGTGAATTGTATTACGGGTTTTATTAAAATGACGTCAGGAAAGGTCTTTTTTCACGGAAGGGATATCAGTGGTAAGCCGGCCCATAAGATCGCGGATATGGGTATTACACGGACCTTTCAAATTATGCGACCCTATTACAGCCTGCCTGCCTATAAAAACCTGGTGATCCCATTGTTCTCTCCTCGAGCGAAACGCACCGGCGGATGGAGAGGTGGCGGTCAACTTGGGGATCGTAATACCGTGGGGATCGATATCCTTGAAGAGATCGGATTCGAACGGGATTCCTATGTTCCCTATAAAGCGGCCTCCACACTGCCTACCGGGTATTTGAAACGCCTCGAGCTCGCCAGGTGCCTGGCCCTCAAGCCGGAAATCATTCTCTGTGATGAGGTCTTTTCAGGCCTGAGCATGAGCGAAATCGCCAGTATGGTCCCCCTGATTGAACGTCTCCAAATGGATGGGATCACCGTTATTATGATCGAGCACCGGCTCCGGGAACTCTTCCGGGTGGCCAATCGTGTAATGGTCATGAACTTCGGCGAAAAGCTTACGGAAGGAACGCCGGATGAAGTCATGGCGGATGAAAAGGTCAAAGAGGCCTATTTCGGTTCGGAAGAAGTGGAGGAGGTTATGACCTATGCTTAAGGCCACGGACCTGATGGTGTTTTATGAGAATATGCTGGCGCTTAATAATATCAGCATCACATGTGCCGACAAACAAATCATCGGCGTATTCGGGGCCAATAGCGCCGGCAAATCCACACTTATGTATACCCTGTCCGGCATTATGGATGATATCCAAAAGAAGGAGGGGATGGCGGGCGGGGAAAGGATCACGGTTCTTGGGCGGATCCAGTATCTGGAACGGGATATCACGGATCTCAAGCCGAGTATCCGGGCAAAGCGAGGAATGGTCTTATGCCCGGAAAGGCGCAGGATATTCAACGAAAGCAGTGTGATGGAAAACCTACGGATCGGGGGTTATCTCGCCACAAAGAAACAGTCCAAAGAGACACTTGATTACATCTTTGAATTATTTCCGCCTCTTCAAAAACTGAAAAAACGGATCGGCGGGTTTTTAAGCGGCGGGGAACAGCAGATGTTGGCCATTGGCCGAGCACTCATGGCTCAACCGAAATTGCTCCTATTGGATGAACCGCTGATGGGTCTGAGCCCCTTGATCCAATCTATCCTGGTTCGTGCCACCAGGAAGATCAGAGATAAAAGGGGTATTTCGATCATTGTGACCGAGCAATATGCACGACCTGTCCTGCCGATTGTCGATTATGCTTATATCTTGGAAAATGGCGCCGCCGTACTCGAGGGCCCCCATGATGAAATATTAAACAATCCCGATGTACGTTCCGCATATTTCGGGGTGTCTGAGGAATAATAGGGATGAAAATTTCATGTGATGAATTGGAGAAAGAACTTACATTTACTCGATTTGACCGAATGTGCGAACGATTCCCGGAAAAGACCGCCATCATCTTTCTGGGAACACGGTTCTCCTATGCCCATTTAAAAGAATTAAGTGAAAGATTCGCCGGCGCCCTTCTGGGTTTGGGGGTTCATAAAGGTGACCGGGTGATGGTCTATATCTCCAATTCGATACAATGGGTCATCTCTTTTCTGGCTATCCAAAAAATGGGGGCCGTGCTGGTACCGGTCTCTCCCATATATACCTCCTTTGAAATCGAATACATGATCAATGATTCCGGTGCTGAAACCATTATCTGCCTGGATACGAATTTCTGCTATGTCAAGGAGGTGTTTTTAAAAACCGGCCTTAAAAGGGCCATCGTGACCAATCTTGTGGACCTGCTTCCATTCTGGAAACGGTGGATGGGCATGATGTTTGATAAGATTCCCACAGGAAATGTGGATCGCGATAACCGGGTCTATTCCTTTAAATCACTCTTAAGACATCCCCCTTTAACCCGATCACCTGACATCGACCCATGGAGGGATCTCTCCTATATCCTGTATACAGGGGGAACCACCGGTTTCCCCAAAGGCGTGCCCGGCAATCATATCGGGATGACCTCCTACATAAATGATGTGACGGAAGATGTGGCGGGCAATCACCTTAAGGAGGGCGAGGACGTCTACATCGCCGTCAATCCTTTGTTTCATATTATGGCCCTCGGGCTTTTCATGGCCGTTGGGCTGAATAAGGGAAATACCACCCTGTTGATGCCTGTTCCCCAGGTGGACGCCATTCTGGAAACCATTGAACAATATAAAGCGAGATGGATCTTGGGCGTACCCGCCCTTTATCGCATGATCTTGGAAAATGACCGTCTGGATCAATATGATATCAGTTCATTGCTTTATTGCTATTGCGGTGGTGACGTGCTCCCTGTTGAAGTTTTTAATCGCTGGAAAAGCTATTGGGGGAATCCCATATATCAGGTATACGGTTCAACCGAGGCCGGACATGTCACCTACAGCAGGATTGATGGGAATCCAAAGCCGACCACCATTGGTGCCCCCCTTATGAGTCGGGAATGCATGGTTGTTGATCCGGACACCCTCGCCCCTGTTCCATTTGGCCAAAGCGGTGAACTATTGGTGACATCGCCCTATACCATCAAGGAGTACTGGAACAAGCCTGAGGAAACAAGCCAATCATATGTGGAGATCAACGGCAAAATCTTTTACCGTATGAGTGATTTTGTGAGTCAAGATGCCGACGGCCAACTTGTCTATATGGAACGATCCGCTGACATCATCAAGCACAAGGGATATCGGGTCTCGGCTTCCGAGGTGGAGGCCGTGCTACAGAATCATCCCACGGTCATCGGTGCTTGTGTGGTGGGGATTCCGGACAAAAAGGTCGGCGAACGGATCAAGGCGATTGTGGTATTGAAAGAAGACGCCAGAGGTGTAAGCGGAGCCGATTTAATTAAGTGGTGCCGGGAAAGGCTCGCGTCTTATAAAGTCCCAGGATATATTGAATTCAGGGATATGCTCCCGAAATCCAAGGTCGGGAAGCTGCTTCGAAGAGAAATCCGGGATGAAGAGCGGAGACGGATGTCCAAGCAAAAAAGGGCATCTTAATGCCATGGTCGAAGGATCATATCCGCTCAGAAGGGATAAGGGAGTCACATGTCAAAAAGCATATTAACGAATAAACGTATCTTAGCAGTTGATGATGAACCGGATGTGTTGGAGTCCCTTGAAGAGTTATTAGAAGGATTTGAAGGTCTGATCCTTGATAAGGCATATAATTACGATGACGGTTATCATCTGCTAAGATCCTGGAGTTATGATGCGGTCATCTTGGATATCATGGGAGTCCGAGGGTTTGATCTCCTCAATGCGGCGGTTAGTCTTGGCTTCCCGAGCATCATGCTGACGGCCCATGCCCTTTCCATAGAAAACCTGAAAAAATCCATTCAAATGGGTGCACGGGCCTTCCTTCCAAAAGAGAAGATGGTCGAGATTGTGCCTTTCCTGGAAGATGTTCTGGGATTGGAATATCATAGCGCATGGCGCCGCTCGTTTGAGCGTCTCAAGAGTGTATTTAAATCAAGCTTCGGTGAGGATTGGCATAAGAACGAAAAAATATTTTTGCAGGAGATAACATCAGGCCAATATGACCCGACTATTTTAAGGAAATAAATCAACCGTCTTGTAAGAACCGCTTTACATCATCTCTATAATGAATGTTTCATTTTTTTCTTTCTTCATCGATGTATTCTTTAACTTGATTTTCATTTTCACCAAAACTCCCCGAGGTCAGACCGGAAAGCTTTTCCGTAAAAGAAGTAATAGGCTGAAGGATGATCCTATTTTCTTCCCTGCTTATCAATATTTTCGTGCCTGATTTTATATCCATCTCTTTCCGGAGACTTGCAGGCAAAACGATATACCCTCTGTTTGAAACCGTCACCCTTTCCAGCATCTTGCTGACACCTCCTGAATTTTCTGCAGGAACAATATTATGCTGCTTAGTAGTGAAATATCAAACATATTGGAGAATTTCGTATAAAGCTTAAGAACGAACCATTTCCTCTTTCTCGTGACGAGAGTTTAGAATAGACGGACCAAACCCGCCGGGTCATGTGGCTGAGACCTCTTCTGGTTTTAATGACCTGAATCAACTTTTCTTCAGGAAAAATTGACCTCAATTTCCTGAGGTTTTCATCATTTTCAAAATCCAGCACCCAGGCAATAACATTATCCGCGTGTTGATCAAGGTCTATCTTTACCGAATCCCAGAACAGTCCTTGGCTAAAGATCGTCTTTGGATCTTTTGAGGAAAGCTCTTTTGGATTCATTGTTGCACCGCCATAAATCAAAAGATTTCTATCCTGCGCAAACACAGGTATTTAAGGTAAGCGTTTCGTCATTCCGGACAAGCGATGCCATGCATCGCGCGATCCGGAGTCCAGTCCGACCGCTAACTTGGCTAGCCGGTTTAATCAAATTTGGAGCTTCATGTCAAATGTAATTATTGTACTTTAATATTGAGTTTACTATAATTAATTAAAGTGGTAAAGAATAATCCTTCTGGAAAGCACGGCCTCTTCTTAATAAAGAAGATCCTGCTGAACAAAATAAATTCACCTGGAGTATTGACGATGACCAAACAGACTTCCAAGAAGATCCCCTGCGTTGCAGTTATCGGATCCGGCTACTGGGGCAAAAATCTGATTCGCAATTTTAATCAGTTGGGAGCTTTAAAATTCATTTGTGATAAAAATGAATCCCTACTGGACCAATTCCAGGATCAATACCCTGACGTTGAAGTCTGTCTGGCGTTTAGTGATATTTTGAGGAGAAAAGATATTCCGGCGGTTGTCATTGCGACCCCGGCTGAGTCACATTTTGCCCTGGCCCGCGAGGCTTTGTTGGCCGGAAAACATGTATTTGTGGAAAAACCCCTTGCGCTCGACCTTGAAGAAGGAGCCGAATTGGTTGAATTGGCTGATGAAAAAGGATTGACCCTCATGGTCGGTCATATCCTTCAGTACCACCCGGCTATCATCAAACTCAAGGAACTTATCGATACCGGTGAATTGGGGAAGATCCAGACCCTTTATTCCAACCGGTTAAATATCGGCAAGATCCGGGCTGAGGAAAATATCCTCTGGAGCTTCGCCCCCCATGATATCTCTGTCATCCTCATGCTCTTAGGCGAAATGCCTGAAATGGTCTATGCCAGTGCTGGCAGCTATCTCCAACAAAGGATACCTGATACGACCCTGACGATATTGGATTTTCCGGATGGCGTCAAAGCCCATATCTTTGTCTCTTGGTTACACCCTTTTAAAGAACAGAAGCTGGTAGTCATCGGGGATAAAAAAATGGCGGTGTTTGATGATATCAGCGAAGAAAAGTTATTCCTGTATCCCCATGAAATCAAGTGGGTCAAACGAATCCCCGTGGCCTCAAAAGCGGCGGCAGAGATTGTCTCATTTGAAATGACTGAACCTCTTCGCGCGGAATGTAAGCACTTTCTAGAATCTGCTGCCCAAGGGAAAAGGCCGAAGACCGATGGAGAGGAAGGATTACGAGTATTACAGGTTCTTCAAGCCTCGCAAGCCTCTTTAGATCAAAACAGTTGCATTATCAGCTTGAGGCAGTCCCCCATAATGGATGCAAGCCAATCCAAAAATCAAACGAAAGGTTTGAAAGCCGAAAAGGCACCTTTTTTTGCCCACGAATCCGTATATATTGATGACGATGCATTGATCGGTGACGGATCGAAAATATGGCATTTTTCCCATATCTTATCAAGGTCGAGTATCGGTAAAAACTGTAATATCGGCCAAAACGTTGTGATCGGGCCTGATGTAACGGTCGGCGATAACTGCAAGATACAGAACAACGTGAGCATTTATAAAGGCGTGACCCTGGAAGACGGTGTTTTCTGTGGCCCTTCCATGGTCTTCACCAATGTCTATAATCCGCGGGCCGAAATCCGCAAGATGGATCAACTGCGCCCCACCTTGGTCAAAAAAGGCGCCACCATCGGCGCCAATGCCACCATCATCTGCGGCATCACCATCGGTCGCTACGCGTTCATCGGCGCCGGCGCCGTGGTCACCAAAAACATTCCCGATCACGCCCTTATGGTCGGCAACCCCGCCACCCAAATAGGTTGGGCCTGCGAATGCGGGGAAAGGCTTACAGATAAGCTGGAATGTCCATCCTGCGGCAAAAAATATCAAAAAACAGGTGATGGATTAATGGTTATAGACTAAACGAATGTTTTATAACATTAAAATCTAGATACGCCTCCAAGAGGAATGGCAATGAATGCAAATGATCTTGATATTGAGAAAATAAAAAAAAAGGTGTTTCAATGGATAAAATCCCGAATACTATAAAAGAGAGCGTGCAAAAATTCATTAATGCCGCAAAAAAACAATATCGAATTGAAGAAGCATATCTTTATGTCTCCCACGCTAAAGGAAATGCTTCATTTTGGAGTGATATCGACATTGCATTGATTTCACCCGATTTTAAGGAAGATGTATTCGAGGAACGTTTAGCAATAATGCATATCGCAGCCGAAATAGACGACAGAATAGAGCCCTACACTTTTACATGACTAACATTTAACAATGATAATCCTCTTGCCGATGAAATACAAAAAATGGGAATTATACTGAGTGCCATAATTAATTGCGCATAAATAAAAAATGTGTTATGATGCTTTTCATGAAAGCATCTAAAATAACAGATACGGAAAATGTCATTTTCATCCTCCACGATGAAATACGTCGGACAGATGAGGCACGCTATGACCATAGACTCCATGCTATACTTCTTGTTGCCCAAGGCATGAGTAGCAGACAAGCTGCTCAATACCTTGGGGATTCACCAAGGACTGTAGCATACTGGGTTCAAAGGTTCGAATCTGAAGGTCTTGCCGGACTTGCTGATGCGGATCGACCTGGAAGACCTACAAAGTTAAATCAGAAACAGGTAAACAAAATAGAGAGTGCTTTGCGTAATTCACCTTTGGATTATGGATTATCCGTCAATTTATGGGACGGTAAAACATTATCTACTTTCATCCAACAGGAATTTGGAATCCAATTAGGTGTACGCCAATGTCAACGTATATTCCGACAATTAGGGTTTCGGCTTAGGAAATCACGTTCGAAGATAGCTAATTCTGACCCCTCCAAAAAAGAGGACTTTAAAAAAAATTCTCAAACTCATTAAGGATGATAAATACGATATTTGGTCACTTGATGAAGTTCATTTTCAACAATATGGTTCCCGTTGTCGTATGTGGATACCACCTGAAATCAAAGAACCTATTCTATTACATCATCCTACACGTGCCAGCGTTGGCTATTATGGAGCAGTAAGGCTTCGTGATGGTAAATTTGTATATAAACCTGAATGGGAGAAATTTGATGGTGAAACATTTTTTTCCTTTCTTAAATATTTAAGAAGGATGAGCTCTCATTCAGGACGCAAAGTAATTATTATAAGTGACAACGCCCGATATCACCACGCCAAACTACATAAAACTTGGCGTGAAAAGTGTTCGAAAAGATTCGAGTTAATGTTTTTACCTCCATATAGCCCGGAATTAAATCCTATTGAACGTGTCTGGAAACTTACACGAAGGATGGCCGTTCATAATAGATATTTCCCTTCTTTACAAAGTGTTGTGGAGGCTGTTGAGTCGGTATTTAATATTTGGGCTTCTGGTAATAATATATTGATTAAATTATGCGCAATTATATAAGGCGCTTAGTATAA
>JAFGGA010000151.1 GCA_016930835.1 Deltaproteobacteria bacterium
CGGAATGACGGGCAAAAAACAGAAATGGCAAGTTACTGTTCTGTAACCGAGAACGATATTGGTCATTCCGCGACTTGATCGCGGAATCCATGAATTTGACCAAGGTTCGATGGTCTCGTAAAAAGTCGAAAAACACCTATTTTTGTCATTCCGGCCTGCCTGTGCGTGTCCGCACGCAGACAGGTGAAGACCGGAATCCCGTCTTTTCGAATAGTTACATGGACTCTGGACCCCGATGGCAGTCTATCCCGTACTTGATACGGGACCGGGGTGACGATTTTTTACGAGATCGTCAAAGTTTTTCAAAAATTTAAAGTCATACATTTAATCTAATAAAATCGTAACCTATTCATGCAGGCATTCACCATCTAAGACCTGAACGTTTTCTAACCGTTTGTATTTGTTCATTCATCAAACCCATTCCATTTGTTTTATCCTGTAGATGTCATTTTTAAATATCCGTGAGGGCATATGGCAAAGATAATCAATTTCATGGAAAGGTTGGAAAAGGAGTCCCACAACTTGATTACTTCAAAACCATGGGAATTTCGGCGTGCGGATTGGAAAACACCCTATTTCATCCAGATGCTTAAAACACAGGCCATACAATATGAGAAACAGCGAAAGGCTATGGGTGAAAACAACGATCTTCAGTCCACGGCGTTCACAGGGTATAACATGTTAAAAAAAGGACTGGCTCATACGATCCAAGCCATCTACCTTTCAAGAAACAATGAAGAATCCATGCGGAAAATCTATTACTTGGCGGGGCTTATTGATTGCATGATCAATCAAGTCAATCCGCTTTTACGGACTGATTTTATTTTTGATATCTATCAAAAAGTGACCACCTTAAAAAAGATACTCAACGTCCACTGGTATGGCGATATGGATCAGGTTTTATTTCCCCTGGAAGGAGCGTTTTATGATTATGGCAACTATCGAGAGACCTTAAAGGGTGCAAAGACCATGAAAGAGCTGTACTCCCGAATCAGAGAAGGCACAGATCGGATGTTTGACGTCCTCTCATCCAATTATACTTTTTACGCGCCGGGGAGATCCCCTTCGTAAAAGAGAAAAGCACGTTGGAAGACCTTACAAGAGAAATAAGCCGGTTGAAAAAACGCCTGGCGAAAAAAGAACGCGCATTAAGAGATGCGCGGATCATTTCTCAATCTCTTGAATCCCTATTCGATGGAGTGAATGAAGAGATCCTCCTCTTAGATGATCAGCTAAAGATCATTGATGCCAATCAAACCTTTTTGAAACGGTATAAACTCTCCAAGAAAAACGCTGTTGAAAAGACCTGTTATGATATCAAGGACGACGAATGCATCCGCAAACAATCAAAAGATGGTGTTTGTCCGGTTGAACAAGCCCAAAAAACCGGAAAGAAGGTGGAGTTATCCCTTTCCCGCATAGATGAAAACGGAGATGGTAGAGACCTGATTGTCTTATCGTATCCGATTCCAACTGGAGATGGAAAGGCCACTCATTTTGTGGTGATTACAAGAGATGTGACGGAATATCAGTGCCTTATTGAGAAGGTTCGGAGCGCTGAAAAAATATGCCGGGCGGTATTGGATTCCGCTACCGATGCGATTATCAGTATTGATGATCATCATAAGATCATCCTTTTTAATCAGGCGGCACAAAGGATGTTCGGCTATTCGAATCAGGAAGCCCTGGGTAGAAGCCTGGATATGATCATCCCTCAACGCTATGGTGACCATAAAAAATATGTTCAGCGGTTTTTGAAAAATCGAAGCAAAGATCTGATAGATGTGAAAAGGTCTTTAACGGGACTGCGCCGGCATGGTGAGGAATTCCCCATTGAACTTAAGCTTTCATTCATGGAAATGGATGGCCGAATGATCATAACGGGCATGATTCGGGATTTGAGTCTGCAGCAGCAGATAGAGGGCAGATTCCTTCAATCCACCCGTCTGGCGGCCGTTGGACAGGCAGTGGCCCATGTGGCTCACGAGATAAAAAACCCATTGATGATCATCGGCGGGTTTACCAGTCAAATACGGGCGAACATAAAAGATGAAGCGAGTATACGGAAGCTCGATATGGTCTTGGAAGAGGTCAAAAGGATGGAAAATCTGGTCGCCGATTTGGGTGATTTTACAAAAGAATACCAGCTCATAAAAAGACCGGCGGATGTCAATGCTGTATTACGGGATGTGATCAAGATTATGAATGGCATCTATTCTCACGAAAAACATTATTGTTTCAAGGAGTTGCTCTCTGATCATATCGGCGAAATACCCTGTGATCCGGATAAACTGAAGCAGGTGTTTATGAATATCATTACAAACGGGATCCAGGCCATGAAAGGGGGAGGGACCATTTCCGTTTCAACGGAAAGGATTGATAACGGTGTGGAAATTCGCATTAATGATGAGGGCGGGGGGATAGCCGAATCGGACCTTCAATATATCTTTCAACCCTTCTTTACCACAAGGGAAAAAGGATCAGGGCTGGGCCTGTCCATCTCATATAAACTCATTGAGGCCCATGACGGTGATATTTGGGCGGTCAGCCACCCGGGGAAAGGGACCACCTTTTTCATTCAACTTCCCGCCGGATAATATTTTTTCATTTTTATTTGACTATCCTAAATATCAGTGTTATGTTTCAACGCTTATCGCGGGGTGGAGCAGTCAGGTAGCTCGTCGGGCTCATAACCCGAAGGTCGTTGGTTCGAATCCAGCCCCCGCTACCAATAGTCGATATGAAGGGTTTGGATTGATTTCCAAGCCCTTTTTTATTATGGATATCTCAAACGGCTTCCAACCCGCCAGAATTTTTCTAGACTTTTCATACTCCCGCCACTTGCGGAGGGGTTTCCATTAGTTCCATATCCATGAGGGGGAGGAGACAGGGTGCGATGCTGGTGACTTAAGAGAAATCTTGTCGACCATGCCGTCACCCCGGCAAAAGCCGGGGTCCAGTAGAGTTCGAAAAACCTGGATTCCGGCCTACGCCGGTTGAAAATCCCGGGTTTTCTTCGGGGAATGACATCAGAGGTTTCTGTGGTTGGTCAGGAGTTTAAGTCAACAGCATGGGGGGTAGGGTGAGGATGGCAAAATAATATCATTCCCCTTCATGCCCGGTTCGCTTGGTGGTGTATAACGGAAATCCCATGCATCGTAGCGACAGGGTAATTCGCTATAGGAGCAGATATTTGATAAAGAAAAAGATAGGACTCAAATATTGCGGGGGCTGCAATCCATCATACGATAGGGTCGCCGCGGTAAATGAAATTCAGGATAAGCTGAGGCATATCGAATTTGTTCCATGGGATACAGAAGGTTGTGATACCATCCTGATCGTCATGGGCTGTGAATCCGCATGTGTGGACCTTGACCCTTTTACAGACAAAAATCTCCTTCTCCTCAAAACGCCTCGAGATATCCCTCTGGTTGTACAACAACTTATCAAAATCTAGCTTTTAAGGTTGGGTTTCGTTCTCAATCTCACCTACTGATAGGTCACCCGAAATACCTCTTCTATGGTGGTGATTCCTTCCAACACCTTTTTGGCGCCGTCCTGGCGCAAGGTGATCAGGCCGTGTTTTAAGGCCTCCCGTTTAATGGCATTGGCATCGGATGTCTTGAGGATGAGGTTTTGGATGGAATCATTCATGAGCATGAGTTCGAAGATACCGGTCCGTCCTTTGTAACCGGTATTCAGGCATGTGGGGCAGCCCTTTCCTTTAAAAAGAGGCCTTCCTTTAAGCATCTCTGAAGTCAGGCCGATACTTTGCAATGATTCCTCATCCGGGGTGTATTCTTCTTTGCAATCGGGGCATATCATGCGGACCAGGCGCTGGGCCAGGATGGCGATGACCGAGGACGTGACCAAGAATGGCTCAATACCCATATCGATGAGCCGTGTGACGGCACTGGCCGAATCATTGGTGTGCAAGGTGGAAAATACCAGATGACCGGTCAAGGCGGATTGAATGGATATCTCGGCGGTCTCCAGATCGCGTATCTCGCCCACCAGGATCACGTCCGGATCCTGGCGGACGATGGAGCGGAGTCCATTGGCGAAGGTGAGGTTGATCTTCGGGTTGACCTGGATCTGCCCGATCCCATCTATCTGGTATTCTATGGGGTCTTCAATGGTAATGATATTGATATCCGTGTTGTTGATGGTGGTGAGGGCGGCATAGAGCGTTGTGGTCTTTCCGCTTCCCGTGGGTCCGGTGACCAGAATGATCCCATGGGCTGCGCGGATGAGCCTGTCGAAGGACGATAATCGATCCTTTGGCATGCCCAGGTCCGCGACCTTGAGTAAGATCTTCGTCTTATCCAGAAGGCGCAATACGACCCGCTCGCCAAAGGCGGTGGGAACGGTTGAAACACGGATATCCACATTCTTGTCCCCGATCTTGATCTCGATGCGGCCATCCTGCGGGAGCCTTTTCTCCGCGATATTCATCTCCGCCATGACCTTTATCCTGGAGACCAAGGCCGAATGGATGTGTTTCGGAGGAGTGAGCATGTCATAGAGGATACCGTCCACTCGGTATCGTATGTTGAGTTTACTGTGCGTGGTTTCAATGTGGATATCACTGGCCCGGTCTTTCACGGCCTGGGAGAGCATGAGGTTGACGAGCTTGATGATGGGGGCGTCACTGGTATCATCCAATAGATCGCCGGCCCCTTCGATCTCGGAAATGATGAGGTCGCTGTCGCCTTCATGCATGTCTTGGATAACCTGTTCGGCTGAATCACGGCTCATATCATAGGCAAAATTGATGGCGGAGAGGATATCGGCATGAGGCGCGAGCACCACTTCGACGCCGTCCAGACCCAGCAGCAGCTTGAGGTCATCCAGCGGTTGAAAGAGGAGTGGATCATGGGTGGCGATGAAGGGTTGGTCCGGCTTCATCACGGGGACCATTTTGTATTTCTTTAAAAATTGAATGGGTACAGTAGCGGTAAATTCCGTACCCATATCGGTAATGGGAAGGGATTCCAGAAATCTTAGCTCAAATTGCTGGGCCAGGGCATTGAGCAGGTCCGTTTCGGATATCTTTTTCTGGCGGATCAAAATTTCGCCGATACGCCCCCCTTTTTCTTCCTGGGTTTCCAATGCATCGGAAACCGCTTCAGGAGAGAGGCGGATCTTTTCTACCAATATTTCACCGATATGTTTCATGTTATATGATCATAATCTCCTATTTCTCATCCTCACCATCATCCGTCCTTTTTTCTCCCCGACCCTCATACATCTTGATGACCCCTTCCTTTACGGTATCCATGTATCCCTGTTTTTTCTCGTATATCTCTTCAGCTTCTTCAGGATTTTCAATAATGTGAGGTGTCAAGAAGATAAAGAGGTTGGTCTTGGTGTTGGATCTGGATGAGGATTTGAAAAACCAGCCCAGAATAGGCATGCTACCAAGGCAAGGTACCCGATAAGCGCCCCTTTCATCCGTCTCCTGGATAATGCCACCGATCACCACGGTATTTTCATCCTTTACAATGACCGTGGTTTCGGCGGATCGCTTCAATGTGGTGGGTCGAAATTGTTCGGATCCTTTTTTCAGGTTGATGACCTCCTGAAAAATTTTCAGCCTCACAAAACGTTCTTGGCTGATCTGAGGTGTGATCTTCAATGTCACACCCACATCCTTATACTCATAGGTTGTATAGTCAAGACTGGTGGTGGAGGTCGTTTCCTGTTTAGTGATATACGGAACATTTTCCGCGACTACAATCTGGGCCTCTTCGTTATCCGTGGTCAGTATCTGTGGGGTAGAGATGATATTGACATCCGAGTCTTTTTGATAGGCACGAAGTACCGCCCCCAAGGTAGGGAAAAACAGATCACCGATTTTGATGCCCGCCCCAATGACACCGACGGAAAATCCGGAAGGAAAGGTGAGGGCGCCGGTTGTATCCACACCTGGAAAATTGGAGTAACCTCCATCAGCGCCTCTTCCGCCGGAACCCCCAAAGGCCCCAATGACGCCGTCTTGATAATCATCAATTTTATCCCCTGCACGCCATTCCACGCCCAGGTCAAAGGATTTATCCACATCCACTTCCATGATCAGGGCCTCGATATAGACCATGCGCCTGGGGATATCGAGCTTTTTGATTACATCTTCCAGAACCAGATAATCGTCCCTGTTGGCTGTGATGATCAACGAGTTGGTGGACTTATCCGCCACGATCTGGACCTCTTTGGATATGACCGGGGCCTTTCCTTTTTCGGTTTCGGTCTTTTGCTCTTTGGGAATGGCCATCAGGACCTTGGAAAGATCCTCGGCATTGGCGTTTTGGAGATAATAAACACGAATATCCCCTTCGCCCTTTGGGACCTCCTTATCCAATAGGATGATCAGTTGCTTGATCTTGATCGTATCCGTTTCAGATGCGAGCAAGATCAGGGAATTGGTCCTTTCATCAGGGATGATTTTTATCTGTGAGGTGTTAACCGTGGCCCCTCTGGTTGTTCGTGTCGTAGGTGTCTGGAAGATCGTGGACAAGGATTTCCCCATAACCGAGGCCGACGCATGGCTAAGGGGTACCACGGAAAGCTCTTCGCCGATCCCTTCGATGTCGATGGTATCAATAATGCTCAACAATCGTTTGATGTTGGAGAGCACATCGGTCACGATCAACATGCCGGTGGGCGGGTAAGATACCATCACGCTGCTTTTAGAAATCATGGGGGAAAAAAGCTTTTTGATTTCATCCGGATCGGCGTATCGGAGCGGGATGAGTTGGGTCACGATCTTATCATCCGGGGTGATGGCCTCTTTTCGGAGTCGTGTTTCAATGTCCTTTGTACGGGCATCCGATGCCGGTATGATCTTGATAATGCTTCCCGCGGGCACGGTTGCAAAACCGTGAACCTCCAGGACCGACTCAAAGACCTTGTACGCTTCATCCAGGGTAATCTTTGTGGGAGACACAATGGTGACGTTTCCCCGAACAGCATTATCGATGACAAAATTTTTACCTGTTATTTCACTTATGAATTTGATGAAGACCTTGATGTCCACATCTTCAAAATCAATGGTTACGGAGCCGATATCCGGTTTAGGTTCCATTTGTTTGGTTTTTGTTTCCTCAACCTGTGCCGGAGGAGCTTGTGCCGGAGGAGCTTGTGCCGGAGGAACCTGTGCCGGTTTGGGTTGGACCGTATTGACCGGTGGCGAAGGCTTCACCGTGGGACGAACCGGCAACGGCCTTCTAACCGGCGGAGAAGGTTGAGGGGTGGGTTGAGAAGCGGATGGGGTGTTCTCTTCTTCGCCTGCAAGACGGGCCCCAAACGTGACGGAGGTGTCGATCTGCAGCCATAGGAAAACCGCACATACGTAAGTCAGAGAAAATAGAAAAATCGTCTTCATTGTCTTCATCATGTCTTAATCCTTTATCACATCCTTAAAATCCGGCACTCCCCTGAGATTCAGAAGGTCCGGGTCCTCTTCAGCCCATGCCTTGACGGATGGATTCAATCTTACGGCTTGACTTAATTGCTCTAAACCTTCTTTGACTTCTCCCTTTACGGAATGAAGGCACGCCAGGTTATAATAAGGTTCCACCAAATCAGGTTCTATCTGGATGACCTTTTCAAAACACTCTTTTGCCCCATCAAAATTCCTCGTCCGGATATAGAGCACACCCAGGTCATTCAGCGCATCCGGAAATTCAGGGGCCAGTCGGAGGACGTCCTTATATACCTTTTCAGAATCCAGTAAACGGCCCCCTTTATAGAGATCCTTGGCCCTACTATAGAGTCGTACCATATTGGGCGACACACCCATTTTTGAGAGAGTGGAGATCTCCTCCACTTTTTGACCCTTCAGCCCGGTTTGAACCCCTTCCGGGTGGATTGTTTTTCCCGACGTCGGTATTCCGTCTTGAAGGGCCTTGTTTTCCATGCTTTTGGGTGACTCTTCAAAGGGCCCATCAAACCATAAATAGGTGACAAAGCCAAGTCCCAAAAAGATAAGTAATAAAAGGCTTCCCCAAATGATCTTGTTGGGAATGCCCACCTTGTCCTGCCACGCGGGTTTCGTGCTCCGCAAATATCGAATACGCCTGGAATCCCTGTCTCTTTGGGCCTTCTTTAATGCCTCGTTGATATAGCTCACCCTATTCCACCATCTGATACAATAAGGCTCGGGTTTGCGGGCCTACAATCCCATCGGCCATGATGCCGAAATCTTTTTGAAATTTCATGATCTCCCGGGCGGTCAACTCGCCGTAATAACCCGTGGTCCTGATGCTATAGCCAATCTTATTCAAGGATTGTTGAACCTCCAGCACATCGGGTATCTGCATCCCTTTGATCAAAAATGGGTCTTTTGTCTGTGTTGAATAAACCCAAGAGACCTTTTCCCCCCAATGGTTCAGAATAAAATCACGCGTAACCGGTTGTTCTCCTCCCTTGGAGTCGATGGCAATGGCCCCATCATCGGTAATCCGGCTGATCAGGAGATAAAGGGAATCACCCGATGAAGGATTGGAGTGATCATGCAGATGGATCCGGAACGGCTTTCTAAACATCACATGATACTCCGGGGCCAATTTCAGGCTGTAAAGGCTGAGATTGTCTTCATCGGTATTCACGGTGTTTTCATTGATTATATTATGATAAAGCCTAAAGAGCATGTAAATACTCGTCTCTTTATCCAAGAACAGGCTCACCGGTTCTTCGTCCATGGGACTTGGGGGAATGGAGACAGGATGAATCTTTCCTTTAACGGAATAATTTTCAGAGGGTTGAGGAACATTTCTTAAAAAAGATTCCGGGATGTTCCCACTTAAGGTCCACCCGCCAAGACCGGCCGCAATAATAAGAAAGACCAGGAGTATGGTGAATGAGGCATACCGTTTCAAGGGCCACCCCAAGGCGTAAGGATTCACCTTCATGTCCCATTGCAACTCCTTGACAGCCTTATCGACAACCACCCTTGAAATGGTAAAGTCTTCCCTGGCATAAGCGATCAGGAGGGATCGGTCGCAGACCGTGTTGATGCGTCTTGGATTTCCACGGGAATAGTCATAGATCTTTTTAAAGGCTCCATTGGTGAATTTGACATTCCCATGACCTCCGGCCACCACCAACCGATGCTCCACATATCCCCGTATATCCTTGGGTGAGAGGGGTTTTAATTCATAGCGAACGGTAATGCGTTCATCCAGTTGTCTCAAGGAAGGCGCAACTAAGAGCTCTTTTAATTCCGGTTGTCCGACCAGTATGATCTGGATGAGTTTTTCGTTTTCGGTCTCCAGGTTTGAGAGCATCCGGATCTGCTCAAGAACATTATGCGAAAGATTTTGGGCTTCATCGATGAGGAGCACCGCGTTTCCACCATCACGAAATGTATCCAAGAGAAACCGGTTTAAGGCATCTATGTGGGCCTTTTTGGTTCTGGTATTGGGGGGCATTTGGATGCCGAATTCATTGTTAACGGCCCTCAACAGTTCCATGCCCGAGATATATGAATTGAATATCAAAGAACTTTTTACGGAACGATCCAGATAATTTAATAAGACACGACAGAGTGTGGTTTTACCCGTGCCGATCCCCCCGGTGACGGCTATGAACCCTTTGCGTTCTTTGATCCCATACAGCAGATGATCGAGGGCCTCTTTATGGTAAGTGCTTAAGAAGAGGTATTTCGGGTCCGGTGTCAGGTTGAACGGGTTTCCTTGAAATCCAAAAAAAGAGGTATACATGGCTTTTCCCTAAATCGGTTACGCTACTCCTCAAATTGATAATTCAGCGTGGTCTCTTGTCCTCGACGCCTGATCTGTATAGCAATGCTGGATCCCGATGTCATGGAATTATACACATCCAGGACATCATCCGGCGATTCTATGGGATCCCCGTTGATACCATAAATGATATCACCATTCCGTAATCCCATTTTTCTGAAAAGAGAATCGGCTTGGATCCCGGTGATGGTCAAGCCGTCGGATTGACCGTCTTGGAAATGAGGGCGTATCCTTGCTTGGCTCAATAATTTATTGATGTCGGCAAGCGACTCTTCCACATCCGAACGCTCAATGGTGATGGTCCCTTCGTCTTCTTCTTCCACGGATTGGGGGGTCGGTAACCGACTGGGTCTATTGACCATACGAGTGAGTCGTGATGTCGAATTGGATGGTTCTTTCATTTCAAGGACCTCGTCCCGGCCTCCCAGACTCAGGATGACCTTTCCCCTTAAGATCATTTTCAGCACGGCATCCTGGATGCTATCGCCTATTTTAAAAAGGCCTTGTTTCCTTTTACCGGTTTCTTCAATAACCGCATAGGCATTTTTATCGTCTCCGGTGACCGTTCCCAGGAGAGAGACATTTAACTTGGTGGGTTCAAGGTCCTCAATCTGAGATGTGCTGATCTCTTTTTCGGTTTCATCCGTAGATCCAAAGAGATTTCTGTCCAGTATGGGCTGGTAATCTTTGAAAACGACCCGGGCGGTTCGCGTCGGACCTGATATCTGTTGCGTGGTCGCTTGTTGGGTGTCCATCCGCTTAAATTGGGTCTGAACGATCTTGTAAAAGGTGTCTACGCTCAGATATATCATCGCTGTTAATGCCAATAAATTGAAGATGGTGTGGTAATGCTTTGCCATGGCATCCTCACGTTTTGATAAATGTTGGTTTGCAGGTTACATCAATCGAAATTGGGGTTCCTTAAAGGTCCCTCTGATGGTAAATGAAAGCTTGCCCTGCCTGGATTGTTGTCCGAATAATTTGAAAAGATCTTGGGCACCACCGGAATCCTGAGGCGTCTCCGCAAAAGGCACGATGCTCCCCCTCAGGTCCAAACGACTTTCAAGGATCTCCCTTCTCATGGTGGCCCTACCCGAGATCGTCCCGTTCAGTTCTCGGCCCTTGAGGTCGATCATTTTGATGTTTAAAATCTGCCTGTTCAGCGTGGCTTCCGCCGATACATCATTGAATTCAAGTGACGTTAAACCGAGAATGGATTTGGCCAGCCCGATTCGACAATCAAAGATGCGGATATCCGCGTCACCTGAACTGTTTCCGGGAAATCGACCCTTCGCGTGATAAGTAATCTTACCATTCAGGATTCCCGTAACGGGGACGCCGAGGATATCTTTAAGCTCTGAGGTTTCTTCCAATTGCATGCCGTTAAACTCGATGGATGAATCAAATGGGGGTTCGAAAAGATCTTCTTCAAAGTTCACCCATCCCATCAATTCTCCATTATAGGCCGTGCAATGAATATTCAATTCATATTTTCCCGTTAACAAAGACCATAATTTTGGATGAAGAGAAACATTATCCGCCTTGAAAAACACCTTGTCTGGACTTTCCTTCAATGCAAGTTCGGGCGTTTGTATGTTGAGATTGAATGGGAACGAAGGTGATATCTTGGAAATGGATAGATGAAGGTTGGGATATGTTTCATTGAAGGCGTTTAAAGCGATGTCCCGGAGGGCCGCTGATGGGAAAAGAAAATATAACAGCACAACGGTCAACACGATGCCGTAAATAGTGTACCCGAGCCATTTTTTATTTTTCTTTATCTCAGCCATAATGCGGTTTCAGGATTAATCAACCGGCCTCCTGCTCAAAGGTCATGACCTGTATTTTTGCATCCAATAAACCCGTTTCTTTTTTGTTTTCCGTGATGGAGATTCGTTTCACAATAATTATATCCCTGCTGGTTTCGATCCGAAAAAGATAATCAACCAGTTGATTAAGGGTGAGCGTATTAAGATCCATTTCCACCATAAGTTCTTTATAGGGACCTGTGCCTTTGGATGTGGATGGCTTCATGGATTTAATATGATCCTTAATCTGGGCCCGGCTCGCCTCCTGCTCTAAAAATGAAAAAAGGGTGAATCCCCTTGCGCGTCTTGCCAAGATCCTATCGATCCCTTCAGCGCTCGTTTCCATGGAATGATATTCCGCGATGAGTCCGGACATTTCTTTAAGATCTTTCCCCTTTTGTTGAATGCCTTTCTGCAAACGGTCCCGTTCCTTGAAAAATGGAAAGACTATCAATTGCAATAGAAAGAAGACGGCAATAAAACAAATGGCTGCCACGATAAAATATTTTTCACGTCTTGCGAGTTTCATTCTCCCCCTATTTGGCTTTACGTTCCAGTTTCAATTCAAATTGAACCCGTTTTCCGGATCTGTCCAATTTGGCCGAACTAATGGTTATTTCACTAAAATAGCTCGAAGGTTCCAGGTTATTCTTCATGGCGTCCACCGTATTAAATGAGTCGGTCTCTCCGCTCATGCGTACGATGGTCTGATCAATGACCATATTGGTGATACGGATGTC
The DNA here is from genome assembly GCA_016930835.1 of Deltaproteobacteria bacterium. Lineage (GTDB taxonomy): Bacteria > Desulfobacterota > DSM-4660 > Desulfatiglandales > HGW-15 > JAFGGA01. The sequence goes on from JAFGGA010000151.1 coordinate 12,307, forward strand.
CATGGACTTGGGTAACCGCTCCGAGATATCCTTTAATAGATTAACGACCTTCTGGTTCGCATCGATACCAGGGATGGATACGGATGAATCCTCGATTTGATTGAGCTTGATCCTTAATTGATCAAGAGGCATCCGGATATTTTTTTCATCGGGGAATTCACTTTGGTAGAGATGAAAGAGTCGTTGATCCGCGGCCTCGTACTGGTTTTTTAACAGGGAGTAATCCACACCCAGGTTGATCACAATAAACAGGAGAACAAGTCCAAGGATGATACCTATTTTTCGGAGTTCATTTTTTAGCCCTTCATAGCGTTTGGTGACCTCGAACTCCCCTTTTCGGAAGTTGAATCCATGTCCTTTCCGATTATCCCTGAGGGTGAGGGCTAGGGCCCGATCCATGACCGCGGAATCCCAGAAGCGAGAAAGATGATCGTTCATTCGAATCCTTTTATCGCTTCGAATGTTAACCCGTTCCACCGATATCCCTAGGAATCGATTAAGGTGTTCGGCGGTGTCCAAATTCATGGTGCCCACCTCTGAAAAAAAGATCTTTTCAGGATAAATAGGTTCGTGATTTTGCCAACCAAATGAATGGACCGTGTTTTGAATCTTTTGGCTTAATGATCTCAATGAAGATATTCTGTCATCTAAAGGATCCCCTTCTCCATTGACGTGATTCGAAGTGAAATGGCTCCCGTTGGATGAAAATGGGCGAATCAGGACTATCCGTTTGTTCTGAAATAGGATCATAACGCTCCGGAGATCGCCGATCTCGATAAAGATCCCGCTTTCCGGGATTTCCTCCCTGCTTAACAGCCAGTTGGCCATAGGAACCCCTTGAATATCCATGATATCCGGATCAATGCCGTAGGCCTTCAGTTTTTCCAGATATTGGGCGATCTGTGTCTTTTTCAGGGAAGCGGCCAAGATTCGATTCTGATCTGTTTGATCGGCAATATTAAAATCAATGATCACATCTTCAATAGGGAAAGGCAGAACGGTTTCCATCTCAAAGGGCAGGGTTTGCTTGATCTTTTTGGGATCATGAAACGGCATTTGAATGTTTCGATAGGAAATATCATGACTCGGGATGGAGACAATGGCTGTGTCACTCTTTAATTCTATCTCTCTTGACAAGGTTTCCAGCGCGTTTTCCAGATCACCGCCCTTTGGAACAGGACAGTCGGCACATGCAATCACCTGATGCCCCTTGATTCCGCTGATCACCTGGACCGCGGTGACAGAATCCTCTCTGATGTCTAATCCTAATATTTTGCCGGGCATCTATTTTTAACCCTTCATAAATCAGTTGAATTTCATCCGAAAATAGATTCTCACATATTGGAGAACATATCGAAATGCCGTTCCGAAGCGATAGCCGGGGAACCCTATTCAATAATTGATGGGCATCTAAAAATTTTTTATCGTATTCGACATGGCATCCCGATCAAGATCCCAATACTGCACAATCTTTTGATGGAGAAGGGGTTTATCGAACATATGGCTAAACAGTGGTTGAGATTATATTTCAACACATGCTTGTCCAAAAATGGTTTTCGGTGGTACGGGGATCTCTTTTTTAAATAGATAAAAAAAGAAACCCGTAATGAAAACCATTATGGACGTTATTGAAAAACAACAACTTTGAATATTTCGTAAAAAATCGTCACCCCGGCGAAGGCCGGTGTCCAGACCCCATGTAACTACCTGAAAAGACTGGATTCCGGCCTTCGCCTGTCTGCGTGCGGACACGCACAGGCAGGCCGGAATGACAAAAACGCGTGTTTCCCGACTTTTTTCGAGACCATCAACTTCAATAATGAAGAAGATCGAGTGAAATCGATTTTGGACACCAATGATCCCAACGCTCAAATCTATAACAGGATATCCATAAAACACAAGATGTTTATCCCTATGATTTTTTCCAAGATACCACCTTAATATTTCCGGTTCCGTCTCTTTCGATAATACTCTTTATCCTCTTTTCCATTCGATCCTTTTTTCCAACGGTGGTAATCTCAAAATGGGTGCTTTTTATGGTGGTTCCCGCAGCAAAGGATATCCCGCTCACGACATTTTGGATCCAATAAGTGGCTTTCAGATCATCCTGATTGTTCGCGTCTCTTCTGTAATGATCCAGATCATCAAACACCTCATCGTTGATATCTTCGGAAAGGGCCTTCAATACGAGTCTATCTGCCGTATTGATGTTGATGTTCCCATCCCCGTAAATGGTTAAATGATCTTTGATACCGGGGCTTCCCCCGCTACCCTCATAAAGCTCTTTTGAAATACCCTTAATCAGGAGAAGTTCTTCAATGGATTCCATGGGGCTGTTTCGACAGGAATAAGGATTCTCCAGGGATTGATAATAGGATTCTTCAGCCCCACCAAATGCCGTGGTATTATCGTCCGGGTCCAGCCAGTCGATAATGGCATCGACAATATCATCCACTTGGTCTGACTCAAGATTGAATTCGTCCAGGTTCAGGAAACGAGTTAAGAGATCTCTCTGGTTCTGGTTTACTTGTCCCTGGTCATCAACGAGCTTATGGATCGGGATTCTTCTCGCAAGGTCTTGGATCGATACATCAAAAGATGTCTCTTCATCAAAGAGTGTTGCCGAGAAGGGCGCATATTCCCGAAACAATTCCCAATCATCTAATAGGCAATCATATGCGGGGTCATCTTCTTTGATAATGGCCAGTGACCCGTAAAACCCGGATTTGGCCACATAATCCAAAGAGATACCGTCTCTGAGATTATAAGCCGCGTGTACCTCTGATCGCATGGATGCATTAAACTGAAGCGTCAGGGTCACGATCACGCTGATAATGAGCAGGGTCAGGATTAGGGCTACGCCCCTGTCATTTTTTAATGCTTTAAGCATAAATAGACCTGTTTTTATCCAGAGTCAGGGTTTAGGCTCCCATTGGAACAAAAACCGATGTCATAAATCGCAAGGGTGATTCGGGGTCTGCCTGGTTCACAAATTCCAACAGGATCGATACCTTTTTGGGTAAACGATTTTTATAGGTTATGCTTGAGGAATCCCATTCGTCATAGGTCTCTCCATCCGCATCCTCATAAATCATTTGAACCGCGTAAAGACCTTGGCAAAGGATGAATCCACCGCTCCCTTCTTCCGGAGATGCCCTCAGTTCAAGGGTGTCGGATCGATAAAGGATCAAACCACTCTCCTCTTCACCCTCTTTGATGGTATAAGCAATCCTCGCATTCCCATCCTGGTTTTGCCTTGCATCAAAGGCAAGGTGAGTCCTGGACATAAATTGAAGGGAATCGGCGTCTTGCCCGTTTATCGTGTCGTCCATACCGGTAAATGGGAACTGTTGTGATAAATAAGCGGATTCTAAGTCCTCTGTCATTCGATCCAGTGTGATTCGAGCCATTTGATAGGTATCCGAGTCGGTTTCGGCCGCATCCATATTACGGAATGTCCCGATATACGCGGGAAACAAAATAGAGATGATCACGGCAAATATGGCCAAGGCGATGAGGACTTCCAAGAGTGTAAAGCCGGTGTTTTTTTTATTGTGCTGGTAGTGAATCATTGGAAAATTTTAGCCTATATAAAATAACATGCTTGTCCAAAAACGGTTTTCGCGGGGGATGGGGATCTCTTTTCTCGATCGACAAAAAGGGAAACCTCAAATGAAACCTGTTATGGACGTTATTATAAAACAACAACTTTGAATATTTCGTAAAAAGTCGTCACCCCGGCGAAGGCCGGGGTCCAGACCCCATGTAACTATCTGAAAAGACTGGATTCCGGCCTTCGCCTGTCTGCGTGCGGACACGCACAGGCAGGCCGGAATGACAAAACGCGTGTTTCCCGACTTTTTACGAGACCATCAACTTTAATAATGAAAAAGATCGAGTGAAATCTATTCTGCTCATTAATGCATCTCATGGTGGCGCAAACCGATAAAGCCTCACATGGCATTGAAATTGTTTATCTTCACCAAAAAAGACGTTCAGATCAATCTGTTTAAGATCATCCGCATTTTGCTCCACTCCAGGGAATGACACCGGATTGACTTGGACCTCCCAGAAATAATTCGGGAAATCCTCTCCAAAATCACCGGAGTCCGATATCAGATCCTCGGCCGTTTTTGTCTCCAGCTCGGCCATTTTGTGCTGGGCTAAAAGAGTAGCGGTTGTGCTGAACTTGGCTTCACCGGCAAGAGATAGGCTCTGGGATTGGGATACCAAGAGTGTGGTCAACGCAATGGCAATAATGGATAATGCCGCTATGACCTCAAGGAGTGTAAACCCGTCTTGTCTGGGATTCATCCTAAATATCCTCAAATTCCACATAGTGGTCCAGGATCTCAACCTTGCCTAGAAAGGGCTTCAGCACCAGCGTAAACTCCCGTTCATCTTCGGAGCGAAGGTGAATCACGGCGGGTTGGATATATCCCTTTCTGCTGAAAAAGATGCTGGTCTCCCCCATCATTTCTTTACCGGTTCCCTTAAACCAGATATCCACAATACGAACATCCTCTGGAAGGGAGTCCGCTTTTTCGCGGGCCGCTATCCGGTCCGCGTCCGTCATGTCATCATACTCAATCCAATATTTACCTGACTCCAGATTAAAATAGAGAAGATAATCCGTGTTCGTACGGACGGCGTCATTTTTTAATTGGTTGATCAGGCTGATCATCCGCCTGGTGGCGGTTTTGAAATGATCCGTCAGGCTCGTGTCATGGATGCGAGGCAACGTGATAGAGAAGAGGATACCGATCAGGAAGATGACCACAGTCAGTTCAATCAGGGTGTAACCGGTCGTGTCTTGTTTCCTTTTTTTCATGGATCAGGCGGTTATTAAAGGTCCCAGTTATTCACGTCTTCATCCTTGCCTTCCCCTCCAGGCTCGCCGTCGTCACCAAACGCTGTAATGTCGAACTCCCCATGCAGGCCGGGGGAGAGGTAGACGTAATCATTACCCCATGGATCTTTGGGGATTCTTCCTTTTTCCAGGTATCCCCCCTCACGCCATTTACGAGGAAGTTTACCCACGCTCGGCGGTTCTACGAGCGCCAGAAGCCCTTGTTCTGTGGATGGATAGCTGCCGTTATCCAACTTATAAAGTTCAAGGGCCGTTTCAAAAGTGGCAATCTGAGTCATGGCCTGAGTCCTTCGGGCCTCCTCGGTCTGCCCTGTGAGTCGAACAGCCACATAGCTGGCCAGGATCCCCAGGATGATGATCACGACCATGATCTCGATCAGCGTAAATCCTTGCTCCGTCCATTTCTTTTTATGATGCATCCGATAGACCTCCTAAAGTGTGAAGTGCTTGAATGGAAATGTAAACGATTCTTAGGTATCGTGTCGGCTCCTAGAATCCCTTGTTTCATTTTTCGTCAATCTCCCGGGCCAATAAAGGCCGGTAAAAATCAACGAACGATTTGGCTCATCTCAAGTATGGGAAGCAATATGGAGATGGCGATGAACCCCACCATGACGGCCATGACCAGGATCATGACGGGCTCTAATAAAGATGTCATAGCCGTGATCTGAGATTCAACCTCCCGTTCATAGACATCCGCTATTTTATTGAGCATCTTCTCCAGATCCCCACTCTGCTCACCAACAGTGATCATTTGAACCACCAGAGGTGGAACCCAATGGCTCTTGGAAAGGGGCACAGCCAAGGCCTTTCCGGCCTGGATTTCCTCCACGGCCTTATCGATATCATCGGCAATGAGGATGTTATTAACGATATTGTGAACGATCTGAAGGGCGGATAAAACCGGGACACCACTCTGAAGCAGACTGCCGAGGGTCCTTCCAAATCGAGCCATGGCCATTTTGATGTTAATAGGGCCGAAGAGAGGGGTTTGCAGTTTTGTCTGATCCCATAAACGCTGGCCTTTAGGTGTCTTTTTGAACCGGCTGATTCCAATAACCGCGATGATGAGGGTGCCCAAAATAAGCCACCAAAAAGATGTGATGAAGTTGCTGGCCCCTATGACGATAATGGTGGGTAGGGGTAACGCCTTTTCCATTTCATGAAAAACGTGGACAAATTTGGGGACTACAAATGTAACCAAGATCGTCAGTGCAAAAATACCCATCAGGGTCATGATAACAGGGTAAATCATGGCCGCCATGAACCGGCCCCTGAGGGCGTCCTGATGTTCGCTGAAGTCCGCCAAACGTTCCAAGACCAGGTCCAAGGAGCCGGAAGCTTCACCGGCACGGACCATATTGATGTAGACTTGAGAAAAAAGCCTGGAGTGCTGGGACAGTGAAGCGGCCAGGCTGTTCCCTTCATTGACGGATTCCTTAATCTGGGCCAGGACCTTTTTCAGGTGTGGATTGGTCACTTGAATAATCAAGGCCTCCAGCGATGCAACCAGGGAGATCCCCGCACCCAGTAAAGTAGAAAGCTGCCGCGTCATGGCCGAGAGTTCTCTGGATCGGATGCGTCTTAGCGAGAGGCCGGATATTCGACCGGACGGGGCTTCTTTACGTTTGACCGAGGTCTCCTTCAACTCGATGGGGAAGATCTCCGAACCTCTTAGTTTTTGGCGGGCCGCAACCGCGCTGTCGGCATCAATAATGCCCTTTTTGTTCTTACCGCGCCTGTCATAGGCTATGTATTCATAAACCGGCATATTTTTATATCATTATTCTGTCATATATTTGTTTAAATGGGTACTTAAAGAAAATGTTAACAGGAAGCCTTGGTCATGTCAATAATGGCTTGCGAAAGCGGTATCCAGCATAACATGTTGATATAAAAAATGATATTTAATTCGGAAAGATGGTGATGATGGATATCACACGGTTGTCAACCGGTCGGCAAGGATTTTAAGGGTCTCCTCTTTCATGTTATCCGTGGTGATCTCATTGAACGGAATAGCGTATTCCCTTCCGGAAAGTACGGCCGGCATCAGCCTGGAAGTACCTGCCTTGAGATAGGCGGCCACATTGTAGGCCATACGCTGTGCCAGAGAGATATCCATATTATTGGGAGCGGCCCCCCGAATATCCCTGGAAAACGGTTCGCAGACCACTTTTCTTTTTAGCTTGATATTGGTGGCAAGCAGTTCTTTATAAAAGAATTCGGATGCGTTATCCTTGATGCCTTTTTCTTCTCGAAATGGTTTCTTATACCCTTCGGCCACCACAATAACACATTCATCCCTTTTATTGATGGCACGAACCACTTTCTTGTGATCAATAACACTATCCGGCAGGACGGCCATGTGCGCGCGCGAGCCCAGACATGAATGCAATGCATGAAAACCGCTATTGGCGCCCATCATCTCAATGATATAAACCCTTTTGTGCGTCCTTGCATCCGCCATATACCGTCGGATCTTTTCCGCTCCCACCTCCACACCGGTATGCTGTCCGATGCAGTCCGTCCCCGCCACATCGCTGTCAATGGTGACGGGGATAAAAAATGCCTGGATGGAGGTGGGCAGCATTTCACATAAAGCCTGTATTCCTCGAAAAGTGCCGTTACCACCGATTGCTATGATAGCCTTAACCTTTTTTCTTTTGATAGTCGCTGCAGCCTTCTTTTGGATGTCTATTTGAAGAAAATCTTTATACCGTTCGCTTCTTAATTGGGCGCCTCGCCACTCTGAGAGGGGAGCGGCATGGTATACTCCGGGGATATGATCCAGTTTTTGGAATAACGCCGGGTCGTAAACCAGCCTTACGAAATCCTTGTTTTTCCCCGCAACCAAGGACTTAAAGCCCTCTCGCGTGGCATAGACACCTCTCTTCATTGCTTCGAGATGATAAGTAATAAATGCCGTTACCGGATTATATCCCGGGGCGCATCCACCATCTTGGATTAAGAGGACGTCGAATTCTTTAAAAAGCCTATTGGTATCGTTTTGTAGATTTTCCGTCATGTCTTCCTCCTGGGAGAAGAGTCTGGTCGCTTCTTCATCATGGACAATCTGCCGGCAATACTTTATGTAAGGACAATGGGAATATATGGTGCCCATACATCATTCATGTTATATCTTACCACAGGTTGAATATTTTAATATACTGGAACGTAGGTGTCTAAAATAATTTCCATTCGACCTTTTGGATATTTAAGTTGTTGTTTTTCAATAACGTCATAACAGGTTTTATTTCAGATTTTTCTTTTCATCCATCTAGAAAAGAGGGCCCCGTAACCCCAGATATCGTTTTTGGACCGGTATGATACGGGATGGAGTTGAAATCCATTGTCATTTTAGAATCTTTCTTCTTCAATATCCTGTGGGGAAGATAATACCGGGTCATGAATTTGGAGGGAACGCGCCGCTTTTTTAGATGATCAAAATAAGAGCCATCCAGTGAAATCAGCCCTTACCAATATTCGGAGCTTATTCTTCATGCCCATCAAATGGCCGTACATCATTGTTCTGATCCTCTTTTTGATCTCCCTTTGCTATATCTTTTACCCAAGGATCGAGAATCTTTTCATCTTCTACCCTCAAGGCCCATTTGACTTCCATCCCCAAGACCTCCATATGGCATATCGAGAGGTCCACTTTGATACCAGCGACGGTCAAAGGCTTTACGGTTGGTTCTTTCCAGCAGGAAATCATGATCCCGTCATCCTTTTTTTCCACGGAAATGCAGGCAATATCTCCCATCGACTTGATAATATCGCGCGACTGGTGGAACAAGATCTGCAGGTCTTTATCTTTGATTTTCGCGGATACGGGAAAAGCACGGGGCGGCCGTCTGAAAAGGGACTTTATCAGGACGGATCAGCCGCCTATGAATACTTGGTGGAAAAAGAAGGGATCTCCCCTGAAAGGATCATACTATTCGGCCGCTCATTGGGGGCATCCGTGGCCATTGAAATAGCCACTCAGAAACATGCCAGATCCATCATCCTGGAGAGCGCCTTTACATCCATTAAAGACATGGCCAGGACCATCGCGCTCTTTCGCCTGTTTTCTTGGGCTGTTCCAGAGAATTATCATAACCTTGTAAAAATCAGCCGTATCCATATCCCTTTGCTCATCATCCATGGAGATCAAGATGAAATCGTGCCCTTTCAAATAGGGCGAAACCTCTTCGCGGCCGCCAATGATCCCAAATCTTTTTTCAAACTGGCCGGAGCAGGACATAATGATACCTACGTGGTAGGAGGGAAGGAGTATTTTCGAACATTTGCGAAGTTTGCTAGGGAAGGGAGTATTTAGCGAAGCTCTCCTTTAAAACATTGAATAGGGATAAAAGGGACTTTGTCGGTTATGCTAAGCGACGCTTGATATTGGATACTGGATGCTCGTTCAAGCAAAAAGATAATTTTCTAGCGCTTAGTGACCAGTATCAAGCATCTAGTTTCCAGTATCTGTTCATTGAAACCTCCAATCATCTGTTTCATGAGGAGCTCTATCATACATCATTTCCCCTTCCCCAACTCCACGCCCCTGTCATATGCCGCTTTCACGGCGCCTTGGATGATGGTCGCCAGGCCATTTTCATCAAAGTATTTAAGCCCGGCGGCCGTTGTTCCTCCCGGTGAAGTCACCATTTCTCGAAGCTGAGCCAGGGACAGGTTGGATGTATCGGCCAGGGCCGTTGACCCTAGAAAGGTCCGGGCCACCAGTCGCAAGGCCGTATCCGCATCAAACCCTAGGCGTTCTCCTGCGGACACGAAACATTCCATGATTTGAAAGACAAATCCGGGGCCGCTGCCTGAAAGGGCTGTTACGGCGTTCATCATGTCCTCGTTGACCGCAACCGTTTCTCCCACCGCCGTAAATATCGCTCGGGCAATGTCCATTTGCTCCGAAGTGACCTTTTTGCTGGGGGCCAGGGCGCTGACACCCTTTTGGATCAGGGCGGGTGTATTGGGCATAACGCGGATAACCGGGATATCACGCCCTATGATGGAGAGGATCAGGGTCGTGGGAATCCCCGCGGCAATGGAAATCATCAGATGGTCGTCCCGGATGCCGTCCTTGATCTCTTCGAGGACATCCTGAATCACCTGGGGTTTGACCGCGATGAGGAGGATATTGCTATCACGCACCAAGTCATTATTGCCAGGGTAGCCCTTAATGCCATGATGTTTGGATACGGCTTCCAGTCTGTTTTGGTCGGTGTCCGAGGCAAGAATCTGTTCTGGTTGGTATAACCCGCTCATCGTTAATCCTTGAATAAGGGCATTGGCCATGTTTCCGGCCCCGATAAATCCGATTATAGCGTTCTTTTTGATCAATTTTAACCTCCAGGTAGTTTATTTTACGACGTTTCTCACTCACAGGTAATATGTAATTTCCTCATGCGGTGACGGAGCGTACTGGGATTAATGCCCAGCAGTTTTGCCGCTCCATTAGGCCCATGAATTTTGCCCTTGGTTGCCTTTAATGCCTTATGAATGTGCATGGCATTGACCAGATCCAGTGGCAATATTTCCTTGGTGTCGATAAGCATCTCCCCTTCCTCTTTAGGATCATCCGGTCGGATGATGTCTTCGAATGACAGCGGTTTACCGTTGTTTAAAATCAATGCCCTTTCCACCACGTTTTCCAGTTCACGTACATTGCCCGGCCAATCATAGGCCATGAGCCGATTCATGGCCCCTGAGGCCAGTTTGGGTGGACCCGGGATCAACATCTCTTTGGATTTCTTTTCAACCAGATAGTTCACCAGGGCCGGGATGTCTTCTTTCCGATCGCGCAAAGGGGGGATCGTAATGGGAAAGACATTGAGCCTGTATCGTAGGTCCGCTCGAAACAGTTTTTTGTTGACCATTTCCTGCAAATCCTGATGGGTCGCCGCGATGATACGGATGTCCACATCGATTTCTTTGCCGCCCCCCACCCGGACGACCTTTTTTTCCTGCAAAACACGCAACATCCTCACCTGGGCCTGAAGAGGCAGTTCAGCGATCTCATCCAGGAAAATGGTCCCGCCACCGGCCCTTTCAAAACAACCCCGTTTTTGATTAATGGCGCCGGTAAAGGCCCCTCTTTCGTGACCGAATAACTCGCTATCAATCAGGGTCTCGGGAATGGCCCCGCAATTCACACGGATGAACGGGCCGTTCTTGCGTTGAGATAGGTTATGAATGGCGTTGGCAATAATCTCCTTACCCACGCCGGTTTCTCCTTGAAGCAATACCGGGCTATCCAAGGGCGCCACCCCCCGGACCATCTCCACAACGGTTTTCAGACCGAAGTCTTCTCCAATAATGATCGCCCCCGGCGAGCGAAGCAATTTCTGGTGAAGATATTTGATGTCATCGGCCATGATATCCTTGAGTCGATTGAGTTCATCATATCTCAACGCATTATAGAGGGCGATGACAAAGGGTTCATTCAACATTGAGCATAGTCTCAGATGTTCCTCGGAAAACCTATTTAAACCCTTCGCATACAAGATCAGATTGCCTGGCCTTGCACCCTTCACTTCCAGGTGCATCACCATAACCGAGTGCTCTTTCCAGACGCCTTTTACGTTCAACATGGCCTTGGTTAGAGGCTTTACTTCATCAAGATTAATGATAAACGAATCCTGTAATTCCTGATTCTCGACGATTCTAACGGCCTCATCATCAAGAGGGACAATGATATTGACCCGCTTGGCCTCGTTTGGTGTGGCAAGGGCAATGGTCTTTAATGCCTTAAGGCCTCGATCATAGATCGTTAAATGGAACATATCTGCCGGCATGAAAGACCTAAGATAAATCAGACATTCTTGCAGGGCAATCTCAAAATCAAGATTCCGGCAGATGCGGAAAACGGCCTGGCGGAAAAACTCGTTTTCATCCACGATCATGATCTACCTCTCCCATTAGATTTTTGTCGGGCATCTCTTGTCATATTTAACAGATAAACATAAAATAATCGTATTTGACAACTATTTTTGTCGAATAAGCCAATTTTTTTAAGGTAGCCAGGTTAACTATTTAATATTAAAAGATATTATTTTTGGCAAGCTTTTCGCATATTTATAACAGATGACCGTAATGGCCGTTCATGCAGTAACGGCGAATGGTCTTACCTCCCTTTCATTCATCATAACGAATCCATGATGTCCAAAATAAATTCCATTCGTCGCAGCGATGGGGGCGGGCAAAAAGCCATGTCGGTTTTTGGGTGTGAAGTTGAAAAGAGTTCCCCGTACCCCGAAAAACGTTTTTGGACAAGCATGATAACGAACAATGACCCCTATTCGAAAACGAGAACAAAGAGCCCGTGCTTTTTGAAGACGTCAATCAACTGTTGAAACCCGGTTATATGCCCATTGAAACGGGATATTACCAACTCCCCAGCGGACACATACATGTCGCGGTTCTTACCCGTATGCCCGGGAGCAAGGGAAGGATGGTGGATTGGTGGTTTGAATATCACCTCGATTCCGCGGCATACGAGATGTGGCGTTTAAAACCTCCCGAAACACTCAAATCGATAAAAAGAAACAAACAAGGGTCATATATAGGCACAAATCAAATCCTGCTGGAAGATCCGGATCAAGGGGATATCAAGTTGCGGGTCCATTTTCATGATCCCTCGGAATTCCTGGATGTTTCTCGTTTTGAAGAGACCCATACAGGCGCCGCGATTTGCGCGAATGTCTATAATTTTGAAAAAGTCCCCCTGGGGCGAACCATCCATTTTGTTCGTGATACGGACTTCGGTTGTGAGATGAGAAGTCGATTCTGGCTTTATCAAGCGTCTGAAATAGAGGGCAGGCATCTGATGCAGCATTGTATTGAGCGAATGGGCTATCTGGCGGATCTCCTTCCCGAGCTTTATAAGAGCGAGGCTCCGGATCGGTAAACGTATATTGGAGGTCATTTCGGGATAACAATTTTAAACTTTCGGAGGGAAAAGATGAAAAAGAAAACATTGTACATCATGTTCATCGGTCTCAGTCTGGTTGCCTTATCGGCTATGGCGCCTATCATACCCGTATGGGCGCAGGGAAAAACCATTGAATTGAGTTTTTCCCACACCATCCCGCCGGTTGTGCCGTTGGCCAAGGTTTACCAGGCTTGGGCCGGGATGATTGAAGAGCGCAGCGGTGGCCGGGTTAAAATCAATTTTTATTGGGCGGAATCATTGCTCAAGGTGTCGGAATTCTATAGGGGCGTCCAAACCGGTCAAACCGATATCACCTATTATGTGCTTGGTCTGGATTACGGCCTGATGCCCTTGAATGAGGGTATCAAGCTGGCCTTTATGGGTTACCGGAATTTGACGGAAGGGACGGAGATCTACAATCAGATCTTTAGTAAGTTTCCGGAAATAAGGGCCGAGTATAAGGGGGTAAAGGTCCTGTCAGCCAGAATGGGACCGGCTTACCAACTCCATTTCACCAAAAAAGAGGGGCGGGTTCCCGGGGATATCAAGGGAATGAAGCTGATCTCACTCAGCGGCAGTATGGCAAAGGAAATGCTTACCATAGGGGCGGCCCCTATAGATGTCAAGGTGGGCGACCTGTACATTGCCCTTGAAAGAGGTCTGGCCGAGGGAATTTCCTGCCATATTCCCATCCTTCATGCGTTTGGGATCCTGGATCTCGTGCCCAATCATACCTTCTTTGAAGGTGGCACTGCCATGGGTCCGGACATGCTCCTGTTTAACCTCAAATCCTGGAACAACTTACCCCCTGATATTCAAAAAATCTTCGAAGAACTCAGCCCATGGTTGGGGCAAGAGCTTATCAAGGCAGACAGTGGGTATGAGGCCATGATCGTCGGCATGGCTAAACAGAAGGGCCATAAGATTATCAACCCCGTACCGTCAGAAGTGGAGTTGTGGAAAAAGGCCGTACAGCCAACTCATGACAAATGGATTGCTGAAACCGAAGCAAAGGGATTTCCCGCCAAAGCGGTTTATCATGAGATCAGGAGTTTGGTGGAGGCCCGCCGGTAAAAAGGCCAAGGGCGCAAGGCTTAAATGGCCTGAGAAAATTTTCCCACCCCCCTCGTGTAAAGGGGGGTGGGGCCTGATTTGATATTTTCAAAACGATTGTAAAGAACTAATTCGACCGTATAGCAACTCATTCAAACCAATCGCTTTAGAAAGGATCTATCATGAGAATCATCAACCTCCTCAGCCGAATCATGAACATGGTCGCGGGTGGCATATTGGCGGCCATGATGGTGCTGACGGTATCGGATGTCTTTCTTCGTTATTTTTTTAAAAGACCCATTCTCGGCGCCACGGAAATCACCGAAAGTCTGATGGTGTGCCTCGCCTTCTTTGGATTGGCATGGTGTGCAGCCCAGCGAAGTCACCTAAAGGTTGATCTGGTGATGTCCATTTTCTCATCAAGAACGCAGGCTGTTTCTGATGCCTTGACCGGTCTTGCCGGTCTCGTGATGGTTGCCCTGATAACCTGGCGGAATTTCACAGAGGCCATAGCCATTCAAGAACTAAACATCGTCAGTTCACTGATAAAGATACCGGCATTTCCTTTTTATTATGTAATCGCCCTGGGTTGTGCCGTTCTCTTTCTGGTGATGTTTACGCAAGTGATTCAGGAAATCGGAAAGGTGGTCAGGGGATGAGCCATGAACTGATAGGTGTTATCGGGATTGTCGCTGTTGTCTTATTGTTGATGGCCCGTATGTGGATCGGTTTGGCCATGGCCATGGTCGGCTTTCTCGGGCTCCTTTTTCTCAAAGGTATGGATAGTGCTCTCGGGGTTTTGGGAACCGTTCCCTATAAATATGTGGCCTTCTACCCCATGTCCGCGATTCCCCTGTTTATCTTCATGGCCATGCTCATCTCCAATACGGGGATAGGAACCAGCCTGTTCAACACGGCCCATAAATGGCTGGGTCAGTTGAGAGGAGGCTTGGCCATGGCCAGTGTATTTGCCAGCGGCGGCCTGGCGGCTATCATGGGTGACAGTGTGGCCGAGGTCGTGACCATGGGGCGTATAGCTGTTCCGGAGATGAAAAGGTATCATTACGACTGGAAGCTCGCTACGGGCAGTGTGGCTGCCGGCGGCACACTGGGCATTCTTATCCCTCCCAGCCTGGGTTTTATCTTATACGGTATATTGACGGAACAGTCCGTGGGCAGGCTCTTTATGGCCGGAATTATCCCGGGTATCCTGCTCACATTCCTGTTCATGGTCACCATTTGGGTCATTACGCTGTTCCGCCCAATGGCCGGTCCTCCAGGCCCGAAAACCTGTCTGAGAGAGAAGGTCATTTCACTGAAAGGAACCTGGCATGTGCTGATTCTCTTCATTTTGATCATCGGAGGTATCTATGCGGGGGTCTTTACGCCAACGGAGGCTGGAGGAGTCGGTGCATTTGGGGCTCTTGTCATCAGTGCCGTCAGCGGGCGACTCACCTTTAAAATGCTTTTGGATTCACTTCTGGAAGCGACCAAGATTACGACAATGATCATGCTTCTGATCGTGGGGGCTTATACTTTAATGAAGTTTCTGGCCATGAGCAAGCTTCCATTCATGTTGGCGGACACCATCGGGGCGCTTTCATTATCGCCTTATGCTGTTTTTACAGGGATCATCATCCTTTATCTCTTCTTGGGTATGTTCCTGGATATTTTTTCGGCCATTGTTCTTACGATCCCTATGATCTTTCCCATTGTCAATAAAATGGGATTTGATCCCATTTGGTTCGGTGTGGTCATGGTGCTTGTCATGGAAATGGGGCTGATCACGCCACCGGTCGGCTTGAACGTCTTTGCTCTGGCCGGAGTGACCGACATACCCCTTCATACGATATTCAGGGGTGTTCTTCCTTTTGTAGTAGCCATGATTATCTGTATCGTTTTGCTGGTTGTATTTCCGCAAATAGCCTTGTTTTTGCCTGGGTTGATGTAAAAAACACGAGGCTTAGGGCGCAAGGCCCCAGGAATAGAGAGAAAGGAAAATCAATATGATGAAGCTTTTAGGATTGGGCTCGGGAAGAAAAATGGGGAATTCAGAGGTTCTCCTCAGAGAAGCCCTCATGGCCGCAGAGAAAACAGGAGTAAAGATAGAATTACTGCGCCTTCATGACCTTCATATCAAACCTTGTATCGGCTGTATCAGCTGCTCCAAGGACCAGCAGTCCGGTGGGACGGGTGAATGCGTGATCAAGGATGACGACATGCCCTTTTTTAACGAAAAACTCCTGGGTTGCGATGGCATCATACTCAGTATACCGGTCTATATTATGACGCCCCCGGGACATTTTAAGGTTTTATGCGACAGGATAGGCCCTTCCCATGATGTGGCCTGGCAGATGGAGGCCAAAAGGATCGCTGAAAGCGAGGGCAGGGAAAGTAAGATAGATCCGCGGTTTTTCAAACCGAGGGTAGGCGCTTTCATCGCCGTGGGTGGTGCACCTACCCCGGATTGGCTTTCCCTGGCGCTGCCGCTCATGAACACATTCACGTTCCCGATGCAGATTGAGGTCATCGACCAAATGCAGGTCTTGGGAAGCCCCCTACCGGGGCAGGTGGTGCTCAATGACGTTGCCCTCGAAAGGGCCAGAAGGCTGGGGCGTCATGTGGCCGAGGCCATGGGGAAACCCCTTGAGCAATTGGAATGGAAGGGTGATGAGCCCGGTACATGCCCTGTCTGCCATTCCAATGTCATGCTGGTGGGGAAGACAAAATCCGTAGAGTGTGCCGTATGCGGTATTAGAGGAGAACTCAAAGAGAGAAATGGAGAGATCACCGTGACCTTTTCAAAAGAGCAGCAGGCGATTTCTCGTTTAACCCTCGCTGGAAAGAAGCTGCATTTCGATGATGTTGTGGAGACCGTGGGAAAGAACATCCAGGCGATGGGGGAGGTTCAGGCGAGATTGAAAAAGTATCAAACTCTAAAAGCCGTCAAGCCTTCAAAGGCCAAAAAAAATCTCTCCTGATTCCCTAATGGAGCATCCAGCCGCCAGCCATCAGCTAAGCGCTTGTTTCAATGCTTCGGCTGACTGCTGAGAGCTGATGGGTTGTATCTGGAAAATTTTGGATATGGATGAATACGAATTCAGGAGGAGGAACGGTTATGAGTAAATTAGACTCTGATATCATTGTGATCGCATCCGGTCCAGCCGGCATGGCAGCCGCCATATCGGCCGCTCAGGGAGGGGTGAGGGTTATCGTCTTTGAAAAGGCTGCCACAACAGGTGGCACCGGAAATATGGGAATGGGGCCCCTGGGTATTGAATCCAGACATACGCGGGCCAAGCAGTTTAAACCGACCAGGGATGAGGCCTTTGAAATCTTTATGGACTATACCCATTGGCGGGCGGATGCAAGGCTGGTCAGGGCTTACCTGAACAAGTCGGGGGATACCATCCACTGGCTCGAAGACCTGGGGGTCGAGTTCGTGGAACCGGCCTCCTATTTTCCCACGGCCTATCCCACGTGGCACCTCATCAAACCGGCCACGGGCAGGCCAGGACCCATGGCTTCGGGTACTATGATGAAGATCATGACGGAAAAGGCCAAGGAGTTGGGTGTTCAAATTATGCTTCAAACGCCTGTGCGAAAACTGGTCAAAAAGGATGGAAAAATTACCGGAATCATCGCAGAGGATCAATCCGGCAATGACGTCGAGGCGAGTGCGAAGGCCGTTATCATCGCCACCGGGGGATTCGGGAACAATCCCCAGATGATCAAAAAATATACCGGATACGATGTAGGGAAAGACATGCATCCATTTCGTATTCCCGGGATTGAAGGGGATGGCATTCGAATGGCATGGGAGGCCGGTGCAGCAGCCACCGACATGTCCATGGAGATGATCTATTTGATGCCCGATAACATGTCCCTCCCACCCCAGGTCCATGAGGCGTTTCGTCAGCCCCATCTTCTGGTCAATCTTTTGGGTCAGCGGTTTATGAATGAAGCGGTGATGCCCAACGCAACCTTTACAGGCAACGCCATCGCTATTCAAAAGGACCGATGCGCATTTCTTTTTTTTGACGAGAATATCAAAAAGCAGATGGAGACGGATTTTGATTTTCGCAACATCGTCTTCCCGATCACACGGTTTGAAAATTCGGACCAGGCGATCCAGGATGTTTTGGGACAGGGATACGGTCATTTATTTGTGGCCGACTCTTTGGAGGAATTGGCTGAGAAGACTGGGATCCATTTTGACGGCTTGAAGCAGACCGTCGAAGAGTACAACCAATTCTGTGAAAAAGGTTATGACGAACTTTTTAATAAACCCCATCGATATCTTCGGCCCATCAAAGGCCCGAAATACTATGTGGGCAGGCATTTCCCCAGTGCCTATGGTTCATTGGGGGGAATCAAGATTAATGATCGGACCGAGGTCCTGGATAAAAAATGGGAGGTCATCCCTGGCCTTTATGCCGCGGGTACCGATGCCTGTACAATTTATGGTGACAGCTATGTTTTTGTCTTGCCCGGTAACACCATGGGATTTGCTTTAAACACCGGGCGTATGGCCGGTGAAAATGCGGCGGAATATATCAAGACGGCGTAACTAGATGAAAGGTGTCAGTAAGTGATATTGGGCATCGGCGCGGATATCCTGGATATTAAACGGATTCGTAATGGTCTCAAAGGAGATAGTGAAGCCTTTGTTCAGCAGACATTTACGGCTAAAGAACAAGAAGAAACGTCAGGCCGACCTGATCCTGTATCATATTATGCCACGCGTTTCGCTGCTAAGGAGGCCGTGTTCAAGTGCTTTGGAATAGCCGGGGATGAAGTCAGCCTGGGTGAGATAGAGATTCTGGATAATGATGTGGGACAACCTCATGTTACGCTCTTGGGAAGGGCAAGAGAGATTGCCCGCCAAAAGGGTATAAGGGATGTGAGAGTATCCCTGTCTTATGAGACGGATTATGCCGTCGCCTTTGCCGTTGCACAGGATTCAAAGAGACATAAAACTTCAAAGAAGATAAGATCATTCCGTGTGATCGATCTGGAAGCTTTCATAATGTTTATGAAAAGGAGTAACAAATATGGAGTTAAAAGATGAGATATTGGAACATATCATTCAAAGGGCCACGGAGATTTTCAAAAAAGATTTCGGTGAATTGAGTGCGGAAACCCGATGGGTGGAGGATCTCAATGCCAAATCTGTAAACTATGTTCAGATTATAACCATTCTGGCGGATGAATATGATGTTGAGATCAATTTTATGGAATTCAGGAGGAAAAAGACCTTTGGTGAGTCCGCCGAATTTGTCGCGCAGCTTTGCGGAGGTTGATAAAAGGTATATAAGTGACTCATCATCAAATTGGTTGGATAACGGCAGTGGTTGAGAAGGTCCAGAAATCAAGGTTTCGAGTGTAATACCTGAAAGTTGGAAAATTGTATCATTTTAGATTTTTGAAAAATTTGGCGCGGACCTATGGATTCCGCGATCAAGCCTGCCCCGCACTTGATGAGGGGTC
>JAFGGA010000152.1 GCA_016930835.1 Deltaproteobacteria bacterium
CCGACCATTTTTTTTGAATATGCCTATGACACGGCCAGGTTGGCCGCTGAAGCGGGACTTGCGAATGTCTTTGTCACCAACGGGTATATGTCGGCAGAGGCATTGGAAACCATTCATCCTTTCCTGAATGCCTGTAATGTGGATTTGAAATCATTCACGGACGCCTTTTATAAAACAAATTGCCGGGCGCACCTTGAGCCGGTCCTTGAAACCATCCGTCTCATTAAAAAATCGGGCATCTGGCTGGAAATCACCACGTTACTCATCCCGGGGCAAAACGACAGCGATGAAGAGATCCGGAATATCGCGCGATTCATCGCGGAGCTTGATAAGGACATCCCATGGCACATCAGTCGATTCCATCCGGATTACCGTTTTACCGGAGCTCCTACACCCATGGATACGCTGAAAAGAGCGCTTGCCATCGGGGAGTCAGAAGGGTTGTCTTTTATCTACATCGGAAACACACCCGGTGAGGTGACGTACACAAAGTGTCCGAATTGTAAAAACAAATTAATCCAGAGAAAAGGTTTTCAGGTTATAGAACAAAGGTTGGAGTCAGGCAGGTGCCCGGATTGCGGCCGCCCCCTGCCGGGTGTCTTCGGTTCTTCTGGGAATGAGTAAAATCATTTTTTATCTACAGGTAAACATGGAAGTGCAAAACCTATACACACGCTTTAAAGGCCTCATGAACCCAAGGACGATTTTGAGACGAATTTGGGTCATCATTAGAGAACTTATATCGTAAGGAGGTGTCCCATGGCCATATCAGGAAAATATGGGAAAATAGATATCCCGAATGTGGGGGGTGACGAGCCCGTATTCGTTTTACGGGCCCAGGACAAACTGGCGGAGGCGGCAATCGTCATGTATCAGACCTTGGCCGTCACTCATGGAGCGGCCGTAGCGGAGGACGTGGAAACGGAGATCGATCGTTTCCGAAACTGGAGAGGCAAAAAGAAACTCCCCGATTAGATGATTAAGCATGGGTGGAGGAAATAAATAGGTGGACCAGCAGGTACCCCATTATCCGGGATGTCCGTATGCGAGAAATACCTCTCTTGAAGACCGCCCAGGCGCTAAGATTTCATCAACCCAGCCCGTTCCCCCGATTTTGATCGTTTCCGATGGCCAAGGCACTGCCGTCATCCACAAGAATCACCGTCCTTCCCTTCAAGGCGGGGAAGGGACGAACTTCACGAAGTGGATTCTAGGTTATGGATAAAATTGAGGCATTAAATAAGGCCGTTTCAGCCGTCTTGGCCGCTGGAAAAGAAATTCTTGAGGTCTATCACACCCCTTTTGAGATCATGCGAAAGGATGATCAGTCTCCATTAACCCTGGCGGATAAACGCGCACATCAGGTGATCGAGCGTTGCCTGGCCCCTTTGAACATACCCATACTTAGTGAAGAAGGGAGGGATATCCCCTATGATGAACGCAAGAATTGGCCGCTATTCTGGATTGTGGACCCCCTGGACGGCACCAAGGAATTTATTAAAAGAAATGATGAATTTACCGTCAATATCGCTTTGATTGAAAACGGTCGTCCCATTATAGGTGTTGTATATATCCCTGTTACTGGCCGATTGTATTTTGGGAGCGGTCAAACGGGGTCATTCCGAATAGATCAAGCCCATCGGATTCTTGGGAAAGAAAAGGGGAAATCCCTTTCTCCGGACATATGGAGCAAAAACCTGTTGAAGGACGCAGTAAAACTCCCCATCGGGGATTCATCTCGCAAGGTCTTCACGGTCTTAGGTAGTCGATCCCATCCTTCGCCGGAGCTGGAAGAGGTTGTTGAGATACTCAGGCGTGAACATGGGGGCCAAATTGAATTCATGCTTGCCGGCAGCTCCTTGAAGATGTGCCTGGTGGCGGAAGGGAGTGCCGATATATACCCGCGTCTGGGATCCGCCATGGAATGGGACACGGCAGCCGGTCAGGCCGTGGCGGAGTTCGCCGGTGCACGCGTTTATGCATACAACACAAAAGAACGCTTGACTTATAATAAAGCGGACCTGCTTAATCCATGGTTTGTTGTGGAGAAGGCAATTTGAGATTATCCAGAACCATCATTACCTGAATTGAACCCATTCAATATTATCTGAAGATACTTCCTGTGGGGGCCAGATGAGCGGCCTTATCACCGGTAAAAAAAATCTGCGTGTTTTGATCATAATGCTTTTTGACACGACTCTGAAATTGTTGCTCACCGAAGGGGTACAATTTTTTTAGGGTATTGGTATGGATGAAGATCCTGGTAACGCCTTGACCGTTCACCTTAAGCATATTCAGCAGTTCGTGCGCTGAAGCTCCATCAAAGTCACCCAATAATTTTAAGTGCAGGCTATTGCCGTCCCTGTGCGTTAGGATCCTGAAATTAGACGCCATAAAATGTCACCCTCCCTAATATTTCTTAATAAATGGATTGTTTCATTCATGGATTCTGAGTTGCATCAATGAGACGCCCTCATCATTTTATCGGAATCAAAGTACGCTTCAGCCAATTCCATGGTACGATAATCCACATCCAGATCATTCCAACCCAGAAGGTGCATTCGGGTGTTTAGATGTAAGGGGTCGTTATATACCATTAAGGCCCTGTCCAGGTCCCTAAGAAAAGAAGCCATGTGGTTCAAAGTTAATCCCTTTGTCATAAGATGCTTTTCAAAAACAATTGCCAGCGGATTCGTTTTATGATTCATTTTAGTTTCCCTTTATTGATTGGCGAGTTTCAATGCGATGGCGGTGACGTGTTTTCCCTGAAATCGCGCCGCCGCCAATTCATTATCGCTGGCCATCCTCTCTCCCCGGCCTCCAGTAATGGTTGAAGCACCATAGGGTGAACTTCCCGTGATCTCATCCATCCTTTTCTGTCCGTTGAATGAATATGGAAGACCCACTATGACGAAGCCCAGATGAAAAAGGGTCACATGGAAGCTGAGAATGGTTGATTCCTGTCCACCATGCTGGGTCGCTGAACTCGTGAAGACGCTTCCGACTTTCCCGGCTAAAGCATCCGTTGCCCATAACTGTCCGAATCTATCCAAAAATTGCCGCATCTGTCCGCACATGTTTCCGAAGCGGGTCGGTGTACCGAATATGATTGCGTCTGCAGTTTGAAGTTCGTCGACCGAGCAAATCGGCACATGGGACATGGAATTTTGAGCATCAACAGCCCCCATCTTAACCAGCACCTCCTGGGACAAGGTTTCCGGTACACGTTTCATGACGACTTCCGTTCCCTGTATTTCTCCCGCTCCCTCGGCAACGGCACCAGCCATGCGATGAATATGGCCGTACATCGAATAATAAACGATTAATGTTTTCATCACCATCCTCCTTTCGTCAGACTACTTTCTTAAGACCCTGGCCTGCGAATCGGGACCATCATTTGATCCTTCATCCGCCTTCTCGTACCTACGGTCTTAATCCCTTTGCTCCATTCCGATCACGCCGCAAGCTACTCTTGATCCTGCATTGCCTGTGGGCTGTGATTTCAGGTCACCCTCACCCGTATGCACGATAACGGCGCGACCGATGATGGAGTGAGGACCTTGAAAGGACAGGAGCTTGTCGGTCCATTCCAGGTGGGCTTTTCCGTTCGAGTCAGCCGTGATATTGCCCAAGTCCCCTGCATGACGAACCATTTCCGTCGGTGCCCCGTGAAATTTTTTCTCCGGGTTGAAATGCCCGCCGGCAGAGGAACTGTCCGGTGCGCTGCAATCCCCGTATTCATGAATGTGGAAGCCGTGTTTACCCGGACTGAGATTCACCACATCGGCCGTCACATGTATTCCATCGGATACACGGATAAAAACCACCAGTCCCGTCACTTTATTACCTTTGGTGGGGGTAGCACGGCCACCGCCTTTTCAATGTCACCTTCTCCACCCATACCTTCGGAATAGACGGTCGCATAAGAAATCAGCAATGCAAAAATTGTCAGAATCCCAATTCGGCCTATTAAAAAAAAGCTTTTTCATTATGATATCTCCTGTTTGATAAATGATCACACCTTCTATTGGTTTTGAGGAAAGTCTCCCCAAGGTAATGCGGTTTAATCTTTTATCGTAATCTTTCGTCTTTTCAAAGAACCTTTAATCGGCATTTCCAGATCGGTTAATACCACTTAGAATGGATCCTTTATGAAAAAAGACAAAGCCTCCATAGCGTTCTCAAAAACAGATACGGTATATCCTGGAAGATGAAGTAGCCTGGAAGTCATATCGCGAATCATCCAGTCGTCATCCACCACAAGGATTTTTTTATTTAATTTACTCATAGGTGGCTTGAGCTAACAGCAGATAATAATCGCATCATTCGGGCACTTTCTGGCTGCTTCCAAACACTTTTTCTCGAACCTGGGTGGTATGGGATCTAAAACAACCGTTGCCCGC
Organism: Deltaproteobacteria bacterium; assembly: GCA_016930835.1. Lineage (GTDB taxonomy): Bacteria > Desulfobacterota > DSM-4660 > Desulfatiglandales > HGW-15 > JAFGGA01. The sequence goes on from JAFGGA010000152.1 coordinate 4,404, forward strand.
TTACTGCCTTCCTGGAAACGAAAAACATCGGGACATATCATGACGCAGATCCCCGCGGTCCTGCATTTCATTTGATCCACTTCTATCCGCATGAATTCTCCCTTTTCATATTAATTGGTTTTATTTTTAATGGGCGCTAATCATTTTTTTATCTGATTGGGCAAGGTTTCTCTTTCATCATGTTAAAATATTTAAAAGAAGGTATTCAAATTGTTTGCAGACATTATAGATTTACGGGGTATGACCTGAAATAGGGTCTTTACAGTAACGTTGAATAAAAACCTATGTATTTACCAGGTGAGTCAAAAACATCGGATCAATTCGGTTGTTTAAGCCGGGACAGATCGAAAAAGCAGTACAATAACCAGTATGCCCTCTATTTTCATCCTCGTGAATAAGATTTCATATACAAGATTTGAAATTTTTCAAAAGTTGAAACTAGAGGCCATTCTTTCGGCCCGTGCAATCGACATCAGATCTTTTTACTGATCCCTCTGAAAATAGGTAAATACCATGTCAAATATAAGGTATTCACCCCATTACCGTGGAAACGGATCTTTGTAATACTATCCTTATATCCTGGGATCTTTCCCTTTAGAAAAAGCGCATGACGTAATCACAGATATTCTTTTTAAGTGTGTTTGAATCATGGGATATCATATTTTAAATACATATTGGATGAGCGGAGGACATAAAAATGTCATTTATTACAATTTCTTGTAGCATGGGAAGTGATGGGGCCCGAATTGCATCTTTCGTTGCCAAGGAACTCAAAATCGACCTCTATGATGATTCACGGCTCCAACAGGAAGCCCTTCGTTTAGGGTTTAGGCCTGATGAAGTGGGCGGCTTGGACGAAAAGGCCCCCGGTTTTTTTGATCGACTCCGCGATAATCAATTTCGGGCCTATTTGGATTTAATGGAATCCGTAGTTTATGAGGTTGCGCGACATGGGAACGGGGTTATCGTAGGGCATGGTAGTCAATTTCTTCTCCGGGATTTTAATTGTGCCTTGCACGTACGCATATATGCTTCTGAAGCGTCGCGTATCCAACGTCTCATCCATGATCGACATCTCAAAGAAGATACGGCCAAGAAATTAATTCATAAAAACGACCAGGCACACAGGGGTTTTTTGCGGTTTGCGTTTCATATGGATTGGGATGATCCATCCTTGTACGACCTGGTGATTAATACCGAGAAAGTGGGGTCAGACAAAGCTGCCAATCTTGTTATAGCAGCCGCGCAATCGGATAAGATACAGACCTGTAGTATGACAGCTTTAGAATCTATGGAAAGGCTATCCTTGTTAAAAAAAGTCGAGGCAGCCTTTTTGCAAAATGATATCACTCTTCTTCATTACACCATCGAAGTCCCGAAAAAAGGCACAGTCTATATTAGCGGATTTACTCAATTCGCAGAAGAAAAAAATCGCGTTCTGAACGTGGTGAAAAAAATTCCTGGAATTTCAAGGGTTGACGATAATATTGTAGAGGTTCCACCAGGTATGTTATAATATTTTTATTCCCTGCTTAGTTTGACTTTGTAAAGTTTGTTCATTGATCATGGGCTTCGTCTTTCTATTTTTACTGACTCCGGGCATGGGATTCTATAGCTTTTTCTCGCTGAATATGACGTTGTTCCAATTGAAAGATTACTTCTTC
>JAFGGA010000153.1 GCA_016930835.1 Deltaproteobacteria bacterium
AAATACTGCAATGTATTCCTGTGGTTACAATCTTCGCGTTCCTTGACCTTGAACAAAATCTCTCATTTCTGGATGGGCACTAATTAATCGCAAACACCTGTATATGTTAAATTCATGGAGGATTACATGCCAAACGTAAAATTTGAAGGTATTTCAAGAGAGTTGATCGCCTTGAGGACGGCCAACGAGATTCCTGACGGGAGTTATGTCAATCTCGGGATCGGCATCCCCACACTGCTCTCGAACTGGATTGTCGGGAGAAACCTGGTGCTGGAATCGGAGATCGGGATGCTGAACTGCGGGCCGATCGCGGAGGAAGATGAGATTGACCAAGATTGTATTAACGCCGGTTGTCAGCCCATTACCGAACTTCCGGGAGCGTGTTATTTTTCCAATTATGAGTCACTCGCCATGATACGAGGCGGACTGATGGACTACGCCGTGCTAGGCGCTTTTCAGGTATCCGAAAATGGCGATTTCGCCGGTTGGAACCTGCCTGGGTCGGGCAGAGGAAAAATCGGCAATATCGGCGGGGCAATGGACCTGGCCGTCGGCGCCAAAAATGTCTTTATCACTATGGAACATACCTCCCTCAACGGCCAATTGAAGGTATTAAAAAGATGTCGTTATCCTTTAACCGCAAAAGGTGTTGTCAAAAAGATTTTTACCGACCTGGCGGTCATTGATGTCACCCCGAAAGGGCTGGTACTTAGGGAGATGGCCCCCGGGCTGAGTGCCGAGGATGTTCAGTCGGTCACGGAACCCAAACTGACTATCGCGTCAGACCTGAAGGAGATCGCTTTTTAGTGTACGGATAATCGTAAAGTATCGGATAGGGGCAGCGCAGTTTAAGCTGTCCATAAAAAGAATATTTTGTATCATTTTAGATTTTTAAAAAACTTGGCGCGAACCTATGGATTCCGCGATCAAGTCGCGGAATGACCAGCCTGGTTTTTGGTTATGCGACTGTAAATGATCACCTCTGGCTTTTGCACGGTCATTCCGCGACTTGATCGCGGAATCCAATCGTTTGGATTTAGAAAAATCTAAATGGTTACAATATTTCTTATTAGTGTACGGTAACCAATCTCCAAAACCTTTTGTTTGGAGAATACGGAAAGTTAGGGATTTCCAACTTGGAGATATTATTGTTTATTTATACCATTAGGCAGCGGATTCGGAATGCTAGAACATGACATTTCTAATGGCTTTATTAACTGCCACATCATTGTACACTTCCCGTCATTCCGGCCTGCCCGTGCATGCCCGCACGCAGACAGGAGGAGGTCTGAATCCAGTGGCTTCTCAGCATGACGAACCGTGAATACTATTTTGAGACTGTTAAGATATTGAAGGAGAAAATGGATGGGATATGATAACTTGATCTATGAGTACGATGAAACTTCCGGGATTGCCCGCCTTAGTATTAACAGACCTCAGGTCAAAAATGCTCTGAACAAAAGCGTCCGAAAAGAGCTTAGAATGGTTGTCGATAACCTGAAGAATGATTATTCTGTTAAGGTATTGATCATCACAGGCGCGGGTTCGGATTCATTTATCGCTGGAGCGGATATCCGGGAATTCAAAGACGCAAAACCGATCGAAATCGAAGAATTCGCATCAACCCTCGGTCAGCAGTTGTTGACGGACATTGAAAACTTGCCGATGCCAGTCATTGCAATGATCAACGGTTACTGTTTCGGGGTTGGATGCGAGCTGGCCATGTCTTGTGATATAAGAATTGCTTCTGATCATTCAAAATTCGGCCAATTGGAAATTAATTTGGGCCTAATACCCGGCGCAGGCGGCACTCAGAAACTTCAAAGGTTGGTGGGCGTGGGCAAAGCCAAAGAACTCATGTACACCGGTCGAATATTCGATGCGATTGAAGCAGAAAAGATAGGGTTTGTGGACAGGTTGTTTCCCCAGGATAAATTAGAAGAGGAAGTGAGCAAGATTGCCGAAACCATCGCTTCGAAAAGCCCCTTGATAACCAGACTCCTTAAAAAGACGATCAATATGGGGATGAATTCGGATTTACGGAGCGGTCTTGCTTATGAAAAAGTCAATTTTGCACTTTGTTTCGGAACCGAAGATATGATCGAAGGAATCGACGCCTTTTTTTCTAAAAGAAAACCCGAATTCAAAGGAAAGTAACCAAGGAGGACGATATGGAACTGAACATAGTAGCCGTTTTGGGAGCAGGGACAATGGGGCACGGTATTGCCCAAATATGTGCTCAAGCAGGTCTTGATGTCCGTTTATACGACCTGAAAGATGAGTTTGTCCAGGCCGGGCTCGACAGGATCAATAATTTCCTGAAAAAAAGTATCGAACGAAAAAAAATTACCGCGAATGAATCCGTAGAAGTACTCGGCAGAATCAAAGGAACAACCCAACTGGCTGAGGCTGTTCAATCAGCGGATCTTATCATAGAGGCTATCCCTGAAGATATGAGATTAAAAAAAGAATTTTTTATGGGGCTTATAGGAAAATGTAAAGGGAACTCAATTTGGGCATCTAATACATCCACCTTAAGTATAACCGAAATGGCATCAGTTACCGATCGTCCGGATAAATTTATTGGCCTGCATTTTTTTAATCCGGTGCAACTGATGAAACCCATTGAAATAATCAAAGGCATTCTGACGGCCGATGAAACCGTCAAGGCGGCCGAGGCGCTCACATTAAAGTTGCAAAAAACCCCGATTCTGGTAAAGGACTCCCCAGGGTTTGCCAGTACCAGACTGGGAGTCGCCCTTTTTCTGGAAGCCAGTAAAATGCTGGAAGAAGGCGTTGCCTCCATAAAAGATATCGATGTGGGGGCGAAGTTATTTTACGGACACAAAATGGGACCTTTTGAAACCTGCGATTTGGTCGGGTTGGACGCAAGATTAAACAATCTGAATTCTTTATTGGAATCAACAGGGAATCCGAAATGGTCGCCTCCTTTACTGCTAAGGCAATTGGTGGCTTCATCCTACCTGGGTACCAAACCGGGTAGCAAAGGCGGATATTATGCCTATTTCGGAATAGACAAGGAGGGGGCGTAAATGGAAGAAGTGGTTATCCTCAGTGGGGTTAGAACAGCGATCGGGGCCTATGGTGGAGGATTAAGAGATGTCCCCGCATATCGTCTTGGTGGGGTTGTCCTGGCCGAAGCCGCCAAACGGGCGAAGTTGGATCCATCCATGATTGATGACGTCATCATGGGGACCGCTTACCAGAACGGCGAATGTGCCAATGGAGCACGCATGTCACTCTTGGAAGCGGGTTGGCCGGACACTATACCGGGAGTTGTCCTGGACCGGCGTTGCTGTTCAGGCGTGGACTCCATCTTTTTCGGGGCGATGAAGATTCAGACCGGTAACGCCGATATCGTGGTAGCCGGTGGAATGGATTCCATGAGCCAGGCGGAATTGTATATTCCCGGGGATATCAAATGGGGTCTTGGGGGGAAACAGCATGAAAAGTACGGATTTATGCCCAGAGGACACGGAGCTCTTGCAATGTGGGGGATCCCCCTTTACGATCGTGTCCAGCGTGCCCGGGTGATGTCCCAGCCGATCAGCCGTTATGGAGAATTGAGTTCAATGATGAGCTGGGCGGAAGAGGCCGCCAGACGAGAGGGGATTTCGCGTGAGGAGGCGGACCGCTGGGCCATCAGGAGTCACCAGCGGGCGATCGCGGCTCAAGATAAGGGAATATTTACCGAGGAGATCGTGCCGATACCGGTTCGAGATCGTAAGGGCGTTGAAACCCCTTTTGCATCAGATGAAGGTCCGAGGCGCGATACGACCTTGGAGAAGCTGGCGAAACTCAAGCCTGTCTATCCTGATGGCGTCTGTACGGCAGGAAACTCATCTTCGGAAAACGATGGTGCTGCCGCGGTGGTTCTGGCCACGGCAGCAAAGGCCAAGGAATTGGGAATTGAACCCCTTGGTTATTTTCGATCCTGTGCGGTCGCCGCGACGGACCCGACGTTGACATATCCGGCTGTGCCGGCCTCCATAGAAAAGGCTCTTCAGAAGGCCGGTATTATGATCGATGATATTGATTTGATTGAAATTCAGGAAGCCTTTGCAGTCCAATGCCTCGCGGATGCCAGGATGTCCGGCATCGGTGATGCGGAGATGAATGCCAAGGTGAACGTCAACGGCTCGGGGATTTCCCTGGGGCATCCGATCGGGGCAACAGGGACTATTCGGCTGGTGACACTTTTACATGAAATGAAACGCCGGGGGACCCGTTGGGGGCTTGAGACAATCTGCGGGGGTGGTGGTCAGGGTATCAGCCTGATCGTTGAAAATTACGGATAACTGGAACCATTCTGCCAGATCTCCCATGCGACTAATAATCGAAAAAGGGAAACCTGAATGCCAAGAAGGAACTTATGATGACTAGAATCTCCGTCAAAGCTGGCCAAAGGGTGTTTCTTGATAGACTTGCCAAAATGAGTGGCCAAAACGTGCAGCAGTGTTTTCAGTGCGGGATCTGCTCAGGGTCATGCCCCATGTTGGAGAACATGGACACCCATCCCCGAAAGATTATCCGCATGGCCCAGTTTGGCATGATCGAGGAACTGGAGCAGGCCAATACCTTTTGGATCTGCGCATCCTGTCACGCCTGCAATGTGATGTGTCCCAGGGGAGTGGATCTGCCCCGGTTGATGGAGGCCTTGAGGCTGATGACACTCAGGAAAAATCAAAACAAGGTTGAACCGTCCCGTTTACCCGGGGAGATGATCAAGGAATACCCCCAGATTGCCATGGTGTCGGGGTTCCGGAAATTAACAGGTTGAGGAGACGATGAAGGTTCTTTATTATCCTGGATGTACACTTAAGACAAAGGCTCGAAATCTTGGAGACACGGCTGTTGAATCTCTGGCCCTGCTGGATATCGAATTGGAGGAGCTTTCCCGGTGGAACTGTTGCGGGGCCGTCCATAGCCTAGCGGATGATGACCTGATCCATTTAGTGGCTCCGGTGAGGGTTCTGATCCGCGCCCTGGAACAAGGCGGCGGCAGGCTCGTGACCATATGCTCCATGTGTTACAATACGCTGGCACGGGCGAATCGGGTTATGCGGGATGATCCGGAGAAACGAAAAACCATCAATCTTTTCATGGATGAAGAACCGGACTACCAAGGGGAGGTGGAGGTTGTTCATCTGCTGAGCATGTTCAGGGACGAGGTGGGGTGGGATCTTTTAAGGGAAAGGATAAAGATTCCCCTGAAAGGTCTTAAGATAGCGCCTTACTACGGCTGTACATTGCAGCGGCCGCGCGAAGTTGGGATCGAGCCGGTGGGCCGGTTTGATCTGATGAAGCATTTTATCGAGGCCCTGGGGGCGGAGGCGGTATCCATGACATCGGCTGATCGCTGCTGCGGGTCGTACCAGATACTGGGAAACCCGGAGGTTGCAAAGGATGCCTCCTCGATCATATTGGCCGATGCAGGCAAGTCCGGGGCCGATGCCCTGGTTTTGAGTTGCCCGTTATGCGAATTCAATCTGGATAGAAACCAGGGCGTGCTTTTTGAAGAAGGCCGGATTTCCAAGGTTGTCCCAGCGTTTTACTTTACCCAATTGCTGGCCCTGGCCCTGGGTGTGGATCCCCGAAGATGCCATCTTGAATTGAATTCCGAGGCATCCATCGGGTTGTTGAGGGACAAAGGCATCATTGCATCTTGAACCCCGGTGTCTGAAAAGAATGCGGATCGTGAATATCCGGATTCATTTGGTGAAGCGTAATCGCGGTCAGCCGAATGATCCGATAGAGGTGGTTAGGTTTGATGGGAGCAATGGGGTTATTGTTCCGATCTTATTTTAAAACCAGGAGTAGACCGTTATGAACAAGGCGCAGACTCATCCAACGAACGAGAAACAAAATCAAAAGATCGCGACCGGTGATCGGGCGATCCTGCCGGACGGTGCCAAGACCGTCCCCATCTATGTCATGGGTAAGAGATATGAAGTTCCGGAAACCCTGACGATCATGAAGGCCATGGAATTCGTGGGCTTCAAGTTTATCCGGGGTGCGGGTTGCCGTGGGGGTATTTGCGGGGCCTGTTCGACGGTGTATCGTAAGGCCGGGGATTATAAACTCCATTTTGGCCTGGCCTGCCAAACGGTTGTGGAGCCCAATATGGTTCTGACCCAGATTCCTTTTTATCCGGCCAACCGGGCTGTCTATAATATTGAAGAAATCGAGCCGACGGCCGAATCCGTCTATGCCCTTTATCCTGAATTATTTCGATGTGTAGCCTGTAATAATTGCACCAAGGCCTGTCCCATGGATGTGGAGGTGATGGATTACATATCCGCCATCAAACAGGGGGACCTGGCAAAGGCCGCGGTGTTATCCTTTGATTGTATCCAATGCGGGCTGTGCGCCAGCAGGTGCATGGGCGAGTTGCCCCAGTATCACATAGCTCAATTGGTCCGCAGAATTTACGGGAAGTACATTCAGCCCCGGGCAGAACACCTGAAAAAGAGGGTCCAGGAGATCGACTCGGGCAAGTATGATGGCATTGTCAAGGCCCTTACCGAAATGGAATTGGAGGAGTTAAAGAGGCGTTACCTGGAAAGCGAGCGTGAACCGAACATGGCCCTTCCCGGAGAATGGCTGCCCAAGGATCAAGAGTATTTATAGTCCTTTTTGCCGTGCCAGCTTGAAGTGGGCATTTGAAAAGAAGAGACACATTGGATAAGCAGGTTTAAGAGACAAGGAGATCAATATGGGATATACACCCGAACTCAAAGAGCTGATTAAGCGGGTCGAGGCCACCCGTCCGGCACGGATCGATATGGCCCGGCGGGGAGAGAACTTTCCGGCCTTGAGCCTTGAAGAGCGGAGCGAGGTCCTGGATCAGTACCATCCTGATTATCAAAAAGAGGGTCGCCGTATGGTTAGGGTAGGCCCCAACAAGGGGGAATTGTTTCAAAATGAGGTAGCGGACCTTCTGGAGTCCCGCCCCATGATCAGAGCCGAAGGTGTGGATTTATCCCGCCTGGATTTTGACACGGATATTCTGATCATAGGCGGTGGCGGGGCCGGTACGGCGGCCGCCCTGATGGCATCGGAACAAGGCGCCCGAGTAATTATTGCGACGAAGCTTCGTCATGGTGATGCCAACACCATCATGGCGGAGGGTGGCATCCAGGCCGCTACGCAGGAATGTGATTCGCCGTATTATCATTATCTGGACACCGTTGGAGGAGGCCATTTTACGAATCAACCGGACCTGGTGGCGGCCTTGGCCCATGATGCGCCCATATCCATAGCATGGCTGGAAGAACTGGGCATGATGTTCAACAAGCACGCTGATGGGCGCATGAAGGTGACCCACTTTGGGGGCTCTTCCCGAAAGCGCATGCATTCTGCCGGGGACATGACCGGTGCCGAGATTATGCGTGTGATCAGGGATGAGGCCAGGAACCGGCCTGATCGGATTTCGATACTGGAATTTTGTCCGGCTGTTGAATTGCTTTTGGATGAAGACGGAAAATGCGCAGGTGCGATCCTTTACAACATGGAGACGCGTGAATTCTATGTGGCGCGAGCCAAGGCCGTTATCCTGGCAACCGGCGGATTCGGGCGTTTGCACATCCGGGGATTTGCAACCACCAACCATTACGGTGCGACCATGGATGGCGTGGTCATTGCCTACCGGGCCGGTGTGGGGAACAAATATCTGTATTCCACGCAATACCATCCCACCGGCGCGGTGTATCCGGAGCAGAACGTGGGCCTGTTGATCACGGAGAAGGTCCGGGGACTGGGTGCCCATGTCCTGAACGTGGAGGGAGAGCAGTTCTGTTTTCCCTTGGAGCCCAGGGATGTGGAATCCGCGGAGTTGATCAGGGAGGCCGTGGAAGTGGGTAAAGGGGTGGTTACCCCGACAGGGCGAGTGGGGTTCTGGCTGGATTCTCCCATGATCGATATCCTGCACGGAGAGGGCACGGTTCGAAAAGAACTGCCTGCAAAATATATCCAGTTTCATCGTTACGGCATCGACATCAGCCAAGAACCTATGCTGGTTTATCCCACCCTGCATTATCAAAACGGAGGGATTCAAATCAACGACCAAACCCGAACCCATATCCCGGGGCTTTACGGCGCAGGAGAGGTGGTGGGAGGGATTCATGGAGAAAACCGCCTGATGGGAAACAGCCTTCAGGATATCATTACCTTTGGCCGTCGCGCGGGGACCCGGGCCGCCGAATACGTTCAGGGTGTTGAGATCAAGCGGCTCACCCTGGATCATGTGGTCGCGTTCGAAAGAGAACTCCGGGAAAACGGAATCGTTAACCCGGTCATTGCCCCTGTCTTGCTTCCGGATTATTCAACCGAAGAAGTGACTTCAAGACGATGGCAGGAGTTTTGATTGGAAAATGGACTTTTCACTCCGTTTGATACCCAACCACTTATGGTGGAGAGCTTCATTCCTCTAAGAAACCATCAGGTTTTGGGTTCTTTCCACCAGGGGTAAAAATCGGGCATATCCTGGGAAACCTTCATGTTGAATTGAGGTTTGCGTTTTTCCAAAAAGCTCTGGACCCCTTCATATGCGTCCCTGCTTCGTCCCATCCAAAAAAAACAGCGGGAATCGATCAGATGGGCGGACTGAGGATCATCCTCGCCCAGCCCATGCCACAAAAGGGCCTTGCAAAGGGCCACGGAGACCGCGGAGGTGTTTTCCGCAATCTCGTTTGCAATGGCCATGGCCTTGGTAAGGACCTCATTCCCCGGTAAAACATAGTTAAAAAGGCCGGAGTGTTTCTCTTCCCTGGCGCGGAAGACACGCCCCGTATAAATCAATTCGGTTGCCTTGGAGATGCCCACAATTCGAGGCAGAAACCAGGACGAGCACGCCTCAAGCACCACCCCACGCCTGGCAAACACAAAACCGATCTTTGCATCTTGGGATACGATCCTTATATCCATGGGCAGTGTCATGGTGATCCCTACACCCACGGCGTGGCCGTTTATGGCCGCGATGACCGGTTTGCGGCATTGAAAAACGGCAAGGGAGATCCTGCCGCCCCCGTCGCGATGCTCATTCCATGAGACCTTTTTCCCATCCTTGATGCTTTGATCGAATGTATCTCCGCCTGAAGATAGATCCGCCCCCGCGCAGAAGGCATCACCGTCACCGGTTACCACCACCACTCGAACGGCATCATCCCGGTCCGCTTCGGAAAAAAGATGGATCAACTCCTTTCGCATGACAGGCGTCAGGGCATTCATCTTGCCCGGTCTCCATAGTGTAACCTTGGCGATTCCGTCTTTCACTTCATATTTTGTTTGGGTCAGGTTCATGCTTTATATCCTTTATAATGGTTTTTGGTTAAAGATTTATCATTAGTAGATTTCATTATTTTGCGTTGATGCCTAAATATCCTAAAGGCACCATTCCCCGGCTTGACCAGGGAATCCAGGAAGGCACTGGATGCCCCCGCAAAAACCGGCGGTACAAGCTCCTCAAGTCCGGCATGATGAAGAAGCGTTTTTTTGAAGGTCATATACCTTGAGCCTTGTGCCCTTATTTGGGCAGGACAATACGGAAGGCCGAACCTTTATCAAGTTCACTCTCAACCTCAATCCGGCCCTTATGGGCGTTGACGATGGCCTTTACCAGGCTGAGTCCCAGCCCCAGTCCTCTTTGGGATCGACTTCGGTCTCCTCTATAAAGCCTGTCCCATATCCGTGGAATGTCCTCGCCGGGGATCCCCACACCGGTATCCCGGACCGTGATAACGACACCCTCCTGAACTTGGCCCGCTTCAATCTGAACCATGCCACCTTTGGGTGTGTATTTGATGGCATTATCCAGAAGGTTTCCAAGAACCTGTCTCATGCGAACGGGATCCGCATGGGCCTGGAGACCTCTGGGTAAGGTTATTTCCACTTGGATGCCTTTATCCTCCGTCACATATTGATAGAGATCCACCACATTCATGATCATTTCGGCGATGTCTATATCTCTTAAATCCAGTGTCATGGCCCCTGTTTCGGCCTCGGAAATATCCATCAGGGTGTTGAGCATGGTGAGTATCCGGTCGGATTCTTCCATACAATCCGAAAGGGCCTCTTTTACGTCTTCGGCTTTTTTGGTGGGCTGGAGTGCCAGCTCCGCTCCGATGCGCATCCGTGCCATAGGGGTTCGCAAATCATGGGCCACATGATCCAAGGTCTCTCCCATTCCCTGTATGAGGGTCTCGATTTTGGAGAGCATCTCGTTGAAGAGAACCACCAGTTTATCCAGTTCATCGCCTGTTTTATAACTCGGCACCCGTGAATGCATCTTCCCGGCCATGATATCCTGGACAGTCTGGATCAGATTGCGGATGGGCCGAAGCGCGTTATAGGCCAAGAGCGCCCCTCCGACCAGACCAATGATCATCAACGGGATCATGATGAAGGTGAAGATATTGCGAAAACGTTCCAATATCTTTTCCCGGTCTTCCGTACTCTTGCCCACTTGCAGGATATACCCGCCGGTGATGTACGTCGATTTGACTTCCAACGCATATTTGCCGTCCTTGAGCGGCAGGTGGATCCATTCCTCGTCTCTTTTAAAATTCGCCGACTCAAGGGCCTTCATGTCAAATCCGATCCATTGATAAGGCAGGATCAAGAAAAGGGTTTCATCTTGAGTCCCCGCAAATCGGATAAAAAACGGCACCTTTTTTTGGTATTTCCGCTCCATGTCGAATTCTCTTTGTAGGGCCTTGATCCCGAATGCCTGGTAAAATGATGAGATCTCATCTATTTTTATCTCGATGGATTCGTGGTCCTGGTCTTCCAAGGATGAAGACAAAAGGATATAGGTTAGGCCGAAGAGGGAGAGGGCACTTAAAATGAGGATGGCAAAATACCAGAATGTCAGGCGAAAACCGACGGTTTTTTGGATCTGGTTAAGGCGTTTTAAGAACATAGCCCACACCACGAACCGTATGAATCATTTTTTCCTCGAAGTCCCGGTCGATCTTGCTGCGCAAACGTGAAACCAGGACATCCACCACATTGGTCTGGGGATCAAAGTTGTAGTCCCAAACGTGCTCCAAGATCATGGTCTTGGAGATGACCTTTCCGGCGTTTCGCATGAGATACTCAAGAAGTGAAAACTCCCTGGGCTGCAGGTCGATCTTCATCTTTCCTCGCGTCACGTCACGGGTGAGCAGATCAATGGAAAGGTCGCCAACGGCGATGCTCGTGGGTTCGGCAATGCGGCTGGCCCGCCGGATAAGGGCCTGGATCCGGGCAAGAAGCTCGGAAAAGGAGAAGGGTTTGGTCAAATAATCGTCCCCGCCGGCCTGGAGCCCTTTCACCCGATCATCCACTGAACGTTTGGCGCTTAAGATGATGACAGGGGTATGCATTTTTTGTTCACGCATTTTTTCAATAAGAGATAGGCCGTCCAACTTGGGTAGCATGATATCGATCACGGCCGCGTCATAGGATTCATTCAGAGCGAGATGGAGTCCGTCTTCACCGTTCACCGCATGATCTACGGCAAAACCTGCTTCTTTAAGACCCTTTAGGATATATTCTGCGATTTTGATATCATCTTCCACAAAAAGGAGTCGCATAAAAATCAAACCTCACAAGGATTATCCGACCAGCCAGTGCACACCCATCCATCCTCCTCCCCGCGAGGGAAGGGGTCAAGGGGGAGAGGATTCGGTCATTATGGATATCATGGATTCATCTGCCGTCATCAAACGCTTATCGACCTGACCAAAATTTGAATATCAAACCCATAAAGCCGGCTATTCAATAAACTCCGCGATTTGACTGTTTTTTTTCTTTATATTCCGGATCAATTTATCCTGTCTGTGAATCCTGCCCATGGCCCGGATAATAAGATAAGTCCCTAGAATCACTAAGGCCCCGCATAGAATCATGAGAGGGATAAAGAGATGCATAACCTGAACAAAATCGTAATATTTCGATGTGGCAATCAGGACGCTAAGAACGGAGAGCGGAAGGGCGAAGACGGCGATACCCGTCCGCATGGCCGCCAATGACGTCCTCTTTTCCGCCAGTATCAGCTGGACCTCGTTGATCAAAATGGGGATCGGTTCTTTTTCGTTACCGTCCGGCATGGTGTTTCTCTAAATACACGATGCATTCTCTCTTATGAATGTCAACTTTCATTAATGGTCATCCAGGAATGCCCCCTCCCCATGCGGGAGGGGGTTAGGGGGAGGGGATAAAAACATGTAATTCTTTGACATGCTTTGCTTTTCCACCCCCACTCCCGTATCAAAGCCTGCCCCGGACTTCGATCCGGGATACAGGACAGTCTCTAACCGTCCCCCGTCAAGGGGGAGGGGATTCAATCTGTAGGTTGGGTAGAGGGACGAAACCCAAATTATTAAATTTTAACACAATAAAACAAAATAGTTCACCCTTGTCAAATGGGTTTTTATGCTGTGATGGAGGATAAACCAATTGCGAGCAAAATGATATGAAAACGTAACATCCTACCCTAACATCCAGACCATCAAGATAACCAGTGAGATCAGGGTCACGGGGATACCCACCCGAGCATGTTCTTTGAACCCGATGACTATCCCATAGGGACGGGCCTGTTCGATCACAATCAGGTTGGCGATGCTACCGATGATGATCAGGTTGCCGGCGAAGGTGCTGGATACGGCCAAGGCATACCACTGGATCGGATATGAGGGGTCTAAGAATTGGGTGAGGAGCATGGTGGCGGGGACATTGCTGACCATGTTGCTCAAGACCGCCGAAACGCCGGTCAAGATGTATAGGTTTCCCAGATCAATACCCCTTTCATGGAGATAGCCGAGAATGACCGCCGGGATCTTTTCGATGGTGATCCCTTGAATGACGATAAACAAGGCACAAAAAAGGGTGATAAGGTGCCAATCAACGAGTTGCATGATATTTCTTGATTTCATCTTGCGGCTGCATAAAAGGATGCCCGCGACACCGATGGCGGATATCTCCCGTGGGATTGGCGTAAAGAACAGGATGATCAGGATGATCACAGCGATTACCCCTTTGGTACTTTGCCATGGGTTTAATGGGGGCCAACCCTGAACGGATTCCATCGGCACTTGATACCCTGAGTGGATAAAATTTTTTCGGCAGATCCAAGAGATCATCAGGTAACTCGCGAATAAGGCCATGGTGGACGGAGGGAGACACCAGGCTGAAAAGGCCCCAAAATGGAGATTCCCCAATTGACCGATGAGCATGTTCTGGGGATTTCCGATGATGGTTGCGGCCGAACCGATGTTACTGGATACGGCAAGACCGATCAGGAAAGGGATAGGATTCAAGGCGGCCCTTACCAAGGCAACGCAGAGAACCGGTGTGAACGCCAAACATATGATATCGTTGGCCAGGACCGCTGAGAGGACGGCACTGGTCAGCATCATTGCAGCAAGGAAAAGCCTGGGGCGACCCAAAAGTATCGTAATCCTTAGGACAATCCATGTGTAAAACCCGCCCAGCCGAAGTTGGGCCGAGATCATCATAAGGGCGTATAAAAGGAGTATGGTGGGGAAGTCAACCGCGGCCACGGCTTCAGGGACGGAAATAGCATCGAAAACCACCATGGCAATGGCTCCCAGCAGAGCAATGCCGGTTCGATCCAAGGTTAAAGCCGGGATTCGACCCACGGCAACACCCAAGTAGGTGAGGATGAAAATGGTGAGCGTCAGCATACCTTTTAAAAATCGTCTTGACCCGTTTAGTAAAAGAGGAATATAGTCGCGGCCACTTTTATCATGACGTTTATGAAGATTCCAGTAAAATGATTGTTGGGTTTTATGAATATGATTAACCAGGTATCACGTGTCTATAAGGACTTGGATAACAGCATTGCCCGTTTCCAGGACGTTACAGGTATGCATTGCCCAAGCGGGTGCGCCGTGTGTTGCGGGGATTGGTGGGTAGAGGCCACGGTGCTTGAAGTCCTGCCGTTGGGGATGGAAATCTATCGTCAGGGTCAGGAACAAGCTGTCTTTTCCGCAATCCAGGAGAAGGGAGACCATGAGGATACGACTTGTGTGCTTTATATAGCAGATCCCCTGCTCAGGGGAAAAAGTGCATGCGGTTATTACCCATGGCGACCCCTTTTGTGTCGACTGTTCGGCTTCGCCGGACGCAGAAACAAATTGGGTAGAATTGAATTCTCAGCCTGCAGGATCATTAAAGGTCAATATCCAGGGGACGTACAGAGGGCGGAGATGGGTCTTGCGGCAGGCCTTAAGGTCCCAGTGTATCAGGATGCCTTTATGCGAATCGCCTCCCTTGATCCCGGGATGGGATATCGCAGGCTCCCCATCAATCAGGCCATTAAGGGGGCTTTGGAATATCTTTATTGGATGCATCCCGGCGGATGGGGTTGGAAAAAGGCTGTGGGATTTTAAAAAAGAATTCACCACGGAGGCACTGAGGTCACAGTGGTTTTTTATATTCAGCTTTTCTCCGTGCACCCTGTTTCTTTGTGGCGAGTATCAAAAATTACTCCGAGAGTTTTAGTAATATCCCCTTTCTTTTGGCGCGGCGAAGGGCTGCTTTCATGAAATACATCTCCAAAAAGAGATATATCACCACCATGACATAGCCCTTGATGAGGACATGGGAAAAGGTCGGATCAAATCCGTAGAACGCCCTGTAATATTCAAGAAAATAGGTCAGGGGCATAAGTTTCGCTATCGTCATGATTCCTTTGGGGAGAATGGATACAGGGTAGTAGATCCCGCATAAAAGGAGCATCAGGCTTACCAATGACCACGCGGCCACTTCGGCGCGGTTGCCGACGGTCAGAACCAAGATTGAAACCAGTATCCCGACCATGGTGGCGCTGAGGAAGAGTCCCATTAAGAACAAAACGATGGCCCCGGCCCCGGGGATGAGGAAATTAAAATCAAAGATAACATAGCTCGCCCCCACCAAAATAAGAAATACGGCCCCTCCCCTGACCATTCCGATAAATAAGGAACCATAGACCATATGTCGTGTTCCGACGGGTGCTATGAATCCATGTTTCAGGGCCTTGCTCCAAACATCATAAAGCAGGGAATAGGCCACGTCCAGCTGGCAGACCTGGACCGCGCTCATGGCCACAACCCCCACCAGAATAAAGGCCTTCATTGAGGATTGGAGCTCCACAAATTCCGCCAAGAGCCCGACGGATAAAAAAGAAACCGTCGGCCAGAAAAGGATTTCAAAAAGCGTAAAGACGTTTCGTTTGGCCATGATCCAGTTTTTGAAGGCAAAGGCCCTGGTTTTTGTGATCTCACTTTGTAAATGTGATAAATACGTCCTCAAGATCCGACTCCTGAATGTTGATGTTGTGGATAATGATGCGCTGAGCGGTAAAAAAATCCAGGATCTGGGGGAGACGTTCCCGGTGGTTGTCCACCCGAATGCGGCAGGAGGAATCTTTCATCTCGATGTGGTCTATGCCCTCCATATTTTGAAGGGTTGCAATGGGAAGAGCCCCTTGAAAGGCAAGATGGATGGTGTCCCCCAGGTGTAATTCTTTTTTAAGATCCCGGGGGGTCCCCTTGGCCCTGATCCTGCCATCCATGATAAAGGTCACCTTTTCACAGAGTATCTCGGCCTCCTTCATGTTATGGGTGGTGATAAGGATGGTGGTGCCCTGATCATCGTGCAGGTGTTGGATCATATCACGGATTCGATGGGCCACGTCCGGGTCCAGACCCACGGTCGGTTCATCAAGGAACAACAGATCCGGATCGTTAAGCAGGGCCTTGGAGAGGGAAAGCTTTTGTTTGGTTCCCGTGGAGAGTTCCTCAAATCGCACCTTGGCAAAATCTTGAAGTCTAAACAAATCCAACAGGTTTTCAATCTTCCGGCGTTTTTTTTCCCCCGATAAGCCATAGAGCATGGCGTAATATTCGAGATTCTCCCGCACGGTCATGCTCCATAAAAAATTAGCATGGCCTGAAGAGAGATTAATCCGTCCGCATATGTCCTTGGCATGCGTCCGGATGTCCATCCCTAGGACACGCACGTCCCCCTTTTCAGGGGTGAGCAGGTTGGACAGGATGGACAAAAGGGTGGTTTTCCCGGCTCCGTTCGGGCCGAGGAGTCCCCATATGGTTCCTTTTGGAACCATGAGGTCCACGCCCTTTAATGCCGATTTCCGTCGTTTCCGAAACAGTCCTGAGGAGAATGTCTTGTGTAGGTTTTTGACTTCAACAGCGTAATCCAAAAGGAATCCCTATTTTGATTAAAGGCCTACCCCAAAACCCTAACCCTTTCCCCCGAGTTTAGGGGAGAGGGCAGGGTGAAGGGAATAAGTATCTTGGTTGACTTCAAAAAATGGTTGGTCGAGAATATCGACGAAATAATATAAGCCTCTTCCGGTTTTTTTGCTATAATTATTATCAATGTATCACCTCACAACGGAGTGATTATGACAGGTAACCCGATCAAAGTCCTATTCCTCTCACCAGAGGTTGTCCCTTTTGCCAAGAGTGGGGGACTGGCGGATGTGGCAGGATCTCTTCCCCTGGCGCTCAAACGCATGGGTATGGATGTGGTCCTGGTCATGCCGTATTATCGCACGATCAAGGATAAACATCTCAAAGGCCGGTGGGTGGTTAAAGACCTCGAAGTTCCTTTCGGGAATGATAGACTTCAGGCCGATGTATTCATGACATCGTTGGCAAAGGGTATACCGGTTTACCTGATAGATCGGGAAGACCTCTATGACAGGCCCAACCTGTACGGAACCCCCAGGGGAGACTATTATGATAACCTGGAACGTTTTGCCTTTTTTGCCCATGCCTCCTTATGTTTGATGGAATCCATTGATTTTAGACCGGATATCATTCATTGTCACGATTGGCAGAGCGGTTTGATCCCAGCCATTTTAAAAGGCCCCTATGGCCGGTCCAAACACTTTTCACGAACCGCGACCATTTTTACCATTCACAACCTGGGATACCAGGGGCTATTCCCGGCGCAAAAACTTCCTATAACCGGTTTGGATTATAGAAATTTTTTCCATGCCGATGGTTTGGAATTCTGGGGCAACATGAGCCTTTTAAAGTCAGGGATCGTTTATGCCGACGCCGTGACCACGGTCAGCCCCACCTATTCCATGGAGATCCAAACATCGGAATACGGCATGGGCATGGAGGGCATCCTTCAGTATCGGCAAGAATTTTTATACGGCATCTTGAATGGGATTGATTATCATCAGTGGGACCCGGCCAAAGACAAGCATATCCCGGAGACCTACTATCCAAATAGGATGAAGGGAAAGATGAAGTGCAAGGATGCCTTGATTCAAGAGATGAATATGGATGCGTCTTTCAAGAATAAACCATTGGCGGGGATGATCAGCCGTTTGGACAACCAGAAGGGGCTGGATCTGCTGGTAGCGATTTTAGAAAAGATCCTGGCACTGGATATGGGATTAATCATCTTGGGGGCGGGTGATGTAAAGATTCAAAGGGCGATTCGAAAGACGGCCGATCATCATCCCGGACGGGTGGGCCTTTATATTGGATTCAACGAACCATTGGCCCACCGCATCATGGCCGGTGTGGATATATTCCTGATTCCATCCCGCTATGAGCCTTGCGGCCTGACACAGATGTATGCCTTGAAATATGGGACGGTTCCGGTGGCCCGGGCGACCGGCGGTCTCCAGGATACAATTATACCCTTCGATAAGTCGACAGGGGAAGGGAACGGCTTCCTGTTCGGTCCTCATGCGGCTGAGGCATTTCTCGCGTCCATTGAGCAAGCCTTGGAATGTTATAAAGACCCGCAAACCTGGAAACGGATCCAGTCCAATGGGATGCAGGCGGATTTTTCATGGGATCGATCCGCCGAGATGTATACGGAGGTCTATCAGACTGTTTTGAAAAAACGTAACATTTTGGCTTGATCTTAAATTGGATCGATATAAAGATACTTGAAAATCTGAATATGAGCATTATAGATTACAGAAAGACTTATGGTCTCGTAAAAAGCCGAAAAACACCTGTTTTTGTCATTCCGGACTGTCCGTGCGTGTCCGCACGCAGACAGGTGAAGACTTTTTACGAGATCGTCAAGCTTAAGTTTTTTTGTTTCAGATAAAAGAACCTATATTCTTGAAAGGAGAGATTATGTTGGATGACGTTAAAAAAGGTCTATTAACCGGTCTGGGAGCTGTTGTGTTAACCAAAGAGAAAATCGAAAAAATCGTCCAAAAATTGGTAGATGAAGCGAAACTCAATAAAGAAGACGCCCGGCAGCTGCAGAAGGATTTGCTTGAAAGCGGCCAGAGCCAATGGGATCGCATGACGGACGCGTTTTCAGAGTTCACTAAGAAAGCAACGGATCGTTTGGAAGGCAGCACCAAAAAGGAAGTCCATGCGCTAAAGGAAAAGATAGATCATCTCGAAAAAAGGGTTGCTTTTCTTGAAGAGAAAAAAGGCTCGGAACAATAAAGCATATGGATTTTCAAACCATTACCAATCTGGGTCGGTTTAAGGACATTGTTTTCATACTCCTCAAATACGGCTTTGAGGATCTGGTTGCCAGGCTTGATCTACCTGGCAAGCGGGTGATGAAGGAGCCATCCAAGGAAGATCGTGTCCTGGGGACATATGAAAGGGTTCGCCGAGCCCTGGAAGATCTCGGGCCGACGTTCATCAAATTCGGGCAGATCATGAGCTTGAGGCCGGACCTGCTTCCCAGGCCTTTTATCCATGAGCTTAGCAAGCTTCAGGATGAGGTCCATCCGGAAGATTTTGAGAACGTCAAGATTGTTGTTGAACAAGAGCTCAAGCACTCCTTGAAGGATCTCTTTACGATTTTTGATCCGCACCCGTTGGCCGCCGCGTCGCTCTCGCAGGTTCACCGGGCCGTGCTCCGGAAGGAAGGACGGATCGTGGCAGTCAAGGTCCAACGCCCGAAGATACGGCATAAGATCGAACAGGATCTCAATATCCTTGCCGCCGTGGCCGACCGCATGCATAAACGGCTCAGTGAGGTGGAGATCTACGACCTGCCCAATCTGGTTCGAATCGTTCGAAAAAGTCTGCTCAGAGAACTGGATTTCATGAGAGAAGCCCACCACATCAAGATCGCCCTTGCTCATCTTGATGGCGGATCTGATGTCCAAATCCCCGGCGTCTATCTGGATTATTGCACTGAAAAGATTTTAACGATGGATTTCGTGCAAGGTTCAAGGCTCAAAGATCGGGGTATCAACGATGTGAATGACGCACAAAACCTGGCGAAGCAGGGCCTGCGTACCATCATGAAGCAGATTCTCGGGGACGGATTTTTTCATGCCGATCCTCATCCTGGAAATATACTCATCACACAAGGGCCTTCACTTTGCCTGATCGATTGGGGTTCGGTCGGAAGGCTATCCCGAAACGCCCGTAATGAGCTGATGGATATGGTTGAAGCGGTTGTGGAGTGGGATAGCGAAAAATTGATGAGCACTCTGCTCACCATTACTCGACCGGATCATGATGTTGATCTGAATGCATTGGATCGAGAGCTGATGGATATCCTGGATTTGCATTTTGCCGTGCCGCTTAAAGAGATGCATCTGGGCGGTTTATTGTTGGATATTTCAACGGTACTGCGGGAACACCGCCTGCGATTGCCGTCGGATATGGGAATGACCATCAAGGCCCTGGTGACCGCGGAAGGTACGGCAAGAGAGATCTATCCGGAACTGAATATCGTTTCCGAGGCGGAACCGTATGTCAGAGGTTTGGTGGCTCAACGATATAAACCAAGCGCCTTATGGAAGAATTTTAAAACCAAGGCCGTCCGGTTTTTTTCATCCCAGGGCAGGATTCCCTGGCTTCTCACACGCATTATCGATAAGGTGGATCGGGGGGATCTCAACATCCAATTCGAGCACAGAAACCTGGATGGGCTAAAACGTTCCGTTGAGAACAGTTTCGATCGCCTCACCTTTGGAATTATCGTGGCGGCGCTCATTATCGGGTCTTCCATGATTATCACCACAGGCGTCGGGCCCTTGCTGTTCGGTTTCCCGGCCCTGGGCATCATCGGCTACCTGTTATCCGCCTGTGTCGGCCTATGGCTGGTCTTTAACATCATTCGCTCACGCCGCTATTAAAAAGTTTTCCTAGGCTTCAACTTTCACCGTTTCCCGAGGTATTCATTTCAACAAGATCGCTTGATTTCCCATCACCAATGACATCGGTAAAGATGATAATAAAACTCTCCAAATGAGGAAGCAAACCACAGAGAATGAAAAACTCAGCTGTTATGAGTCATTTCCCCAAAACCTATGACGTTATGTCACTTCAATACGGGGTAATACTTTGTTTTTCTAATCGTTTCCCTTATGCCTCAATCCACAAAAAATAGAAGAAACGACGGCATTTAATAAAATACCTGATTTTAGGGCTTTATATACTGGATTCCCCTTATTGGCGCATTGGTTTCATCATGTTAGGCTTTTTATCATCCTTGATCTTCATGGCTGACCCAAATATTGACATACTCATAAAAGTCGTCACCCCGGTCCCGTATCCAGTAAGGGATAGACTGCGGCCTGGGTCCAGAGCCCATGTAACTATCCGAAAAGACTGGATTCCGGCCTTCGCCGGAATGACAAAAATGCGTATTTTCCGACTTTTTACGAGATCGTCAAGTATTGGGAAAATGAATCGATATGGAGTTCCTGTTTGGGCTGGATAAAATCTATTTTGAAAAGATTGGAGGTGTAACCAATGCCTAAAGATTCAGAGCATAACAATCCGAGGAGACACATGCTCCCACAGGTTCGGAATAAGAATATATCCATGGCTGCTTTTGATCCTTTTCATCTTTACTTATCTGAAATAAAAGAATTCCAACTCCTTGACGCTGATGAAGAAAAGACTTTAACGGCTTTATACAGAGACACGGGCGATCCCAACGCGGCTTACAGGCTGATCACTTCCAATCTCAGACTCGTTGTTAAAATCGCCTTGGATTACTATGCTTCCTGGGCCAAAAATTTCATGGACCTGATCCAGGAGGGTAATCTGGGACTGCTTCAGGCAGTGAACCGGTTCGATCCGGATCGAGGTACAAAATTTTCATATTATGCCGCTTTTTGGATAAAGGCATACATTTTAAAGTTTCTCCTGGATAACTGGCGGTTGGTCAAGATAGGAACGACCCAGAACCAGCGTAAATTATTCTACGGATTAGAAAGAGAACAGAAGGAATTAGCGCGGAAGGGCATCCATCCGGAACCCGCATTGCTGGCTGAAAACCTGGGTGTGAAAGAAGCGGAAGT
This sequence comes from Deltaproteobacteria bacterium, assembly GCA_016930835.1. GTDB lineage: Bacteria > Desulfobacterota > DSM-4660 > Desulfatiglandales > HGW-15 > JAFGGA01. The sequence continues at coordinate 21,296 of JAFGGA010000153.1, forward strand.
TGTCGAGATGAGCCAACGGTTACAAGGTCCCGAGATATCCATTGATACCTCGATTGATGATCAGGCAAAGTCCATTTCCCCTGTTCATCTTACTGATGAAGCCATGCCCATCGATGAGCAATTGTCCCAACAAGAACTTAGAGATAAACTTTTGGAAAAAGTGGAAGACTTTGGGAAAACCCTTTCCGGCAGAGAGGCCTTCATATTTAAGCATCGCCTCATGTCGGAAGACCCATTGACCCTTCAAAAAATCGCGGACAAATATAACCTTTCCCGCGAGCGGGTCCGTCAGGTGCAAAAGATCATTATCCAAAAGATAACCGCATGGTTGCATAATGAGATACCCAATTTCCGCTTGTTATACGGGGATATGGTTGGTTAGAAATATGAATAAAGAAAGGAGATTTAAAAATGGCCAATTGTGTGGATATGAAGGAAGGCGATCGTTTTGTATGTGAAAATTGTGGACTTGAACTTCAAGTCGTCAAAACCTGTTCCTGTATTGCCGGGGAGGAAGTCGTATGTTCCGTACCCCTGCAATGCTGTGGAAAAGATATGGTGAAGAAATAATGGACAAAAGAGGTTTCCCCGTCTTCCTCCTCCCGCGTCGGTCGTTTACCCCAAAACCTCCTTTGACCCGCTGTCAAGGCAGCAATGAAAATGGTAACATTTGCACCGGGTGGGATTTATCTCGTATCTTAAATCCTTAAGAACAATATGCGTTTGTATGCACTTCCCATAGCCAGCGCGAATCTGTTTCCTGGTAACTTTAATAATACGTACAAGCCTGTCACAGGCGGTACGCCTTCCTATATTCCAACAAGTATCCGGAAAAAACCGGTAAAAAAAGGGTTGTTATATTGAGCAGACATTGATATAGGTAACAGCATCTTGTCTGAAAAAGATAATGAAATGTTCAATGTATTTAGTGAAGTTCGGTCTTACCGCCCCGTGTTTTGCTGAGAAGCTTTTGATAGATAAATGAGTCGATATTCACCCGATTTGAACCTGGCCCTTGACGCCTTGTTCCCAAAAGGCATTCGAGCCAAGTTCAAAATCCTTCCTTTTAATGAATGGTCGATCCAGCCATTTATACGACCATGTATTTCATCCGGTTTCTCAAACCCTTCATGATTGGAGATTCCTTTATGTATAGGGGGACAAGAGTCTTACTGATCGTTATGGTTTTTGCTTTAATGGGCATGATCGGGTGTGATGGGGGAGCAGAGCGGGAAAGATTCAGGCATCGGATGATTTTGGCCGTAACCCCTTGGCCCGGCTCTGCGGCCATTTATGTGGCGGGAGAAAAGGGGTATTTCCAAGAGGAAGGGATCGAGGCCGTTTTTCGGACCTATCCCTCCGGGCACCTGGGCCTGGAGGCCATGTTTTCAGAAAAGGCAAATCTTGCCACCGCAGGTGATACACCCATCGCGCGGGCTGCCCTTGAGGGCCATCCGGTGACAGTTGCCGCAACCCTCTGTGAGATAAACCGGGCCGTTTTGCTCGTTGCACGAAAAGATAAAGGGATATCATCCCTAGAGGATCTAAAGGGAAAAAGAATCGGCGTCGTCGCCGGAACAACCGCCGATTTTTTTCTCCATATCTTTTTGACCACCTCCTATATTCGTCTCACGGATGTTAGAATTATTGATCTAGAGACCGAAAAAGTGGTTGACGCCCTGGGCAAAGGGGAGGTGGATGCAGTATGCACCTGGTCTCCTTATACGACCATTGCCAGGGAACGACTCGGTCGTAATGCGGTCATTTTCGATGACCCCACTATTTACAAAATGACCTGGAATCTCGCAACAACAAAGGGATTTGCCGAAAGGAATCCTGAAAGTATTCGTAGACTCCTGCGTGTTATGCTGAAGGCGAAAAAATTCATTTTAGCACACCCGGATGAAACGCGTGCGATCATCGCAAAAACTATGGGTACACAAAAATTTTTTTTGGAACAGGAGTGGGACGATTACACGTTTACCGTTTCCTTGGACCATAGCCTGATAGTAAACCTGGAGGACCAGGCGCGGTGGATGCTTAGGCAGGGACGGGGTGAAATTCGAGAGCCGTTTAATGGCATGGATTTCATTTATATTGATGGTTTACAGGCGGTTCAACCCGAGGCGCTGGGGATTCATGATATATAAGGAAAAGGTATGAAGATCACCATAAAATTAAGGCTCGCCGTATGGGTTCCTGTTTTTATGGCGTTTATAATCGGTATCGCCCTTATGGTATCTTATAATGTCGTGCGGGATTCCCAAGAGAAAGACAAAGTAGCCCAGAGAATCATCAGAGGCATGAATGAACTTGGGATTTATATCAGCGAATACATCCTCTTTCACGACGATCGACCTCTTCAACAATTTTTGGTGGAGTACGATTCGATCTCTGGCTTGATTGGCCATATTCGTTTCAGTGACGATGAACAAATGCGGATTCTAGAAGGCATTCGACGGGATATGGATTTGATGAAGGGTTCATTTCTTAAATTGGTATCCAATCACGAACGCAGTGTCTCGGAAGAAAATATTGAGTTGACTGAAGCTGTAGAGAACCGGCTCGCCGGTCGACTTTTGGTCTGGTCCCGTGACATGGTGTCTCATGCCTCCATGCTGGAGAGACTGGTTGATGTCGAATTGACCATGACACAAAGAAAGATCAATCTGCTTATCTTCGCCCTTATTTTCTTTACAAGCCTTTTTCTTACGGTTGTGTTGACGGGAATCGTGAGGAATATCACTTCATCACTCAACGCGCTTCGGGAGGGGACCGAGTTGATCGGAGCGGGGGATCTGGATCATAGGATTGATATGGCGACCCACGATGAAATCGGGGACCTCTCACGATCCTTTGACCAAATGACCCGACAGCTTCAAGAAATAACCGTCTCGAAAAATAAACTTCAACGGGAAATTGAGGAACGAAATAAGGCCGAAGCCGCCTTGCGAACCCAAACCGAAAAGCTCAGGATCGTAGCGGATTTCAACTATGACTGGGAATATTGGGTCGGCACCGATAACCGTTTTCTTTGGGTTTCACCTTCCTGTGAACGTATGACGGGTTATTCAAGGGAGGAATTTTTGGATGATCCGAGTCTTTTTCTTCAAATCCTTCATTCAGATGATCGTGAACATGTGTTAAAGCATCTGCATGAAGAGAAGTATGGGCAGGAATTGCGCGAGATTGAATTTCGCATCCATCGCCGGGACGGAAGGGAATGTTGGATTGGACATGTTTGCCAGGTTGTAACGGATGACAAAGGAAAATTATTCGGCCGTCGCGCCTCCAACCGCGACATCACAGAGCGCAAGAAAGTCGAAGAGGAGCTTAAGCATTCCAGGAGCGAATTGGAGCGTCGGGTCAAGGAACGCACCACTGAATTGGAGAAAAGGACCAGAGAACTAGAAAATTTTACCTTTGTGGCCGCCCATGATCTTCAAGAGCCATTACGAAAAATCAGGACCTTTGGAGACCTTCTCACGCAGAAGGCGAAAAACGTGTTGGATGATAAAAGCAGCGAGTATATTCAACGAATGAGAGAATCCGCGGCCAGAATGCAGGCGCTTCTCCATTCCCTACTAGAGTATTCCAGCCTGAAAGCAGATGAAAGACCCTTTAAACCGATCGAGCTGAAGAAATCCGTTGAGGACGCTCTAGATAATTTGGAGACCCTGATTCAAGAGAAGGGTGCCCAGGTGGAAATTCACGATCTGCCCGTCGTGGAGGCGGACCATCATCAGATGACTCAGCTCTTCCAGAATCTCATCCATAATGCGCTGAAGTTCCAGCCTCCCTGTAATGTGCCTCATGTCAAGGTGCATGCCCTTGCAACCGAGTCGATCGAATCACCAAGGCGAAACATGTATGACATTTACATTGAAGATAATGGCATCGGTTTTGATGATTTGAAATATCTTGAAAAGATTTTTCAACCTTTTCAGCGACTTTACGGGAGAGATCAATTTGAGGGGGTGGGTATCGGGCTGAGTATTTGCAAAAAGATTATTGAACAACATGGAGGCAGCCTCACGGCAAAGAGCACATCGGGCAAAGGTTCCACCTTTATCATTACATTGCCGGTAACACAAGCAGCGGTGGATATGACATGAATGACACTATTGAAGTTGTATGGAGTCATTTAAAGAGATATGAAGGATTCTACATGGAAGAAGAACCTTTTTATGAGATTTCTTCGGTGATGAAATAGCCTTTCATGCCCCCTTAAATTCACCCTTGCGCCTTTCTAAATAGGCATTCATAGCCTCAAAAAGGTCTTCCGACGGGAACAGCATGGAAGATCTTGCAGCGTTGTATTGCAGGGATTCATCAAGGTTTGCCTCTTCATCAAAGAGCATAACCTCTTTTGCACCCTGGACCGCCAGAGGCGGGTTCCCGGCTATTTCCTCCGCCATTTCAAGAGCCTTTTGGTAGAGGGTTTCTCTGTCCTTATAGACATCATTCACAAGGTTGATGGACTTGGCCTTTTCTGCGTCGAATCTGTGCCCCCTGAAGGCGATCTCCCTTGCATGACCGGGGCCGACGATCTTGGGTAAACGCTGCAACCCGCCAACGTCGGTAATGATTGCAAGCGTTGCCTCCGGCAGGGCAAAAACTGTTTCAGCAGAGCACAGCCTGATATCACAGCAGACAACCAGCTCAAGCCCCGCCCCGAGGCAGTGCCCATGAATGGCTGCAATGGTGGGCTTCGGTATGCGTTCAAGCCTTGTGTGAATCTCCTGGGTTTCAATGATCATGTTATAGGCTTCAACCTTCTGTTTTGCAGTGGGCTTTCCCCCGAATATCTTCATCAATTCGTTCTCGGCGCTCAGATCAAGGCCGGCGCAGAAGGATTTTCCCGCTCCTTGGAGGATAACCACTCTGGCCTCTTCATCCCGCTTCGCTGCTGCCACCGCCTTGCCTATGGCCTGCCAGACTGTGCTGTTCAACGCGTTACGTTTTTCCGGCCTGTTCAGTATGATATGGCCCACCTTCCCCTGCCTTTTATAGATAACCGGCACATCCTTTTCCAGTTTGTCAGCGGTCATGAGATTCGCTCCTTTCCCGGATTTCATAAATGACTATCCAATCGATTTTTATCACGGCTTTTTGCCCGCGCATCCTCTAGGAAGATGGAACCGGCTTTTCAATCACGGAACCATGAAGTTTGATGATTCAACGGGCAACGCCTGAAACTATCCGGTTGATGAAATGAATGAAATGAAAACAATAAGAACTTGCGTAACCGTTTAGCCTTTTGAAAATGATGAGATGCAAGGCTTGGATTCCGCGATCAAGTCGCGGAATGACGTTTGATCTT